>JBBRDM010000041.1:0-33422 GCA_038203935.1 Chthonomonadales bacterium
TGGCCCGCCGTCTCCAGCAGAGAACACATATCAATACCCAGCATACCATTCGAACCCGTCACCAATACTTTCATTTACGGTTCCTTCAGAAAATTATAATTGGATGGCTCAGTGTATCGAATTTAAAAAGAAGTAGAATCAAGATCAGCCATACCACTATTGCTGCCTGCAGAGAACTATCTTTCATAAGCACTTCATCTGGTGCGCCTCCCCATCCCTTTTGGTAAACCAGATAGAGGTATCTGCAGACGCTGTAGATGACAACTGGTACCGTAATCCACAGATGAGGGTGCCGATGGGCGGTATCCGATTCGACACTATATACTGAATAACAGACTATGGAGACGGCAGAAACTATGTTGATCATCTGATCAAGAAAAGGCATGCTATACTCTTGAAGTATGGCCCGATGGCTTCCTGCCCCCTTACCTAGAAGAACCAGCTCCTGCCGCCTCTTGCCAAAACCAAGAAATAGCGCCAGTTGCAAAGAACACAATACCAGCCAGTGTGATATTGAAACGTGGAGAATTAATCCACCTGCTACCGTTCTCAGCACAAATCCTGCGGCAATGGTGAAAACATCCAGTAGAACCACATGTTTGAGTTTAAAACAGTAAGCAATCTGCAGTAAAAGATATACGATTAAGGCGAAGCCAAAAGCAGGAGCCTGCCCCCATCCGAATGATATTCCACCGATTTCCAGCACCAAAAGCGCCGCAATCGCCAACGGTATCGGCAGCTCACCCGATGCAATAGGCCGTCTCGATTTGGTAGGGTGCTGTCTGTCCTGCTCAATATCCAGAATATCGTTTAATAGGTATACGCCGCCGGCAACCGCTGTGAATAGCAGAAATCCGAGAGTGACTTTTATAAATGGCTGAGGCTGAAAAAGCTTGCCAGTAAAAATTAGCGCTGCATATACAAAAAGATTTTTGGTTGCTTGTTTTGGGCGGACGGCTCGTATTAGCGCCATCGCCAGAGACGAACGCTTTCTCACAAGTGGGTGAATCGTTAGGTCTGATTCCGTATTAATATTTTCTTCATGCAAATTCTGGCTCATACTTTTTCGCCAGGAATAGATCCAGCCTGGATTCGCTGGATAAGGTTGGTACTCGATTTTCCCGCATTAAATTGCACCAGCTCAACTCTGCCGCCGAAGCTGCAAACTATCTCATTTTCGGCCATCGATTCAATAACATAGTCTCCACCCTTGGTATGAATATCCGGTTTGATTACCGACAAAACTTCAACAGGCGTGTCTTGATGGAAAATGGTAACGTAATCTACGCATGCAAGCGCTGCGATTATTTCAGCTCTTTCATCTTCCTGAACAAACGGCCGAGAAGATCCTTTTAAACGTTTTACACTTGTATCCGAATTAATAGCAACGATAAGAATATCTCCCTTATCGCGCGAAGCCTGTAGATACCGCACATGCCCCACATGCAGGATGTCGAACACGCCGTTAGTGGAGACGATTTTTTTTCTATTCGCACGATCCTTGAGAATCAAGGATTCGAGACTAACCCAATCTGTGATAACCGTTCCCATAGATAGTTATTTCTTAGAGGTCTGCACCGAGATAGGGGCCGTAAAACCTATGGACAAAAGCCTGGTAATCATCCGTTGCGATTATGGCCCTCCACCAGTCCTGGTTATCAACGTACCACCCAACGGTGTCAACCAGCGCCGATTCAAACTCATACGAGTGTTTCCAGCCCAGCTTTTGCAGTTTTGAGGCATCTACACTATAGCGCTTATCGTGTGCGCCGCCCCGTGGATCCTCGATAAATTTAATAAGTGATTCTGGTTTGTTTAGGATTTTTAAGAGGCGGCTCGTTATCTCGATATTTGTAAGTTCGCCTTCTGAGCCGATATTGTAAGCCTCGCCAATGGAACCATGATGCAAGACATGGTCGATGCCCGAGCAGTGATCCATGACATACACCCAGTCGCGTACCTGCTGGCCAGTACCGTATATTGGAACTTTTTTATCATCCATCAGCCGGGTTACAAAGAAGGGGATTAGCTTTTCTGGATATTGAAACGGGCCGAAATTGTTTCCACAGCGTGTGGTGAGAGCGCTCGTTTTATAAGTAATACAGTGCGCCCGAACCTGCATTTCACCGCCGGCTTTACTGGCAGAATAGGGCGTGTTTGGCTGCAGCGGGCTTTGCTCGGTAAACTGGCCGTCATCAATAGTACCATAAACCTCATCTGTCGAAATATGAACCATTCGGTCAAGCTGGAATTTATGCACTGCATCCAGCAGCGTGAATACGCCATAAACATCCGTCTGAATGAAGCTTCCTGGCTCTAGGATACTGCGATCGTTATGGCTTTCTGCTGCAAAATTTACTATGGTGTCGATCTTTTCCGCTTTAATCACGCCGGATACGACGGTTTCGTCCTGAATTTTACCAGGATAAAATGCAAAGCGTCTGCTGTAGTCTGGATTCGACTGGATATCTATCAGAGTGGATAGATTGCCTGCGTAGGTGAGTGCATCGAGAGCAATTACACGATAATTTGGGTATTTGTGCAGTATGTATCGGCAAAAATTGCTTCCGATAAAACCAGCCGCTCCAGTTACTAGAATGCACTTTTCCATATTCGAAGTCATAACTTGAACTCCGAATCAATCTCTTCATGCCGTATCTCGTCGACGGGCTCTTTCTTTCCTTCACCAGCATATAGTCGATCTGGAAAATTCAACACGAAAGCATCCTGTTCTGAGACATTTCTGTAAGCATGAACCACTCCCGGGGGAACCACAAGAAATAGAGGATTGTTTTCACCCGCCATGATTACCATTTTAGCATGTTCTTTACCCGGCCGATTCTCCCAGAGCGTCACTTCGAACGTACCGGAGAGGAATGCAAACCCGTCTGCCTGGTCGCGGTGTTCATGCGGACCTCGGGCAACACCCGGCAGAGTTAATGAAACATAGCCCATTACTGGTTCAAATCCCGCAGGCAGTTCATCGTCCCGGAAAAGCTCAATGAGCCAGCCTCTAGAATCACTGTATCTATTTAATGTTTTAATGATCACACCCGGCAATTCATTTACAATCTGCATAGGAAATGCTCACCACCCTTTATTATTTTATGTTCAGACCATCAACTCGGCTGTATTTTTTCATTTATAATCGCAAAAAGATATTTTCCATAATCCGAGTTTTTAATTGCTTCTGCCTGTTCGGCAAGCTGATCCATGGTAATCCAGCCAGAACGATAGGCGATCTCTTCGAGACAGGCAACCTTCAGCCCCTGCCTATTCTCGATGGCGGAAATGAAGTTACTCGCCTCCAGCAGAGAGTCATGCGTTCCCGTATCCAGCCAGGCAATGCCTCTGCCCAGCTGCTCAGACCAGAGGCTGCCTTTCTGAATATAGATGTTATTAACATCCGTGATTTCCAGCTCTCCACGTTTTGAGGGCTTCACCTGAGCCGCGATGTCCGTAATCTGATTGTCGTAAAAGTAGAGACCTACCACGGCGTAATCTGATTTGGGTTTGGAAGGCTTCTCCTCCAGCGAGATGACCTTTCCGCTGGAGTCGAACTCCATCACCCCATAGCGTTCCGGATCTTTTACCCGATACCCGAATATTCCCGCCCCTTGTGTTCTTCGGGATGCATGCTTGAGAGTATCCGGCAGTCGGTGCCCATAAAATATATTGTCACCTAATATGAGGCATGCAGGGCCGCCCATCAAGAACTGCTTGCCGATAAGAAATGCCTGGGCTAAGCCTTCCGGCTTTGGCTGAATGGCGTAACTGATACTGATGCCGTACTTACTTCCATCACCCAGCAGCCGCTCGTACTGAGGCAGATCAACGGGAGTCGAGATTAACAGAATATCGCGAAGCCCTGCGAGCATCAGTGTGGACAGCGGATAGTAGATCATCGGCTTGTCATATATTGGAAGAAGCTGTTTTGATACTACCTGGGTTACAGGATAGAGACGTGTTCCGCTGCCACCTGCAAGAATAATACCCTTCATAAATCCCGTTTCCTGACTTATTTCTATATATTAGATTTTAATAAGTGCGGTTGGTTTCCCAGTTCCAGGCATGTTTGATTATCTCATCAATGTCTGTATATTTTGGTTTCCAGTTAAGCTCCGATTTTGCTTTCGCAGCGCTGGCCACCAGTCGAGGAGGATCGCCCGCACGTCTTGGCAGTTCTTTCTGGGTAATATTTCTGCCGGATATCTTTTCACACGCTGCAATTACTTCGCGGACAGAATAACCGTGTTCGCAGCCGAGGTTATGGATGGAGCTTGATTTTCCTACGCGCATATTTTCGAGCGCCAAGGCATGTGCCTGCGCAAGGTCCAGAATGTGAATATAATCTCGTATGCAGGTGCCATCAGGAGTATCGTAATCGGTTCCAAAAATGGAGATGGCATCTCTCTTGCCCATCGCTGTCTGCAGAATGAGTGGAATAAGGTGCGTTTCGGGATCGTGGCTTTCTCCAATTTTGCCTTCGGGGTCCGCACCTGCGGCATTGAAATATCGCAGCGCAGTATACTTCAGGCCATAGGCATGGTCGTAGGCTTTCAGTATCTTTTCAACAAAAAATTTGCTTTCACCATAGGGATTGATCGGGTTCTGAGGATGCTTTTCATCCATAGGAACGTATTCTGGATTCCCATAAGTCGCGCAGGTAGACGAAAATACAAAATGGCGGACATCGTGATCTCTCATAGCATCGAGTACTGCCAGAGTGGATACGGTGTTATTCGCGTAGTATTTCGCTGGCGCAGTTACCGATTCACCGACATAGGCATAGGCCGCAAAATGCACGACGGCATCTATCTCGTAAGTGCTAAATATCTCGTCCAGCAGTGCGCGATTTCCCATCTCACCCTCGATAAGCGGCACTCCATCCGGTACTGCCTCTCGATGTCCATACGAGAGATTGTCCAGCACGACTAGTTTTTCGCCATGCTGATGCGCGTACAGCAGGTAGTGGCTGCCAATATAACCTGCACCTCCCGTAACAAGAATCATTTAAATTGCCCTTTCGGTAAACGTGATGATCACTTATCGTCATTTCCAGAGATAAATTTCAGTCTGTAAAGCGATATTTAATGATTGTCCAGATCGCCTGCAGCCCATCACGCCACCCAATTTTTTTACCTTCACTATAGTCTCTGCCACTATAGGATATCGGTACTTCGTAAATTCGATAGTTCTTTTTAGCGACTTTAGCAGTTATTTCAGGCTCAAAATCGAAACGTTCACTCTTGAGATTTATATTTTTCAATACTTCTGATTTAAATACTTTGTAGCAGACTTCCATATCTGTCAGATTCAGATTGGTACACATGTTGGAAAGCAGTGTTAAGAACGAATTTCCTAATCGGTGCCAGAAAAGTAAGACCCGATGTGCGCCTCCACCGAGGAATCTGCTGCCGAATACAACGTCCGCCCTTCCATCCAGTATCGGCGCAAGCAGAGTGAAATACTCTTTCGGATCGTACTCAAGGTCGGCATCCTGAATCAGTATGTAGTCTCCTGTAGCCTGCTCGATCGCAGTTCTTATCGCAGCTCCTTTGCCTCGATTGGAAGAATGTTCAAACGTCTTTACATCTGGAAATTTACCAGTAATCGTATCACGAATGACGGTGGAAGTGCCATCTGTTGAGCCATCGTCGACAATCAGAATCTCTTTCGTTATCGCTATTTCGCGTACTCGTTCGATGATACGAATAAGGGTATCTTTTTCATTGAACACCGGGATGATCACCGAGAGGAGGTAGCTTGTGGGCGCATTAGTGGAGGTGACTTCACTTCGCTGTTCGGTCTGAACGAGTTCTGCTTCTTTCGTATCTGTAGTATTGTTTCGATTAATTTGAATATATTGATCGCTGTCTGGTGTAGTCAAGTATCGCGCTCCAGAATGTATAACCTGGGGTTCTAAATTGCATGAAACATCTTTATTAGATTACCCCAAAACTAACAGTAAGGCGTTTCCAGATAAATTGCTTCACCTGCTAGCTCGCAGCAAACAAATAGCCAGCACGCTTTGCGTACTGGCTATTAAATAGTGCTGCTATTCTAATTAGGAAACTAGTGTGCCCCAGAACCTGCCAGCACAGCTGGTATGGTTCGCAAAAGAATTTTCATATCGTTCCCAAAGGACATGGTATCGATATAAAGGATATCAAGCTCAACCCAGTGCTGAAAAGAGATATTGCTGCGCCCGCTAACCTGCCACAAACAGGTGAGACCCGGTTTTACCGCGAGACGTTTGCGTTCGTGTGCGGTGTAGGATGCGACTTCCATCGGGAGCGGGGGCCTTGGCCCAACGATCGACATGTCCCCTTTAAGCACATTGAAAAACTGTGGAAATTCATCCAGGCTGAATTTTCGAATAAAGGCTCCGATCGGAGTAATTCGAGGATCTCGCTTGATCTTAAAGACGGGGCCGGATGCTTCGTTCAAGTGCATAAGTTCGTGTTTTTTTGCTTCGGCATCAACACACATGGAACGAAATTTATAGCACCAGAAATACCTGCCGCCCTGGCCGACTCTTATCTGTTTGAAGACTACAGGGCCTTTAGACGTACATTTTATCGCCAGCGCAATAATGAGCATGACCGGGAACATGATCAAAAGAAACAGAACTGCAAAAAGTATATCGAAGGTACGCTTGAAAACTGCGAAAGGAACATTCTTCTGTGGAAATGCGGGGTCAGTAAATTTGTGAGAAAAACGTCTTCTTATGCATTCATCATCTGCTGTATGTGTTGTAAGCAGAGGCATTTCGAATTCAGGATCATTAAGTTTACCTGAATTGCTGCTCGCTATGGCCGCGTTTGCTGTCATGTTCCGGTTTCCATTATTGCTCGATTTTGTATCGCGCTGAGGAACAGTACGTAATATAGAGGACTCGAGTTCTTGAAGAGTTTCCATTACGACCTTCTCCCTTTTTTGTGGACTAAAAAGATGCCTGGAGATATTTTAAATTCTCGTGCAGGCGTATCCTTTTGAATGAGCGCAAGATTAGTTTCTGTTTCATTTAAAAATATTGAAAAAGTAAAAATCTGCCTCTCTCTTTGCTCGTCAAGGAGCGTGCTGGCCACATTGGGTGTTCGGCTATAGTTACCGTGGCTTAATAAAATCGCGTACGATGAGATTACTCATACGCAAATGACCTGCATCCTTCTGGCGTATTCTAACATATCGGCACAATTGCCTGTTCGTAAATCTATCATATACTAGAATACTGCATAAACTGTGCCAGATGGTGATTTATTCCCTAAATTATAATTAATTTATTGAAAATTTATTTTAGGTAACAATAATTGTTCTCTACGGGCATTATTAACTGCTGCAGGAACCGCTTTTACTTCACCATAAGAACGAATTCCCCATGTTTTAGATGCTGCTTGTCTAAAGAAAACCCGCCGGCTTTACACCGGAACTGTTGCTCAGATTTTTTTGTTAAATCCTTACAAATAAAAATCTGCGTATCCTTCCCCAGGATGTGAGCGATCTCTTCGATGGTCGACTCCAGCAACGGCGCTTTCTCGAAAAGTACGAGCGGTCGAGGATACTGCGTCAAATTTTTAAAGAACGCATCCCGGTCACTTCGTGATCGTGGCGCAAATCCTAAAAAGGTGCAGGAGCCTGCAGGCCACCCACTAATCGAAAGCGCACTGGTGAGGGCACTTACGCCGGGCACAACTTGAACGCTGATAGCATTTTTTACTGCCAGATTTATAAATTTAAATCCAGGATCCGCTACCGAAGGTGTGCCCGCATCGCATACCAGTGCGATGTTTTCACCTTTAAGAATTCGATCAAGATATACTAATAATACATCTTGATCGCTTCTTATCCGATATGATAAAACTTCTTTGTGAATATCATAGTGCGCAAGCAGTTGATTTATAACCCTGCAGTTCTCTGCAAGAATGAAATCAACTTCGCCCAGAGTTCTCAATGCTCGAATACTAATATCTTCGAAATTCCCAATAGGAGTCCCGACGATATATAAAATTCCAGCCTCGTTATTTTCCTGGCGCTGCCTGCTTGACTTTATTTGAGGGAATGCCATTATTCGATTTTTGTGTTCCATCTGTCGCAGTTAAAGGCTTAGACTCGATATCCTTACTTTTGGTTCCGGATGGGAGCGGACTATTTGCCGCACCCGAATTAATGGGAGGTGTAATGGGCGGAGCTTGCGCCGCTTTATTCGCGGCATCTTGTTTCTTTTGTTCCTCTGCTATTTGCGTGGTTAACGAGGCTGCCTCTGCCTGCGCTTTTCCAGCTTCTTCCGTTTTGTTGATGCTTAGATAGCCTGTCTGCAATTTTCTGAGTACATCCTGAGCAGAGTGCATCGTATTCAGATCGTAAGGAGGATCGTCCTTCATGATGCGCGCTATCATATCGTACTGTTTTTGAGCCAGATCATTTTTTTGTTCTTCGTGATATAGTCCGGCGAGTTCAAATCGAATATCTCTGTTTTCAGTACTTTTGAGGGCCGATTCATAGAGTGCAATAATACGATCTCGCATCTGTGTGCCTTCCGATGGAGAGGTCTCTTTTGCGGCTCGTTTTTGTTTTAGCATGTCTGCTAGTACGAGAGCTGCAGTGGCATCATCCGGATGGCGCTTTACCATCTCTTCGAACTCTTTATTCACATCCACCTGTTTTTTGTTGACTTCGTCGAGAGCAGGCGCCTTAGTTTTATCACCCTGGCCAAACTGGGCCATCGCCTGTTCCTGACGCATCTCTTCCAGGGAGACGAAGTCATAGAAAGCTTTCTTATCCGGATCCTTAATATCGATTTTTGCGGATTTTAACAGTGCATCGAGCAGTTCACCGCGTTTTTTAGTAGCGCGTTCCTGTTTTAACTGAAGTTCCACCTTTTTCGGATCAAAATCTTTCGGAGAAACATTTCTTCGCTCAGCAATTTTTGCAAATCCATATCCCGAAGAAAACCCGCCAATTTTGATAACATTCGTAAACTGGCCGGTTGGTGTTTTGTGGACTTCCTGATCAAAATCTTTGCCATATCCGAGCACACCAAACATCGCCATCTGCGGATTCTCTTTGTACTCTGGCCGGAAATCGATCAATCCGCCTTGTTTTGCATTGAAGTCGCTTGAATTTTCCTTCGCGATTACAGCAATATCCGCGCCGGATTTAACTTTAGCCAGCAGATCTTCCGCTTTTTTCTTTGCATCCGCATCCGGAAGAGGTTTAGGACCTTTTGTGGATTGAGGTATCGGTGAGGAACTGACAGTTGGAATTATTACGAGGTTAAGCTTCACTTCCTCGTTCTGGTTTTTGACTTCGTCTGGACTTACCTTTTCTTCGCTGACAAGTTGTGCCAGCAGCGCTTTGCCCAGAAGCTCTTTTCCGATCTCTTCACGGAAATCGGACATGCTCATGCCCGTAAGCTCTTCGATTTTTTGTTCCCATTCTGAATCAGTGCCTTTCGGCATGATTTTATCACGCTGCTCTTTTAAAGTTCTATCAATGTCTGCATCACTGGCACGAATATTTCTTTTTTTAGCTTCCTGCTGCATCAATACCGTACTGATAAGACCTTTCATAGCGGTACCTTGCGCTTGAGCAAACTGTTCGCCGGGCTGTGAGTTTCGTGTAAATTGAGAAGCAACCTGCACAAACTGCTTCTGCGAGATGGGCTCCCCGTTTACTTCTGCCACTGCGGAGTTTTGTTTACTCTCCATTGAGGCATTTTGCTGATTTCTGCCGCCATAACCACTCAGCCCGAATCCGATGACGAGGGGTATGCCAAAAACGAAAGTGAGACCCCAGCCAAATTTCCTGCCGTGTTTAGTGAAGATATTACGCCATGTTTGTATCGAAAATGGATCCGCCATTGATATCAGTCCTTAGAAAATATTCTTATTTAAAGTCAGATTGAAAGCATTTTATTCAGCGAGGCGAGGCACAATCTGGAACCGTCTTCCGGTATGCCCTTCCCGTTTGGCCCCGATCCGGTATCAGGAACGTAGTGTGTTTCCAGCGATATGTAACCCGGATATCCATCCGCTTTTAGTGCGGCGAACTGCCCTTTGTAATCGATCTCGCCCTCACCCACCACGCACCATTGTGGCTGGTCGCCATGCTCATCAGTGTGTTTCATGACAGCATCTTTTACATGCACATGCGCGAGCCACGGCTTAACTGCATCGTAACCGACCGGGTACGCAGTCTCACCGCCAAAAAACGCATTGCCGGGATCCCACACTATTTTAAGATTGGGTGAATTAACCTGGGAAACTACTCTTGCCGTCTCTACTCCGGTTCCTAACATACACGAATGTTCATTCTCCATGAGAAGCGTAATGCCTTCATTGGCTGCAATCCTCAATGGTTCTACAAGCGCCTGTACGATGCGTTCTTCTATAGCCGAAGTGAGCGGTTGTTTTTTCCAGAATGAAAATATGCGGATATAAGGAGTTCCAAAATAGTGCGCGAGCGTTATACAGCGGCGTAATATATCTAACTGTTCCGGAAGTCCGCGAGTTTTTGCAAGATGCATCGCCCCGGATTCCAGAGCAGAATCAACGGGTTCTTCTTCGATATCACATTTAAAAAAAGGGCTGGATAGGCATACCACTCGCATATTTCGCAGGTCTAAGGCTTGCTTTGCTCGAGCAGCCTGATCATCGGAGAGTTCGGCTATATTGGTATTCCAAAGTCCTCGGAGCTCGGCTCCCAAAGCGCCATATTCCAAGAGGACATCCAGCGCATATTCGAAATCCTGTGAAATTTCATCAGTAATCGCGGCTAGTCGCATGTACTGTTCGGCTCCCGGTAGATTATTTAGTGTATTCAGAATAAGTTTTAGTGTACTGCAAAAGCAAGCCCTTGTCAATTCTTCGACGCACGTAGAAATTAGCTGAAATGGTGCGTTTCTGTCGGCACAGCAAACAGTGCAAGAGTTGCAGCCATGCCAATTACCAGCACATATTGAAGCCGAACTCCGCTCCAGCCTGTTACTTGCCTGGTGAACTGATAAAATATGTAGATGATCCAGGTGAGCAGGGATATGATCGTGTGCTGATCTAAAAACCAGTCGCGCGGCGTTTTCGGAACATCCCCCGCGAAGACATGCACCATACCCACAATAAGTCCGATAGTGAGCATTGGGAGCGCTATCGATACGGCATGGAAAGAAACGGTATCCAGTGTTTCCAGAGGAGGTATATGACGGAAAATTCTTCGCACATGTTTATCTTTTAAAAGTCTATTTTGAAGCAAATAGAGGACAGCACAGCCGAAAGCGACCGCAAAAAGCCCGAAGCTTGTTAAGATCGTCATGACGTGCAGCGTGACGACCTGACCTGCCAGAGCGGAAGATTTGGATATTGGATCTTTCAAATGCACCATAGCGATACCAAGGAGTATCAAGGCTACGGGCAGCGCTGCTGCGCCCACAGCATCGAGTTTACGCCTGAAGTCCACGAGTGCAAAAATTAACGCAATCATCCAGGCCGCTGTTGAAAGGGTGCCGTATTCACTGGCAAAAGGGGATCGATGTGTCGTTACGCACCACAAACCAATGGCCGCAAACTGGACTATAATTCCGAGCCAGAGCAGCGGCCTCGCAAATTTAGATATGCCGTGTGCAAGTTTTGCGGTGCTGCTGCCAGTCGGATTCGAGCGGAGGAACATCACCGTTCCAAACCCTACGGAGGATATCAGATAACTGGAGAAGGCAATAATAGTCATCAATCCTGATGTCATCGAGCTGCCTCAATCGGATTCGCCAGATTTTCGGTATTTCCTTCAACTAAATCCATTGGTTCTTCCTGCTGATGAAGTCCAAATATCTCTCTTGCTGCGGTGTAAAGATCGTACGTTTCATTCGCTGCAATAGCTGTCTCTGTGTTTTCAGCCGCTCGTTTGAGTCGAAGTGTGGGCTCTCTCGCAATCTTGTTTGTAAGCGATCTAGCCATCGCTTCAATTCTCTGCCAGTCTTTTTCATCAATGCCGATGAGTTGTGATTTCAGCAGTTTGAGCTCATCCAGTCTGATCTGTTCAAAATGGGAACGTATTTCTGCGATGACTGGTGCGGCTTCCCGGGCACGAAACCATCTCAGGAATTTATCACTCTCCTCATTAGTAATAACCTCTGATCGGGCGGCTTCCTGGGTGCGCTCTCCCGCATCCTCATTCACCACATCCTGCAGATCATCAATGTTTTTAAGAAATACATTGTCGAGACGATCCACATCAGGATCAACATCACGCGGAACTGCAATATCTATGAGGAAAAGTGATTTTCCCCTGCGTCTTTTCATGACAGGAATCAGCATCTGGCGATCTAAAATCGTATGCGGTGAAGCAGTGGAAGTGATGACGATATCGGCAAGTGTCAACTCCTCAATAAAATCATCGAATCTGGCAGCACGCCCGCCAAATTTCTTAGCCATGGCTACTGCTTTTTCATAAGTTCGGTTGGCGACTACAACCGAATGCACACCGCATTCCTGCAGGTGCTTAACCGTAACTTCACTCATTTTTCCAGCGCCAGCGATGAGCACTCGGGCATGGGCAATATCTGAGAATATACTGCGGGCAAGGTCAACCGCGGCATGGCCGATAGAAAATGAGCCTCTGCCCAGCCCCGTCTCAGTCTGAACGCGCTTACCGGAGGTGATCGCATGCTGAAACAACGCGGTTAGAATGCTGCCCGAAGCATTTGCTGCCTGAGCTGCCCGAAGCGCGTTTCGCACCTGACCAAGTATCTGGGCTTCACCCAGCACAAGCGAATCCAGACCAGAAGCAACCCTTAGGAGATGCCGAACTGCTTCATCATCGGTTTTTTTAAAAATATGTGGAGTAAAAAGCTGTTCTGGAATGTTGTGGAACAGTGAGAGGTGGCGGCAAACTGTATCGACACCGTATGTGGAATCGGATCCCTCTGTAACGCAGTACACTTCTATTCTATTGCACGTCGAAAGTATCACTGCTTCCTGAATGGCAGGTGCAGTCAGTAAAGAGGTCAACGCATGAGGAAGTGCATAGTCCGCGGTATTTAATTTTTCGCGAACTTCGACTGAGGCGCTATGGTGACTTAATCCCACAAGAACGAGAGGCACGTCAGGTATTCCTTCCGTGCGAAAGCACATCTTCCACTATTTTATATGCAGTTTCTATAGCAAGTTTTTTCTCTCCGTCTCGCAGCATCTTTAGCAGATCTGTTTCGGAGTTCAGCAGCGATTCTGCAGCTGTTTTACGTAATTTAGGATCCGATGTGTCGGATTTTATTTTGCTTCTAAGGCTGCCCAGAAGAGAAACATAATCTGCGTAGGACACATCAAATCGAGATTCCAGCTCTTTTAATATTTTCCCCGTTAGCGCAGGAAACAGGCTTCCCGTGGTAAAGCTGATGATTAAATCACCTCTGCGGATCACAGAGGATGTTACAAAATCTCCCTCAGCGCCATTATCGGCGCGATTACAGAGCACTTTTGCTTCAGCGCAATCTGCTGATATTTGTGCGTTGACTTTGCGATCGTTTGTTGCAGCAAATACCAGCTTGACTGCATCCAGATGTTTATGACCGTAGGCCTCGACCAATATATGAATTCTACCAGCTTCTGCCAATTTTTTGAGATTATCGGTAAAATCCAGGCTGACCACACGAACTTTGCTTCCAGCCTCCAGCAGGCTTTCGACTTTTCTTTCACCGACCGGTCCGCCTCCTACCACCAGGCAAGTCTCGGATTCTAGATTCAGATAGATGGGATATTGCAGCGCCATGTGCCAGCGGCCTAACTGCGAGCCTCGGAGATGATAGTTTTCGAGGCAGCCAGGTGAAGATCGTTAAGAAGATGTTCCTCTGATTTTGGATGGTATTCGTTATCCGATTTTCCGTTTTGACCTATTCGATCCTTTGCGGTGCCAGCATCCGAATCAGAATCTCTGGTCAGATGATAAGAGAGCACTGCAAGCTCCTGTAAAAAAGAGACATTGCGCACAAAAACATGCGCGGGAACACGCAATAATATGGGAGCAAAATTCAGTATTGCATCGATTCCCGCATCAACCAAAAGATCGGCTACGCGCTGTGCCGCATTTGTTGGCACAGCAAGAATTGCAATTCTTGCGTGCAGTTTACTGTTAATATCTTTGATCGCAGCGACATCGTTAATTTCAAGATTCCAGAGCGGCTTACCAATCTTCCCATAGTTATTGTCGAATACTGCAACCAGATTAAAACGATGCTCTTTCAGACCGGGATAACCTACCAGGGCAGATCCAAGATTACCAGCGCCAACCAGTACGACTTTTTGTTCGACATCCACTTTGAGTATGCGCGCAATCCTGCTCTGCAGGTCGGAGACATTGTAACCTACTCCAGGCTTTCCAAACTCACCGAAGTAGGAGAGGTCTTTTCTGAATTGAGCAGCGTTTATGCCGGTCTGCCGTTCGACCTCTGCCGAAGAAATGGTATCGACATTACACTGTTCGAGATCGATTAGGAATCTAAGATACGTTGCTAAACGTTCTAGCGTTGGTATAGGGACTTTGCCGTTGTTGATATGCGCCAAGTACACCACCTGTAGAATTCTTGCTTCAGACTAACGCTGAACGCATAATCGTGTGAGATACAACAGTAGTCATCATTTATACAGAACCTGAATCGAGTATACCTCTCTGAAAAATATGCGTCAATATGTTTGTGAAATAGTTTACAAGGAGGAATTACCATCTTGAGCTAGTATTAACTATTTCTATGATATACGCTGATTTTATGAACAATGACACCTAGTGTCTATATAAGTTAACATTCTTCATTTCGATTATGAAGATGATCCTAATCTTTGCTGTAGTTAACTTTTCTTGAGGGAGATTATGAAGCAATGAGAAGTGCATTTACGCTGATTGAACTGCTCGTGGTTATCGCTATCATTGTGATTTTAGCCGCAATCTTATTTCCCGTATTTGCGCAGACTCGGGAAAAAGCGCGCCAGGCAAATTGCCAATCTAATTTGAGGCAGCTTTCACTCGCATTTCTAATGTATTCTGAAGACCACGACGAATATTTTATGTCTCCCTACTATTTTGGATATGTAGACGAGTTGGGAGGAACTCCGCTCGAAGCTTATATAAAAAATCATGATGCGCATTCAAAAGCTACTGTTTGGATCTGCCCTGATGTGCCGGCACCGGTTACGAACGACACCTACTATCGTTATGGTCGAAGCTACGCCATGAATGAGTTTCTCGTCGCCGGCGGATACACTTATGATGGTAAAACGGATATCATCGATGCTGATTCTTTCTTTCCACGAACTTCCGATGAGGCAAAATGGTATCTGAATGGGACAGATAATCCGGTGCAGAATTGTGATAATCCAATCGCAATTGCGGGCATCACACAAACGGCATCGACCGTGCTGTTATTTGAAGCCATGACTGAAAATGGAAGCGGCCCCACCTCCAAATATGATTACTCGCCCGTCAAAAGAGGTTCCTGGTTTTTCGGCAAAGGATTCTGGAGCAGCATCGCAGCGGAAAAACGCTACTGGTATAATTCCCACTCTCCTGAACTCCCCTACCACACATATAAAAATAATTTTGCGTTTTGCGATGGCCATGTTAAAGCGAGAACACCTGAAAAACAAGGATACGATATCACCCGGGACTCTCAAAATAACATCTGGCTGACTCATGACGGCAGAGACGGAGAAGCGCTTCCCACGACGCCGCACTAAAGTGATACCAATTTTAACTTCGAGAGGCAGAAATAAATAAGGGAAATTATCTACTCCTATTGTGCACGCAAGCAGCTGCTCGAAAATAAACATCCCTGTTAGCCAAAAACGCTAATCCAGGGTTTCGAAGAATAGGCATTCCAAAATTTGATCGGGTTATAGAAAAAATCTTTGCTCTTGCAGATTACATTATTCCTAATCCTGCGAGTGTCTTCAGTGAGAATCGATTCGTCCGAACCTTAATCAGCAGCTCACTAGTCGTAAACGAGTTTATTATTCTCCGCATTCTATTCCTGCATTTGCATTGAACTGAAAATTCTAATTTGGAATCGATTCAAAGTTTGTAACCGAGTGTCAGCTGCATGATGATATAGAAGGAATTTTAGTTATTCGGATGTAATTTTAAACTAGTTAAAAGTTATATATTGATGAGGAGTCGGATTATGTTTCGAATTGCGTTGGTAGGCGCGGGTGGCATGGCGGGAATGCATGCAAGCTGCTATAAATCGATTTCAAATGCCGAATTAGTCGGTGTTATGGATATACGAATGGAGTATGCGGAAAAACTGGCGGATAGATATGGAGCTAAAGCTTATGCCGATTTTGAAACCATGCTCACAGAACTAAAGCCCGATATTGTCGATGTCTGCTGCCCGACTCCATGGCATGCGGACTACGTCTGCGCAGCCGCCGAAATGGCTCAGGAAATAGGCATCAAAGGAATCTCCACAGAAAAACCGATGGCGCGCTCCATCGAGCAGTGCGAGAGAATGGCAGCCGCATGCGAAGCAGCAGAGATTCCACTCTTCGTAGCGCATGTGCTTCGATTCTTTCCAGAATTTGCGCTGGCAAAACAGCAAGTCGATGCTGGAAGTGTGGGGAAATCAGCTGCAATCCGCACTCGCAGGGGTGGCCCGATGCCGCGTGCATGGAACGATTGGTATGCAAATTTTGAAATGAGCGGCGGGCTGACCCTGGATATGATCATCCATGATTTTGATTGGCTTCGCTGGACATTTGGAGAAGTTGATCGCGTCTATGCGCGCGGAATGGGGGACAGCAAACTGCCTGCGCAGGATTATTCATTGGTCACCATTAGATTCAAAAGCGGTGCCATAGCGCATGTCGAAGGAACCTGGTCTGATCCCAGCGGATTTAAAGTCACTTTTGAAATAGCCGGGGATGACGGCCTTCTGGAATACAATTTTAACATGCCGACAGGATCTCCACTCACGATAGCGATGGGAGGCTCCGATAATAACAGAATGGGAGTAGCAGTACCAGAAAGTCCCGTGAAAACCAATCCTTATCAGCTGGAACTAGAACATTTTTTGAATGCACTCGAAAGTGGAGTGTCTCCCAGCATTACACCAAAAGACGGTTTGGAAGCGGTACGCATCGCTCTTGCAGCCAATGAATCGATTCGCACTGGAAAACCCGTTGTGTTCGATAGTTGATGCTTTAATTGTGATTATGCCGTACATTCAGGAACATTATTAGGCTTAATTCCGTCATGGTTAATAGTGGTTTGAACTGTTAATTCTATTTAGTATCCTGATTTCATGATGACGAAATTCGTAAAACATATTTTAATAGTCTTGCTTGTTACCAGCCTTTTTGGTTCGTTGGGGTATTCCTGCGCATCAGCTGATTGTCTGATGAAATCGGAACACTCGGTCAGTAAATCGTGCTGCCATACTGACCTGCCGAAATGTACCTGCACTTCGAACAGCGGTCCTTATCACACAACAGGGAATTTGAAGAGCTGCACATGTACTGCGCCCATTCCACAGTCTGATAAAACTCCTGCTGACTTTCTCAAATTTGCTCCAGCAAATGATTTGATTTTACTCTCAACCTCAATCGTTTTACCGATCCACGTTAGTCATCAGTATCGGTACGATTTTTTAGGTATCTCTCTCAATCACAGCATAATTGCCACTCTCGATTCCCGCGGTCCTCCATCCCTTTCCTGATCTGACTCTGACTCTTTTTTCCCAAATCATCAAAAGCGTTTTTTCATCTGCGCAAGGAGAAGTGGATATATGTGTGTATCAATGAAAGCATTCTCACGCCTGCTTATGGTGTCTTTGATTGCTATCGGTGTCGTTTCGAAAATAGCAGCATATGCCGAGGACAGTGGAAGCTATGTTTGTACCGTCAAGGGAACACCGATAGCATCCCTGACAAAATCGACTCCCTATTCGGCTTTTCATGGTGCCCGATACTATTTCAACAGTTCAAAATCTAAAAGCGATTTTCTAGAAAATCCCGTCAAATATGCCTCTGAAGCGGCAAAAACCCCGGGTGTGAAGGCGTCATTCCTGTTTGATCCTGTGAGTACAAAAAGGCTGAATCCCGAAATGGCATCGGCTCACTCGGATTACAAAGGAATTCGATTCTTTTTCAGCAGCGCTGCACATAAACAGACATTCGATGCTTCGCCTGAAAAGTATGGATCCGTGCCGATGAAAGATGCGCTTTTCTGTCCGGTGGCAAATCTTGCAGAAGGCAGCTATGGCGCTGCTTCGGACTATTCTGATGTCGAAGGCACAAGGTATTTCTTTTGCTGCAAGGGGTGCAAGGAGCAGTTTGAAGCTAAGCCATCGAAATATTTAGATGGTTATGAAGAGAAACTGAAAAAGCATCACCTCAAGTTCAATGATGACTTACCCATGCCAACAATAAGTAATGGTGGAAAATGATAAACAGAAACGTAAATAGATTAGCGATTGCAATAAGTGCAATAGCTTTAATGAGTGGAATACCAACCAGTTTTGCGGATTCGCATAAGCCCAATCCTCTCCAGAAATCTGGAAAGTATGTTGTGGAACTTCGCCTGCCCGACGAAGGGATATTTGGGGATGAGGAAGCGGATATTCATTTCCATTTAACGGACTCGAGCCAGGACGATCCGGTTCAGGGCGCACCTCCCATTATCAATGCGAAAGTTACAGCCGGGCTTACCATGCCCTCAATGGCAGGCATGCCTCGCCAGATACCGAGAACTCATGCCGAAGGGGTGCCTGGGGACTACGGAGTAATCTGCTTTTTCCCGCATGGAGGCGAATTTCTGCTCCAGCTGGATATCACTCCCACCGGAGATAAGCCGTTCTCAGTATCCTTCAAACTCAATGCAGAAGATCCCTCTGTGGCTGGAAACAGAAAAATAGCCATCAAACCTTACAGTCTGAAAGTGACTGCGAATCCTTCCGTACCCAAATCTGGGGAAGCTGTTCACCTTGAAATATCGATTATCAGCCGCGAAACTCATCTGGCAGTTGCCGATTTTGACACCGTTCATGAAAGGCAGCTGCACTTCATGATCGTTTCGAAAGATTTAAGTCATTTCGCCCACGAACACCCCGTTCTTGGTTCTAACGGGAAATTTGAACTCGATACCAGTTTTCCCACTGGCGGCGACTACCATCTATTCGCGGATGCAGCACCGAAGGGTGCTGGATCTATTATTTTAGCGGATAACATGCGTATCGAGGGTTCGCCTGGTACTCCTGTTCTTGGAATGGAGCCTCGACTCACCGATACAGTGGATGGCGCGAAGCTGGCTATTGTGGAACACCTGGATAAACTGGAAGTTGGCAAAACCAAGCCGCTCCATTTCACTATACAAAACAGCGACTCGGGCACTGCCATCACCGATCTTGAACCGTACCTGGGAGCAATGGCACATCTTATGCTTATCCATCAGGATGGTGTCACGTTCGTGCATTGCCATCCTGATGAGAGCGATCCTGCAAATGGGAAAAAAGGATATCTGGCGTTCCTCGTACGTTTTCCAAAAGCCGGGATATATAGATCCTGGCTCCAGTTCCAGCGGGGTGGAAAGGTAGGAACTGCGACCTTCACGCTAAACGTGAGGAGCCAATCTTGAAGATAATAAATCGCCTGGGTTCGCTCCTAATTTGCAGCGCCATATCGTTGGTATTTTCTATGAATGCTTTCGCACATGAGGACGACGATGTCAGCAAGCTGCCTCCTTCCAAAACAAAAGCGCAGTTGGCTCAAGCACGAAAATTAATGGATATTGGTAAGGATAAACTGGCGAAGAAAGGCCGGTACTCGTGCTGCATTCGTCCAGTTTCAGGCTCTAAAGCTTCTGGCTGCGATTTATGCGCTCGGGAGAATGGATCCTGCAGCTGCGCCTCCAACCTTGCCCAGGGAAAAGGCGTTTGTGGAGACTGCCTCACCGGCTGGAAGATGGCGCATGGGATGATGAAAGGTGTCAATGCGGATTCGGTCAGGCTCCTTTCCGCCAGTCAGCAGTCGATGGGAATCAGTTCCGAACCGATACCGCCAGAACTCGAACAGGCTCGTCAGATTTTGAATGCTGCTAAACGAACACAGGTTAGCGAGCATCGCTACGCCTGCTGTGTGAAAAAAGGCGGTTGTGATGAGTGCGCTTACGAAACTTCCTGCCCCTGCGCAAAGCAGGCAGCGCTGGGAGCGAAAAGCAAGGGAGTTTGTGGTCAGTGCCTGGATGGTTGGAATCAAGGCCAGGGGCGCCTCGCTGGAATTCAGCCTGAGGATATTAAGCTTCAGACGATGCATGATATGGGTATGGGGCATGGTGCCATGATGATGGCGATGGCTGGCGTTTCTGATACTCAAATCGGTTCCGGTACTGGCTGGCAGCCTTCCTCGACTCCGATGCACGCCATTCATTTTAAGTCTGGGAAATGGTCGATGATGGCGCATTACAATGCATTTCTCTCTTACGACAACCAGGGTGGGCCCAGAGGCGCTGACCAGATCAATTCCACCAACTGGGTTATGCTTATGGCGTCACGTTCGGCAGCGCACGATCAGCTTCAGCTGCGCGCTATGCTGAGCCTGGAGCCCCTTACTACATCCCTGCGAGGCTACCCGCTGCTGCTGCAAAGCGGAGAAAGCTACGGAGGCAAGCCGCTAATTGACAGGCAGCATCCTCATGATCTGTTCATGGAGCTTTCGGCAAAATATACGCACCCACTCACGAAAGACAGCGCGGTCTATCTTTATGCAGCGCCAGCCGGGGAGCCTGCGCTTGGCCCGACCGCTTATCCACATCGTGAAACCGCCATGAACTTTCCTGCCGCTCCAATTTCCCACCACTGGCAGGACAGCACCCATGTCGATTTTGGGGTTCTCACTATCGGAGCATGGAAAGGAAGGGCACAACTGGAGACTTCCTGGTTTACCGGCCGTGAACCCGACCAAAACCGTTATGATCTCAGCCCAATGCATCTGGATTCTCACTCAGTTCGGTTCACTTATAATCCGTGTACACACTGGAGTCTGCAGGCATCCTATGGGTATCTGCACAGTCCGGAAGCGCTGCATCCGGAAGAGGATCTCCATCGCACCACAGTTTCTGGCCAGTATTACGGTGCGCTGAAGCATGGCGGCGGATTGGGCGGGACAATAGTGTGGGGACGGAATAATTCGGCGGGGATAAATACTGATTCTATTCTGCTCGAAACCAGCCTCCAGCTCCCGCACAGGCACAATCTTTTCGCTCGATATGAGTTTGTCAATAAGCTGGGCGATGATTTAGGACTTACACCAGGACTTGGTAAATTCGGCGTAGGAGAAGGTACGTTAGGATATATGTATGATCTACCCGCAAGCAGAGGAGTACAGCCCGGTGTCGGAGGAGCGGTTACACTCTACAACTACGGCTCCGCACTAAAACCTATCTATGGAAACAGTCCGGTCTCTTACTGGCTATTTTTCAGGATAAGGCCTCAGTAAATTGAAATTTTAACGCCAGACAAAAACTGAATTAAAACTTAGCATATTGGATCGGAGTTTTGGGGGAGTGGACAGCGTCTGTAAGATCTTCACCCGAGAGTATTCGAGTTCGGGCATTCCGGAAAACAGTCTCGACCTCCATTATCGTGCATGCGCTGTGAATGCCGTCACGGATTCGGGATGCACCAGGGTAACCTCGGAGATAGTGGGGCAGCTGACCGCGAAGATGTCGTACAGCGCGATCCTCACCCAGAGTATGCGCCAAATCGCAAACATGGCTCAAAGCGGTTTCTACTCGTTCATCGTAACCGGGAGCGGGGAGGAGTTTGCCAGTTCGAAGATAGTGGACTGTGTCACGAATAATCCAGGGGTTCCCAATAGCGGAACGGCCAATCATCACGCCGTCGCAGCCGGTCTCCTGCATCATACGTTCGGCATCCTGCGGCTGTTTTATGTCTCCATTCCCAAGAACCGGACGAGTGACGGCCTGCTTGATCTGTGCAATCAGCTTCCAGTCAGCATTTCCGGTGTGACCTTGAACAGCATATCGGGCATGCAGCGCGAAGGCCGATGCGCCTGCCCCCTCCAGCTTACTCGCTAATCCAGCAGTCGCTAGATGACCATAATCCCAGCCAGCTCGTGTTTTTACAGTCACCGGCACTTCTACAGCAGCGACAATCGCTTCCACCACACGGCAGGCAGTTGCCTCATCGTTCATCATGGCAGCGCCGCCGCCTGTTTTGCAGACCTTAGGGACCCAGCAGCCCATATTGATATCGATAATATCTGCGCCTTCATCCACCGCGATTTTGGCAGCTTCCGCCATAATCTGCGGGTCGGCGCCGAAAAGCTGTACAGCAATCGGATGCTGGTCATCGGTGATATCGAACATGGACATTGTGCGCTCGCTTTTATGATGCAGCGCCATGGTGCTGATCAGCTCTGTCACGAGCAGCCCCGGTCCCCCGATTCGCTTTACCAGCCGGCGAAACGCACCGTTAGTTACATCTGCCATTGGAGCCAGAACCACGGGAGGGTCTATAACGATAGAACCGATGTTATAGGACTGTAGTTTTGGAAATGCAGTGGTGGACATAGTATTCGGGTTGCAATTTGCTCACCACCATCAGATAATCAACTGTTGGTGGTGAGATTTAACATCAACTTAAAACATTTTCCGGAAAGTCTCAGCTGCATTTCGCAAGTTTGCTCTTCGCTGAGGAATATCGTATTTCCCGAGAGATTCATCTTCCAGGCAGATATCACGATCATAACCTGCCGCTTTCAAAATGTCGATATATTTTTTATGGTCGATATCTCCTTCATGAATCGGAGAAACATATTTCTCATATTCGTATCCCATCTCTCTCATAGTTTCCACTATTTCCGCGGGATACTTGATATTCTTGATGTGCGTATGTTTTACAAGCGGTGCAAATTCCTGAAATATCTCGTACACTTTAGAGAGCGGCCAGCCTCTCCAGTAAAAATTACCGGAATCAAGTGTGAGCCCGAGACGGGGAGAATCTACTGCGGCAAGCAGTTCCCTGATGAATACGGGATCGTTGCCCTGGAAACCATGGTTTTCGATACCGAGTTCCACCTTAGAATCCGCGGTTGCAGCAAGTATGTTTTTAATGCTGTCAGCTACCAGCCGCTCACGTTCTTCCAGCGGCAGCTCTTTCTCGCCATGCATAATAGCATCTATGCGTACTGCAGGAGCGCCAAGATATTCACATGCCCGGACGGTTGCAGCGGCCCAATCTACCTGGAACTGTTTATCATCCGCATTGAAATTATTTCCCATGCAGAGCGCCGAAATAGTGACTCCGTTCGCATCGGCCTGAGATTTTAGCTCCTTAAGATCTTCCGATAGGGTGATATTCAGGCGATTTTTTCCATCTTTTGGAGCGATCGCTGGTACGGTATAGTCCTCATTTACAAAAAGCTCAATTCCAGTTATACCCAGATCCTTCAATCCTTCTGCGAGGGTGGAATATTTAGCAGCGAAAATAATGTCGTCTCTTACTGACATGTACATGCGGTAGTTCTCCTTTGAGTTATCCAATTTAAATGTATATTTTGTATGTTTGCAGATGCTGTAAGGGACCATACAGCGCCCAAATCGAACCTGTTATGTAATCGCCTAATATCAGGCCCAGGAAAAAGGGAATGGCAGCGTTGTACATTTTCATTCCACCAAAACGTATTATAACTGCCTTCAGCACCCATGCGACGAAGAAACAAAACCAGAAATAGTCCATCGCGTAGGACACTGCGAGAGCGTATCCAGCCGGATGGAAGGGCCACCAAAGAAAACTGCTGCGCATTCCACGCAGGAAAAGCACGATCAGAAATCCAGAAGCGACGTAAAATGACTGCAGCAGATTCACTTTTGCGGGTGTCTGAAGCCAGCCCTGCAGCTTATCAAAACTCTCTGCGCCTACCCATCGTTTGAAGCCTGCGGCTTTCGCTGTAGCGCCTTCAGTGAAGGTGACGTGCATATTAGCCCAATAAGCAGCAAGTGTACCCCATGCGAAAGCGATAACGAGCAGCCATAGTATGGAACTAGACTTAATTTTAGCTGATTCTCCCATTTTCATCGCTTCCAGTTGGTTCGGCATGGGATGGCACCGATAACCGCGATTGAACCAGTACATGACGGATAGCGCGGTTAACGCCTGCGCCCCGATGGCCTGGCTCCCAAAAAGCGTGACCAGAATCAATCTGGGATTAACGAAATATATTTCGTGTGGTGTACCCAACTCCGCGCGCACTCTAGTAAGCGTGATTGCAATTAAAAAATAGAGTCCAAAAAATGAAAGAGCAACCCATGGGGTAAGTCCAATTTTACCGGAGAACCAGGCAAGCGAACAGACTCCCAGCGCTAATCCAATAAAAGCGGCACGATATTGATTCGCCGTGCTTCGATCTTTTGCCTGCACAGGAGAACTGCCTTTGAAAGCAATATCCCAGGTTCGACGGAACTGGCCGCGCAGAGCCCATACTATGGTCAGCCCCCAGGCTATCCATGCGCCACTAGCCTGCTGCTCGAAGAAAGGAAAACCAGCGCTGCCAGGTCCATCGAGTCCTGCCGCAGAACCGAATACTTGAAACAGTTTTCTCGCCACAAAAAAGAACCAGCATGAAAACGACAGATCGAGTGGTACGAAGAAAGCCAGTCCGATAGCGAAGGGGTACATCGAAATGTTGGTTGGCCCGACGGCATTCCACGGACGCACGGTTAAAAACTGCCCAACATCATAAAGTTTTACCATCTCGAGGTATGGAGTAGAGGGGTAAAGAGTATGCATGCCGTTGATTATATCGACTGCTGCTGCAATTCCAAACCCTGTCCACATCATTTTACTGGAGAAAAGTTTCATGCCCTGCGTACCGGATTCGCCGCTTAACGATTCCGTCATCGCCATCGGAAGCTGGACAATTGGAAAGGCAAGTCGTTCGTTATCGCTCCACTGTGTGCGTATGAGTATATTGAGGCATACACAGATGCCTATGAGCGTGCCAATAAACAGAGTCCACCACATCAGCGGCCCGATAAAAGGCTTCCAGAACTGTGGATCATAGGCAGACACACTGCCCTGGTAATAACCTTTCAGTGCGGTTGAATCATGCACCAGCCAAAATTTGGGCAGGAGCGCGAAAAAAAGGTCTTTCCAATGATTCTCGGGCGTCGCGAATCTGTCGGCATGCGCTATGGCGCCAAATAGGTTTTGAAACATATCGTGGCCGGCAAGCACGGTCCCAATAACCAGAAAGATATAGACCGTAAGCAGTTCGGCCTGCGTCAACGCCAGCTTTGGGGCTAGTTTCGGGAAATATCTCTTGACCGCCAGATTGATTATTACCAGCCAGAATAGAAAGAAAATGGGCGTTATAAAGAGTGGCAGACTGGTTCCATCAAGTGTATACCAGCGAACTTCCACGACTGTAATCCAGTAGGTATTAGGTATTGTGAGGAGTAAGCTTAATAGTAGGGATCGCGCTGAAATTCCGTTTACGGCGCCGCCAGAAAGTGGTATGCGATCTTTATTACCAGCTGATTTTGTGGATATTGAAGTGACATCTGAGAATTTAGGATGCATACCAGTATAATAACAGAAATGAACCCAGTTTGCAAGTTTACAGCTTTGATTTTCCGATGTTAATTTGTAATTAACGCATGTACTTAAAGAGTACAATAGTCAGAAGTACAATAATTAAAAGGAACCGTTTCATGTTAGGAATATCGATTAAACTATTCGTTGTTGCCCTGGGTATTATCGCTATTTTTTACTGCGCAGCAAGTGTATTCCGCAATTCAAGAAAACTGCAGCAGCGGATGGATGAGTTTCGTGAAGAGCAGGATACCTACGATAAAAAGCATGGAGCACGAAATCCGTATGCGGCTCTTGCGGAGTTATATCAAGAAGAAGAGAATGAAAGATTAAAAAAAAGACGCTAAACCTTCTAGTTCCGATCTAAGTTATTCGGCGTACAGTGCCTATTTCTCGCATCGACAAGATTTCGGGTAAACTTTCGATGTTGATGAGCCGAGAGAGGGGACGATTTGCAGTTGAAAGTGCACGCAGCCATCGGGCAGATGAAGCCGTACAAGGGCGATTTCAGAAGGAACCTCAATAGGCTGGGGGATCTATTCGAGCAGCTTGAAGAGGAGAGTTCGCAGATTAGTATTCTCACTCTCCCAGAAACCGCGCTGTCCGGATATTTCCTTGAGGGCGGCGTGCGGGATGCAGCGTTATCGAGCGCGGATCTATTTGCCGCACTTCTCGAACTGTACAGACAGCGTGTATCGAGACCGAATGCCTCCCTCGATATCTGTATTGGTTTCTATGAACTAAGCGATGGTAAATATTATAACAGTGCGCTTTATGCAACACTCACCCGGGCGGATTCTGATCTTGTCCGGGCGGGAATTATGCATGTCCACCGGAAGTTTTTCCTGCCGACCTACGGGGTATTTGACGAAAAGAGATTCGTATCCCGAGGCCGAACAATCGAGGCGTTTCCAACCAGATTTGGTATGGCTGCCGTACTGATCTGTGAGGATGTATGGCACTCCATTTCTGCAACCATCGCTGCACTGCAGGGCGCTCAAACTATTTTTGTAATCAGCGCTTCACCGGGCAGAGATTTCGGCGGTCAGCATGTCGGTTCGGTGCGCCGCTGGAATGTGCTTCTTCCATCGATAGCTGAAGAGCATAACATCTGGGTAGTCTATGCCGGTTTAGTTGGATTCGAGGGCGGAAAAGGCTTTACTGGCTCATCTCAGGTTATAGATCCGTGGGGCAACTGCCTTGTTACAGGATCTGTAACGGAGGAGTGTCTGGTAACGGCGACAATTGTGCGAGATGACGTGGCTGTCGCCCGTGCTGCATCCCCACTGCTGGCTGATCTGGAATCATCTCTTGGAGATGTGACACTGCAGCTCGAAAAGATTGCGCGGCTACCGCACTCTGTCTAAGATACTAAACATAACGTCTCAAGTGTGCCTAAGGTTTACTTTTAACCACGGAATACACGGAGCACACGGCAAAAAGCAATTCCAGGAAAGTCATTAGGAATTCTCCATGCCGTGAAAAACCAGTATCTGCTGCCTGCGGCCAACCGTCCTGCGGACGGGGGATTCTATTTCACATCAATCGCTTCCAGGCATTAAAGTAGCTGTTTGTAAGGCCTGCAGCAGCTGTCGTATGGACGAGAATTCTATTTGTTTCTGCATGCACACACAATTTCTAGTATCTATTTTATCCGTGTATTGCGTGTATTTCGTAGTTTAAAAATAAGAGGCTGCTTCATTGGTGATGCCATATCGAGGCATAGGAGTTCAGATTGAATAGGTTCCCTGTATTGCGAGCCCCGAGTATTGATATCGAATCGGATATCAACCTGAAGGTAAACGAAGCGCTGCTCAATGAGTGGCTTATCGCTTTTTTACAGGATGAGATTACCCGTCGCAGAGGGTTCAAGCAGGCCGTTTTGGCGCTGTCTGGCGGTGTAGATTCATCGCTGGTTGCGTATCTGTTGGCGGCAGCTCTCGGGCCTAAGAATGTGCTCGCAATACGCATGCCCTATAAGAGTTCCTCATCAGACAGCCTGGATCACGCACAGTTGGTTGCAGATGCCACCGGAATTAATATGGAGACTATCGAAATTACCGATGCTGTCGATGGATACTTGAAGTTATGTCCGGATGCGGATGGCCGCCGCAGGGGCAATGTCATGGCACGTACGAGGATGATCGTCCTTTTCGATCAGAGCCAGAAACTGGGAACCATCCCGGTAGGAACCGGAAATAAGACCGAGAGGCTGTTTGGCTATTTCACCTGGCATGCAGATGATTCCCCGCCCGTCAATCCGCTGGGCGATCTCTACAAATCTCAGGTATGGGACCTGGCGGCCTATTTGGGAGTACCCGAAGTCATCGTGAAGAAACCGGCATCGGCTGATCTGGTGGTTGGGCAGACCGACGAAGGTGATTTCGGTATCTCCTATCCTAAAGCAGATCGCATTCTGTTTTACCTATTGCAAGGTTATTCTGCTTCCAGGCTGTGCGAAATGGGGTTCCCGGAGTCCGAAGTGACGCTCGTCAAGAAAAGGCTGGACTCCACCCATTGGAAACGACATCTGCCCACAACGGCGATGCTCTCTTCCACCTCTATCAACGACTACTATCTCAGGCCAGTGGACTACTAGCCCTGAGCACCCCATCAGCTAATTCTAAAGCTGCAGTCAGCAGTTTCTCGAGCTCAATCAGGCCGTGGTTCATTCTGGCAATCGTTTGCGGTCTATTCAGTCTCCATCCAGATTTTCGGCACATATTCTGGACGTCTGCCCATCTCCCCGATGTCATGCAGCAGTCCGGGCGCAATATCGTGCTGGCGGTGGGCATGTCGTTTGTGATTCTGCTGGGCGGCATCGATCTATCGGTAGGCGCGGTGCTGGCGCTTTCCGGTGTCGCTATGGCGATGGCGATGCAGGGATCTTTGCCTGTCTGGCTGATTTTCACCGCAGCTATCCCGATATCAGCTGGCGCAGCGCTTCTTATTTCCCAAAGACTCAACAAAGTGCATTCTGGCAGCCGAAAGTTCATTACGCTGGTATCATTTGGGTTTATTGAGGTGATCCTTGGGCTGATCCTGATAAAAGTTGTCTCAGGCGGAGTAAAGATGGAGGCGGCTATCTTGATCGGACTATCGATAGGAGTTGCCTGCGGACTGCTGAACGGGCTGACAGTCTCAGTAGGAAAGGTGCCCTCCTTCGTTACTACCCTCGGCATGATGAGCGCCGCACGCGGCCTGACGCTCTATGCAACCGACGGCAGCAGCGTGACTGCCTCGTTTCAGCGCTTCATGGCGTTAGGGCAGGGCGGGCCACTTGTTATTATTACCCTGGTAGTAGTGGCGCTTGGATCGCTCATACTCACAAAACTAAAACTCGGCAGATACACCCTGGCTATCGGAGGGAGTGAACAGGCGGCGCAGCTCTCCGGAGTAGATGTTACGCTTTATAAAACCGCCGGATTCGCATTGTGCGGGCTGGCGGCGGCGATCGGAGGACTTCTGGTAACGGCGAAATTCGGACTGGCGGATACGAATGCAGGCACAGGCGCGGAACTGGAAGCAATCGCGGCGGTAGTGATCGGGGGAACCAGTCTGAGCGGAGGCAAGGGATCGATTATTGGGGCGCTGGTAGGTGCGCTGTCGATCACGGTAATCGAGGAGGGATTGGTGCTCAGCGGGGTGAAAAGTAACCTGCAGCCAGTCATATTAGGCGCGGTAATTGTCCTCACGGTTTTTATCGATCAGTTTCGGCAGGGCAGCCGTCTGTCGATCAAATAGAATAGTTTCAAAGGAGACCATCGATGTTTTCTAGATTGCATAAGACTTTAATTAACCCCGTACCTAACCCCCCGACCCCCTTCCCTGCACGCACAAACGATAAGGCTGTTTGCGCTAAGGAAGGGGGCGAGTCAGTATCTGAAATTCCCCCTTCCCTCCGAGGTACGAGGGAATCAGGGAAGGGGGTCAGGGGGTTAGGTAAAAATTGGAATATTCCTACTTATGCCAGAAGTTCATACAATGGATTAATAATCATTGGTTTAGGATTAATATTTGCTGGCTGTGGCAAAGAACAGGCGGACAATGCGATCCCGGTGAAGCCAACTCCGCCGCAGGCGTCTGCCAGCTCGCCGAAAGATTTGCAGGTCACGCCGCCTGCCGCCGTCGCCACACTTTCCAGTTTGGATGGAGTGACGCATGCCAATAAACCCTACAAGATCGTCCTGATTGTGAAGACGCGTAACAACCCGTTCTTCACACCGATGATCGCAGCGTTTGAGCAGACTGCGAAGGAGATGGGTGCGGAGAGCGAGGTGCAGGCTCCGCCGCAGGAGATGGATACCGAAAAGCAGTTTGCACTAGTCCAGACGGAGATCAGCAAGGGCGTTCAGGCGATCTGCATCGCTCCCGCCGACTCGAAAGGTATCGTCCCGGCACTAAAATCTGCTATCGATAAGGGAATCGTGGTGATCAACCTGGATAACCGTGTCGATGCGGCCACTGCGACTGCTCAGAACACCTCTATGGGCGGATACGTGGGCGCGGACAATGAGGCCGGAGGCAAGCTGGCTGGAGAAGCAATGGTGGCGGCTCTGCATGGCAAGGGCAATGTGGCTATTCTGGAGGGCAAGCGGGGCGTCGATAATGCGGAGGCGCGCAAGCGCGGTTTCACCTCAGCCGTGAAGGGGAAGCTGAACATTGTGGCTTCTGAAGAGGCGGAGTGGGATACCGAAAAGGCGTACAAGAAGACGCAGAATATCCTGGCGGCGCATCCAGATATCGTGGGCATTTTCTGCGCGAATGACAAGATGGCAGTGGGGACCATGAAGGCGGTGGAGGAAGCGGGCAAGAAGGGTAAAATAACCGTCATCGGTTACGATAACATACCCGATGTGAAGCCGGCGCTGGCCTCCGGCGCGATGTTGGCTACGATAGAGCAGCACCCCGATTCGATGGGGAAATACGGTGTGAAAATGGCGGTGGGAATTCTGAATGGCACCATCGCGAAGGGCGGAGAGATCCTGGTACCTTTAGATACGGTTAAGAAGTAGGATTTACCTCACCCCAACCCCTAACCTAATCCCTCCTTCCTCGCTAAGAGTGGGGCAGTAATTTTAATGCAGGTACTTCGAAGCGACTATTATCTTGCTGTCACCCTTCTCCCTAGCGAGGAACGAGTGGTGGAGGGAGAAGGGCCGGGGATGAGGGTTCGAACCGCGAGATTGTACCCTCACTCCCGGCCTCTCTCCCTGATTCCCTCGTGCCTCGGAGGGAGAGAGGAGCAAGTACGCTGCCCTATTCACTTCGAAGCGACTATTATCTTGCTGTCCCCCTTCTCCCTAGCGAGGAACGAGCGGTGGAGGGAGAAGGGACGGGACGCCCACTGTCTTAAGGAGGGCGTCTATTTGTGATGCGGTGTTTATGTGGCCTGGACTGCCGGGAGGATGACGGTCCCTGAGACCTGCCCGGTGGCTATGCTGACGAAACGGTAGGCGGGTACGTACCAGCCGGCTGCGGTGGTGACGTTGTTGGTGAGTGTTCCGACTGGGAATGCCTGGAACCCTTTGGTGCGGTATCCCTTGATCTGCGGAGCCCGGTTGCGGCTTTTCAGCGGCTGGAGCAGTAGTTCGGTGGTTACTCCGGCGGTATTGGCTGCACTGGCAGTGAAGGTCACTTTACCTGCGGCGCCGACTGCGGTGACGGTAATGATATCGCCTGCAAATGCGGCAGTGGGCGGCGTGACGGGCGGTATTCCGGTAGGATTGTTCTGCAGGAACTTGCTGGCCAGGGCGGTGAACGCTGTGATGGCGGCGGGCTGATAGGTTTTTCCGGTGCGGGTATCGTGCTTGGTCTGGCTTTGCGCGTAGTTCAGCCATGCGGATACCTGTACGGGTGTCATGTTTTTGTAAGCTGCAGCGGCCTTACCGAGGTTGGCCCGTACGGCGACCTGTGCGGGTGTTCGCGGGTTCCTTGCTGAGACGCGGGGCTTGATGACGGTGCCGTCTTTGGATCGTGCAAATACGACGCTGCCTGCTTTGCCGCGCAGTGAATTGAATAGTACTCCGAGTGAGCCTTGTGCCATGTTGAATTCCTCCTGGAACTGTATTATACGGTCATCACTGACCGTACGGGTTTGGACATGCAAATTGTGGAGGAAGCGAGCGTGGACATTAGGGCAAGCGGCCATAATACAGGCAAAAACAGGTATATTTCTGAGGTTATTCGGGCATGTTCGTTAAGAATCATCCGATAGCTAATAGCAAAAAGGTGTGCAGCAGTTCACGAAATGTGGATGAGAAATTCGCCAATGAATTATGGTGTCGCTTTTGGGGTACTCTATAGACTACATCTTGTCTTTAAGAGGCCAGTCTTTGAGTTCCAAATTGAACGAACCAGCACCTCCGACTCCCTCTCTACTTGGCAGCTTCTCCGGTCACGAAACATTTCCTTTTCGATATAGATGAGATTTGCAATGGCTTTATATTCTCATGCGACGATCTGTCTAATGCTGTGAAAGTTCCATAATAATGCGATCTGATCAAGATAAAATTGAATCAAATGGATGATAATTTACTGAGCAAATATATCGGTGTATTTGGTAATTTACATCGAAATGTAAATCCGAAAATGGGCAGGGCTCCTCATAAGCCCGTTTTGTTATTAGCACTTCTTGATCAGATTGAACGTGGTTTGATTCCTGATAATATCATTGTTCTCACCCAAGACCTTGTGGCAGCATTTAGCTGGTATTGGGATATATTAGTACCTGAAGGTACATGGGTTAATAAAATTGCCAATCCATTCCGCTTTATGGTTCAAGACGGATTTTGGGAATTAGTCAAGAATGGCATTCCTGTTTCCACACAATCATTAGGGAACAATCCCACCATTCGACAGCTGACGATAGAAGTAGATGGTGCATGCCTCGCTCCCGATCTCTGGGAGTTGTTACAAGATCGAATGGCATTGCAAACACTACGTACGCATATGCTTCGTCACTATTTCAATGTGGGTTTGGTTGAGATTCAAACACAAATTCCAGCAAATCCGATAGATTACGAAGTAGAGAAGTTAAAGGCTGAAGCGCAGAGTCAATTTCGTCCACATAAAGTTCGCGAAGAGAGCGACGAAACTGGATACTTCATGCGGCATGCTTTGTTCCCGCGGGTCATCCGTGACTTATACAGGAACGCATGTGCTGTATGTGGTATCTCACCACAAGCTGAAGATAGTAGAGGTTTAATCGATGCAGCACATATAATGCCATTTGGGCTCTATCATAATGACGATCCACGAAATGGTATAGCTTTGTGCAAAAATCATCACTGGGGATTTGATGCAGGATGGTACAGCATCACAAATGATTACCACATACTTGTTTCTCCGAAGTTACGTCACAATGATCAATACATAATTACTGGCGTTCCTCTGCTATTACCACAGGATCATTTGTTAGCACCGGCACTTTCCGCTTTATCCTGGCACCGAAAGAGTAGATTCATAAAATAATGTTTCACCTGGAGGTATCAGTACTAATGAATGAAAATAATTGTGATGAGCCCGCCAAGACTATCAATGCTGTCGAACTCAGTACGTGGAGTATGGGAGACGGAAGAGGGAAAGCGATGGATGTTATCGTGGACGGGAATGTCAAACACTATGTTGGTATAGGTTGGATACACTTGCGTGAAGCGACCGAGGAAGATTATCACCAATTTCCTATTGTGTTCTGGGATACAAACAAATAGCTAGTATCATTTGATTTATGCATGATGTCAACAAATTGGTTATCGAAAATATTACCAATAATTAGCAAGTAAGCGTTATCACTCTCTTTTTATTATAGCTGAAGTGAAGTAAAGCTCCAAACACG
>JBBRDM010000042.1:0-33300 GCA_038203935.1 Chthonomonadales bacterium
CATGATAACGGCGGTTTTTGGCAAATCCTTTTTAAGAGTTTGCAGCGCATCCAGGCCGTCGCCGCCTGCCATACGAATATCCAGAAGGATAATCTGCGGATTAATTTCTCTGGCAGTTTCCACTGCTTGAACTCCGGAAGAAGCTTCACCAATTACTATGAATTCGCTGTCTTCGAGCATGCTGCAGACACCGCCACGCCAGATTTCATGATCGTCTACAAGCAGAACCGTGAATTCAGCTTGGTTCTCGGCCATAATCTCATTACTCATATCTCTGCCCATTCTCTCTTGTGAGTCTGTTGAAGAGCCGAAAAATCTGCATGAATCAATGTCCCTTTCGTCGGTACACTTATAATCTGAAATATTCCGTTCAATAGTCTCACTCTCTCCGCCATGCCCTGCAGTCCCACTCTGGAAATATCCACCGCATGCTGGTCTGTATCAAATCCGATTCCCCAATCCTGCACTTCCAGCTTTAGTCGCTCTTCTTCTGGATTTTCTGTAAAATCTGTCCATAAGTGCACACGCACCCGATCCGTACCAGAGTGTTTTCGTACATTTGTCAGCGCTTCCTGCGCGACTCGGTAGATAGTAGTCTCCAGGGATTTATCGAATCTTCTGTCTTCAATATTTTGGTCAAATTCTGCTAAAATCCATCCAGAATGTGCTTTCTCCTCGGAAATAAGCTGCTCTAAAGCTCCGCCAAGCCCAAGATCATCCAGCGCCAACGATCTGAGACCACTGATAAGTCTTCGAGATTCTATCACTGCATCTTTAAGATATTTCAGTCCGCGCTTGAGCTCTCTGTCTGCCCGCTCTATTTTACCCGTTTTATGAGCAGATACAAATGCTTCCAAATGCGCATGCGCCGCCATCACAAATTGCGTCAGGCCATCGTGTAGATCGTAAGCAACCGCTCTGCGCTCCTCCTCCTGTGTGGTAATAAGAACGCTGGCAAGCGCGCGCTGCCGCTGCAGCATCTGCATATAGTAGATACTCACAGCAGCGTATTCACCCAGTCCTTGAACAGCAGTTTCATCCGCTGCCGTAAAGGATCCGCCGCCTATTTTATTTGTGAGGTACAGACTTCCAAGAACAGTTTTACCTCTTCTAATAGGTACTCCAAGAAAGCTCTCCATGGGTGGATGGTTGGCTGGAAAACCTACCGAGTTTGGATGTTCTGCAAGAACATTGATTCGAAGCGGATCCGTGCGTTGGAGCAGCAGCCCTAATATCCCAACTCCTATTGGCCGAAGTCCAATTCGAGTCTCTTCCTCTTCAGTCATTCCGATTGCAAAAAACTCCTGAAGACCTTTTCCATCCTGGCGTGCTACCCCCAGCGCAGCGTACTGCGCTCCTGCCAGAGTCCTCGCTGCTTCTGCGATCTGGCTTAAAGATTCCACACCCGTGCGGCTTAAAAGAATATCCATTGCAACGCGCCGTACCGTATCCAGAACTATCGAACGGCTTTCCTGAGTTGAAAAACTTCGGCGGCGATCTTTGATTGGTACTCGACTGGAAGGTTTTTCTTTACAGATGACCACGAGACGAACGCATTCATCTATTTCAGCGCTAATGGAAATAATAGTAATCTGTACATCGATACGAATGCCTGTTTTAGATATTCGAACCGTTTCAAAGGGACCGCAAGTTCCATCCGTGTTGATTCGGGCAATAATTTCATGTGACTCTTTTAGTAGTTCGCGAGGAATAAGACTGTCCGATGATTTACCAATAAGTTCTGTCGAACTATATCCAAACAGTCGCTCGGCAGACAAATTCATACTTAGTACCGTTCTATCGCTGGAGCATACAATGATTGCATCGCTTGATTGCTCCATTATAAATTCCAGAGGCACTTTTATTTTTTGCGAAATGCTGTTTCTATCTGTCGCAGATGAGGGAGAACTGGTTTGCGGGTTATCCAAAATGCTGCCTCTCCGAGATTTGCACATCATTAGCAGTGATACCGGTATCCCTATTTTGTATGGGAGTGCAAGTAAAAGTCAAGAAAATATACTTGGAATTTAAAAGGAACAAAGATTTGAGTGGTTGAAGTCGTATGTTCATAATTAAAATCCGTCATTTAGCGGATGGATTTATCTGCCGGGGAAATCTATAATCTATAACATTTAATAGATGTAGAGGATATTTCCTATGCAGGAAAATTATGACAGCAAAACGATTGCCGAACTAATTGATGAAAACTTCGAGCGTTCGATCGTTTTTGAAAAATTCCATATAGACTATATCCATTTCAGCGATAAAACACTTGCAGCTGTGTGTGTGGCTAATAATATTAAATTTGAAACTATGCTCGAATTGCTCTATGATCGGGATATGCAGAACCCCGGCTCTGTGGAAAAGCAGCTTCGTGAACTTTCGCTTATTGAATTAGTTGACGATTTGCTGGAAAAACACCATACTTATCTACGCCGCGAACTTCCTGCACTGGACTATCTTATGGAAGGTGTGATACGTGTAAACGGCGAAAAATATGGTGAGCTTCATGCTGTCAGGCGTATATTCGAAAAATTTAAATTTGATCTGGAAGTGCATCTAGGTAATGGTGAGTATATTTTCTATCCGTTATGCCGTCAACTGGACTGCTCAGAAACTTTCAGTCTCGCACCCTGCAAAGGCTGTATTGAAAAACAGATCGACCGACTAATTTCACAGCATGCAGACATGGTTAATTCATTAAATACTATCCGTAACATCACGAACGATTATACGCGTCAAGAGAATATTTCCAGTATGGTTAAAATAATGCTGGAAAATCTTGATGATTTAACAGAAGATCTGCATAAGCTATTCTATAAAGAAAAGCAGTATCTCTATCCAAAAGCAATCGCAGCGCAGCGATGTATTCATGAATCGACAGAGGTGTCGTCTGATTTTACCCCGCCAGATTAAAGTGTCGAAAGGTTTTCAGAATGACAGGAAAAGATTTAAAGAACCAAAGCCCCCTTACTCCCGAAGAAAATAAGAAAATAAACGCCTACTGGCGTGCAGCGAACTATCTTTCTGTTGGACAAATCTATTTGTTCGACAATCCACTTCTCAAAGTACCGCTTACATCGGAGCATATCAAACCAAGACTTTTAGGACACTGGGGAACCACCCCTGGCCTCAATTTTATCTATGCCCATTTTAACCGAATTATCAAGAAAAATGATCTCAGCGTGATCTATATTACCGGGCCCGGCCATGGCGGCCCGGGTTTAGTCGCAAATACATATCTTGAAGGGACTTATAGTGAAATATACCCGGAGATATCTCAAGACAACGCGGGATTAAAGAGGCTGTTCAAGCAGTTTTCATTTCCCGGCGGCATTCCCAGCCATGCTGCGCCAGAAACTCCAGGCTCTATTCATGAAGGCGGCGAACTGGGATATGCGCTTACACATGCATACGGCGCTGTTTTCGACAATCCAGATTTGCTCGCCTGCTGCGTGATTGGCGATGGGGAAGCGGAGACAGGGCCATTGGCGGCAAGCTGGCACTCCAACAAGTTCCTAGATCCGGTTCGCGATGGCGCGGTACTCCCCATTTTGCATCTGAACGGCTATAAAATAGCGAACCCTACCGTGTTAGCAAGAATTGGACACGAGGAACTGGACAGCCTGATGCAGGGATATGGTTATAAACCATACTGGGTGGAAGGAGACGACCCTGAATTGATGCATCAGCTGATGGCAGCGACTCTGGACGTGGTTATTGAAGAGATAAAGAATATTCAATCCGAAGCTCGAGAATTTGGATTTAAAGAACGCCCGAAGTGGCCGATGATCATCCTAAAATCACCTAAAGGATGGACTGGCCCGAAAGAGGTAGATGGAAAACAAAGTGAAGGAAGCTGGCGTTCGCATCAGGTGCCTTTTTCTAAAGTAATCGGTAATCCCGAACACCTCCAGCTTCTTGAAGACTGGATGAAAAGCTATCGACCCGAAGAGCTTTTCGACGAGAATGGCCGGCTGATTCCAGAGCTGGCAGAACTGGCTCCCAAAGGGACACGCAGAATGGGCGCAAACCCGCACTCCAATGGCGGTGCGCTGCTGCACGATCTAAGAATGCCCGACTTTAGAGATTATGCTGTCCGGGTGGATTCTCCTGGAACGAATATGGGAGAGGCTACTCGTGCTGCAGGTGCATTTCTTCGCGATATTATGAAGATGAACAGCGAGAAAGCTAATTTTAGGATTTTCGGTCCGGATGAAACTGCCTCAAACCGCCTGGATGACGTGTTTGAAGTGACCGATAGGTGCTCCACCGCAGAAATACTTCCTTCTGATGAGCATATCAGCAGTGATGGCCGCGTAATGGAAGTGCTGAGTGAACATCTCTGTCAGGGCTGGCTTGAAGGTTATCTGCTTACAGGGCGGCATGGATATTTTTCCTGTTATGAAGCTTTCATTCATATCATCGATTCGATGTTCAACCAGCATGCAAAATGGTTAAAAGTGACCCGCCGCATACCGTGGCGAAGACCGATTGCGTCGCTTAACTATCTGCTCACTTCCCACGTATGGCGGCAGGATCATAACGGATTTTCACATCAGGATCCCGGCTTTCTAGATTTCGCAGTGAACAAGAAGGCTGATATCGTCCGTATCTATCTTCCCCCTGATGCGAACTGCATGCTTTCGGTTACGGATCACTGTATGCGCAGCCGCAACTATATTAATATTACCGTCATTGGAAAACAGCCTGCCCTTCAGTATCTGGATATGGATGCCGCCATAAAACACTGTACAGCAGGGATTGGATTGTGGTCCTGGGCGAGCAATGACGAAGGATTTGAACCGGATGTGGTGATGGCATGTGCAGGAGAAATCCCAACACTAGAAACACTGGCTGCGGTCGATATACTCCGACAGCATTTCCCCGATCTTAAAGTGAGGGTGGTCAATGTGGTTGACCTGATGACCTTGCAGCCTGCGAGCGAACATCCGCACGGCCTGGTGGATACCGAATTCGACAGTCTTTTCACATCCACTAAACCTATCATTTTCGCATTTCATGGGTATCCTACACTTATCCACAGGCTCACCTACCGCCGAACCAATCATTCCCAGCTGCACGTGCGCGGATACAAAGAGGAAGGAACGACTACCACTCCATTTGATATGGTCGTGCTGAACGATCTGGATCGGTTTCACCTGGTAATGGATGTCATCGATCGCGTGCCAACCCTGGGAGATTCAGCAGCCCATGTAAAACAGCTCATGCGGGATAAGCGGACCGAACACACGCTTTATATACACAAATACGGCGACGATATGCCTGAAATCCGCGACTGGAAATGGCCTTATTGAGATGAGTTCTTATATTCTCGTCCTCAATCCGGGCAGTTCCACACTAAAATTCTCGCTCTATCAAAAGCCAGACCAAATCAGCCGCCGTTCTGATATACCGCTGACGGCTTCTGGAATTTTAGATCGATTGGGCACTGCGAACGCTGCTCTCAAAATCAATATCAAGTCGGGAAAAATACTCGATATTGGTAATATTGGTGGCAGCATCTCAAAATCTGTCGAGACTATACTGGATGCGCTGAAGGCCGAATTTATCCCAGTCGGAGAGGATTCGTTTCCGCTAAGCGTTATTTGCTGCAGAGTGGTGCACGGCGGGAGCCGATTTATTCAGCCGACGCGCGTGGACCAGGAGGTTCTTGATACAATACAGTCCCTTGCACCTCTGGCTCCGCTGCATAATCCGGTTGCGGCGGATGTGCTGAAAGCGGTTATGAATCTGATGCCAGAAGTCCCCGTAGTCGCCGTTTTCGATACTGCGTTTCATCATACTTTGCCAGCGGTGTCTCGTACCTATGCTTTGCCTCATGAGCTGTGCGAGCAGAATAATCTCTATAAGTTTGGATTTCATGGCATTGCGCATCACTACGTCTCCCATAAATTGATTGAATTAATTGGCAAGTCGAACTCACAATCTAAATGTATCACCTGCCATCTGGGCAGCGGAGCGAGCATATGTGCAGTAAAGAATGGCGTGAGCATCGATACCACTATGGGAATGACTCCACTGGAAGGCCTGGCAATGGCGACCCGGTGCGGCGATGTCGATCCGGGCCTGCTTCTCTATTTGCTTCGGGAAAAACAGATCAGTTCGGAAGCGTTGGATAGTCTTCTCAACCACGGGAGCGGCCTTCTGGGAATCTCGGGAAAAAGTGGTGATGTACGCGATTTGGAGGCGGCAGCCAGTGGTGGAGATGAACGCGCAGAATTAGCTCTGGAGATATTCGCCTATAGAGCTTCGAAAACTATTGGGGCTTATGCAGCGGCTCTAGAAGGACTGGATGCTGTCGCATTTTCCGGAGGAATCGGTGAGCATTCAAACTCGATGCGGCAGAGAATTTGCCGGCGTCTGGCTTTTCTTGGAATAGAACTCCTGCAGGAAATACCAGATAGCGACTCCGAGGAATATCAAATCAGCTCTCCACAGAGCCGAGTGAACGTGTGGGTAATCGCTGCTAATGAAGAACTCCAAATCGCTCATGAAACACTTGAACTTCTAAAGAGTAAGACGAACTAACCGCATCTGGTACTTATCCTGCAATGCCAAACCATACCGGATCCTAGCTCATTTATTACGTCAAATGCGCAACCGATCACTGCACTAGTTACTGCTTCATGCATCCATCGTGATTCGCCTGTATCCATTTTAAGCTCTATCCTTAGAAATGCAATATTACCTATCTCTGCAAAATTCTTTTAAGAAAAATATTATACCGAGCGGCGGCGTTTGACGAAGGAATCGATGGCCACGGCGAGGATGATCACCACGCCGGTGATTGCAGTGGCGGCATAGGTAGGAGCTTGATGAAGGATGAGACCGTTGCGGATAACGGCGATGATGAGTGCACCGAGGATAGCGCCCGGAACGGATCCATGTCCGCCGCTCAGCGCGGTGCCGCCGATAATGACGGACGCGATCACCCATAGTTCAAAACCAGGGCCTGTACTTGGATCGGCAGACTGAAGAAATGCCAGAGCAATAATTCCCGCGAGCGCAGAAATCATTCCATTCAATGTCATAACCGCTATGCGATACTTATTGATAGGGATGCCGGACAGCCTGGCGGTCATGGGGCTGCTGCCCATAGCTTCAATGCGGCGCCCATAGATCGATCTGGTTATTGCCAGCCAGCCTAGAAATCCCATAATAATCATCAGGATAACACTGGTCGGAACTCCCAGAATTTCTCCACCTACCGTGGTAAAAAGAATATTGTCTTTCGAAAATTGACTGATTGGTGAAGCGTCACAGAACATCAAAGCGAGTCCCCGGAATAAGCTTAACGTACCGAGAGTTACGATTATCATTGGAATTCGCAGCCATACTGCCAGAATTCCGTTGAGAAAACCACAAACTGCGCCCGTAGAGAGGCCGATCAGTAGAGAGAAAGGAAGAGGGATTTTATCGCGCAGGGCAATAGCGGTAGCCACATTGGCCAGTGTGAGAATCGACCCGACAGAAAGGTCGATATCCCCCATGGCGATCACAAAAACCATACCGACTGCCATGATGCCGTAGTAAGAGGACTGCCTGGCAACCTGCAGCAGATTTAGCGGAACTAGAAACGTAGTAGTTGAGAGTGCGAGATACAGGCATAGGGCGAAAAGAGCAGCCAGAACACCTATCTCCTGCAAGCCTCGAATTCTGAGTAAAATCCTATTCATCTAGGACGTGGGCCATCGTTACGAGGGTTGCCATTTTGTGATCAGCAAATGTCCACACTACTTTTTTATCTCTGGTAACCTCAAACGCATGCACTCCGTGCCCTTCGGATCCCCTTACAAAGTTAGCGGCAACCAGGTTACCATTCGATAAAATCTGTATTCCCGTAATCCAGGTCAATCCCAGTTCAGGGGCATCTTTCGCGCCAAACTCCCAAACCGTTTTACCATCTCGGGTCACTTCAATAATTTTAGCGAGTGTTCCACATCCGATCAGCGTGTTGCCATTTTTAAGCCGGACCGCTTCGAATACATTGGTAACATTCGGATATTCCCAGACTGCCCTCCCATTTGGGTCTACTTCTCGCACGGCGGCATCCGCTTCGTGGCACGAGAGAATATTTCCGTTTTTGAGTTTGTGCAGGCTTCTCAGTTGGCGGTGCGCAGGCTTCTCGAAGGTAGTCAGCGGAGTAGTATGCACCTCTTCGCCTTTTCGGTTCACTTCTACCGCTCTGCAAGGCCCCTGCTCACCTACCAAAATATTACCATTTGGCAGCCGGCTGAATCCCAAAACCTGTTCGCAGTTCGCCTTGTAATTCCAAACCACGTTATGCTTCCGGTCGACTTCCTGCACACCGGTAGGATTGCCCCCATAGGCATAGACAACATGACCATTTTTCAGTTCTTGAAACATGACGGCAAGGCCAGGCATCGGATGTTCCCATAGAATTTTACCTACTGACGAAAGCTCCACAATCCTATTTCCAGGCGAGTACTGCATAAACATAAAATGGTGGTGCAGAGGTTCCTTCGAGGATTCTTCTTCCTGTGCATATCCGATAGTACAGCAAAAGGAGAGAACGAAGATAAAAAAGTAAAAGCGAATGCTGGAACGCATAGAGGAAGTCTCCCGTCGGCAGGTATCTTGATGAATATTAGTGAACTAACATTCATCATTCCAGATCGTAAATCCTGCGAACAGAGAAGTATTAGAATGATTTTGCGTGCAGGGAGCACGCAAAATCATTTGTAGTTAATTAATGGCCATCGCCATCGTTGTCCGTATCGGAAGGAGCAGCGACCTTACCCGCAGAGATTGCGGTGCCTGTTGCAGCAGTAGAACTGCTCGAAACTCTGCCTGCTGTACTCGCCAGAGCGCTGTCCAGCTCCTTGAAGATATTGGCAAGTGGATCCTGCGATGCGCCCCCGCCATGATGGTGGTGATGATGTCCGGATTTTGTGCCTGATCCTGCCTGAGACGGATCGATGACTTGAGCTGCTGCAGCTGCATTCTGACCGTATACATTAACTGCTGGGTTTGCAGAACTCTTAGGCGCCTGAAAACCCGAAAGATCGCCGCTTTCCGCTTTCGTGAACACTGCAGCCAGGCCGGCAAGAAATTTCTGCCTGTCGCCTGTGCCGCTTTGAGCAGCCGTCGTGAGTTGATTGGCGATATCCGTTACCACCTGTTTAAATTTCGCTGGATCCTGTGCTTCCAGTTGTTTGAGTTTGTTCAGCAGCTGAGCGTTGGGGGAGATGTCGGTGGACACAGCAGGTCCGACGCTTCCTTTGCTAACGCCATCCAAGGCGATAGACTGCACTCCTGACTGGGCCGCGAGCTGACTTGAAGTCGGGCCAACCGTATAGGTCGCCGCGATTGATGAAAGCAGCGAACTGCCATTCAATTTAAGCTGTGCCTGGTTGATACCTGAAGTACTCATACTTACCTCCTTGCAATGCCGGCCTCCGAAATTTCTTGCCGGTATTATAAATTATTGGTATTGATGAACGGGATTTGAAGCAGTTTATACGCATAACGAGCGGGCAAAGTAAAATCATTTTATACACCAACAGTTTTTTGGAAAGGCTGTACATCAAGATGCGTTCAAAGTGGAGATTAATTGGCTTTTGGATAGGAGTAATTATCGTGTTATCTGCGGTTAAACCTGCCTCTGCGAATAGCTATGGATCAGTTCCGAAAAAAATGAAAAAAATTGTGCTTATCGCCGGATCAATTACGGGCCATGATAAAAATGCGCATGAGTACGAAAAGAATGTGACTCTTCTCAAATACCTGCTCGATACTGCGCCTAATTTGAAAAGCGTACATACCGAAGCCTGTTTTCACGGCTGGCCTGATGATGAGAAAATTCTGGATGATGCAGATACTATTGTATTCATAACGGATGGAAGCGACAGAAAAGAGAGCGATCATCCACTGTATGTTGGCGACCGGATGAAAATTATTGAGAAACAGATAAAGCGCGGCTGTGGATTTATGCAGTTTCACTGGTCAACATTTGCCCCAACAAGGTTTCATGATCAAATTACCGAATGGATCGGAGGATATTTCGATTATGAAACTGGCAATACTTCCAATAAATGGTATTCCGCGATACAAACCTACACGGCTCCCGTGAAGCTTGGCGCAGCGAAAAATCCAGTTCTAAACGGCGTAAAACCGTTTGAACTTCAGGAAGAGTTTTACTACAAGATTCGTTTTCGTGAGAATGATTCCCGTGTCCAGCCGATACTTCTGTCGCGGCCTCCTGGCGAAAAACAGGACTACCCAACGGCATGGGCAGTCGAGAGAAAAGACGGCGGCCGCGGATTTGGATTCACTGGCGGTCATTTCTATAAAAACTGGTGGCTGGATGATTACAGAAAGTTGATTTTAAATGCAATCGTGTGGACGGCAGGGATAACTGTGCCGGAAGGCGGAGTACAATCGCACCTCGATCCACCTATCAAAGCGCTCATATTGACAGGATATCATCATCCCGGCCATGACTGGCGAAGGCTCACCGCAGCGCTGATTCTAACTCTGGAACAGGATCCACGGATACAGGCCGACGTGAGCGAGAATATAGAAGACCTGGCTTCTGCAAAAATATACAGTTACGATCTTCTGGTTCTGAACTATAACAACTGGGATCGTCCCGGACTGAGCGAAGCCGCCAAAATGCACTTTACGGATTATCTTAAAAGAGGCGGCGGGCTTTCTCTAATTCATTTTGCTAACGGCGCTTTCAACTACACACTGCCCAATAAAGAATCGGACTGGAAAGAGTTTCGAACGCACATAGTACGCCGGGCTTGGATGCACGATTTCCCGAGCGCTCACGATGCCAAAGGACCTTTCCACGTCGATATTACGGCAGCAAAACATCCTATTACTGCAGGTCTTCAGCCTTTTGATACCGACGATGAGCTCTACTTCCACCAGATCGGAACGCAGCCGATTACACCGCTGACCACTGCCCAATCGAAAATTACTCACGAAGAGGAACCGATGGCCTGGGCTTATAGCTATAGCAAAGGCAGAATATTCCAGACGGTATTGGGACACGATGACCATGCTGTTCGAATGGCAGGAGCAATCATACGACGTGGATCGGTTTGGGCCGCGAAACGAAGCCAGTTAACATTTGATCCCCCCGTTTCTCTTATGGAAAATGCCCTCTTTCGAAACGGCAGTACGTGGACTATCGAAAGTTCTCTCCAGCAGGCAGCACAGACGAATATTCCGGCCGGTGACCCGATCGTTGAGGGGAAGTTTGGAAAAGCCCTGAACGGCAGAGCGGGAGGAGCCTGGGCTTCGGGCAAAGAGGACTATCGCACGCCTCCCCTTACCGTAGAACTCTGGGCGAAACTGCGCAGCAAATCCGCATTCAATATCCTGGCAGCGAACGAAAATAAATCTTCCGCCACACACTGGGAGATGTTCAGCTTTGTAAACTCGGGATTCTACACGGTCTACATGCCGGGAATGGTTCCGGAACACATCTCTTCAAATAGAGATATCTGTGATGACAAGTGGCACTATCTAGCGATGGTCTATACGGCAGGCAGAGTTCGCCTTTACATTGATGGCGTTCAGGCGGCTGATCAGAGCGTCATTTTTAATAATAGGGCAGGAGAACCCGGAAACATTGCCTTTGGAAGCCTGGTTTCGCACGAGATTGGCTGTGACGGGCTGATCGATGAGGTGCGCATTTCTAAATCGGCGCTGGATATCAAAGCGGTTCCATCGGTGCCATTTGCTCTGGAGGACACTTCAATAGGATTGTGGCGATTCGATGCAATTGACAGGAACAGTTTGCTCGATATGGGAAGGCTTAGCAATCCTGCGCATCTTTTTGCGACAGCAAGCATAGGAGTAGATACACCTCGAAAGAGCGCTGGACCACTGCCCATTGTGGATAGGCGCAGCACCACAAACTGGCTGCGAGTTGGCAGCGACCCCGGCGGGATGCGTTATTCCACCTTAAAACAGATCAATCGGAACAATATTAATCTGCTCAAGCCTTCCTGGACATATCACAGCGGTGACAACGTTTCAGGCAGCACCATCGAATGTACACCGATAGTCGTGGATGGAGTCATGTACCTCACCACTTCTTCTCTCAAAATAGCTGCTCTCGATGCAGCCACCGGGCGGGAGATATGGAAGACGGATTCGCACTCCGCCGGAGTTAATCGAGGACTTGCCTATTGGTCTGATGGAAAAAGAAATGGCAGGCGGCGCCTCTTTATGGCAACTCCCGATGGGCGGCTGCTGTCGCTCAATGCGCGTGACGGACTTCCCGACACGGAGTTCGGCAAAGCAGGAACAGTAGATCTCAGGAAAGGAATAGAGCGTGATATTACCAGCATGGGTTACGGGGTGACGTCGGCTCCTACTATTTTCGAAAATCTAGTCATTCTCGGATTTCTGGTCTCGGAGGGGCAGCCCGGCGCCCCAGGCGATATTCGGGCATTCGATGCAAAAACCGGCAAAGAGGTCTGGCGATTTGTGACGGTTCCTCGCCCTGACGAATTCGGAAACGACACCTGGGAAGGCAATTCATGGAAAGATCGCTCCGGCACAAACGCATGGGACGGATATACTGTGGATGAAAAACGAGGAATTCTCTTCTGTGGAACCGGATCGGCGGCGTCTGACTTTTATGGGGCGGATCGAAAAGGTGCGAATCTCTTTGCAAATTGCGTGCTCGCACTGGATATTCGTACCGGTAAGCGGCTGTGGCATTTCCAGACCACCCACCACGATCTTTGGGATCATGATAATCCCTGCCCGCCCGTACTGGTTTCTATTCTTCACGAAGGAAAGATGGTGGATGCGGTCGCGCAAGTTACCAAAACTGGGTTCTGTTATCTTTTCGATCGGGTTACTGGTAAGCCGCTGTTCGATGTGGTAGAAGTTTCCGTGCCGCCATCAGATATTCCAGGTGAGCAGGCATTTCCCACACAGCCTGCGCCTGTTAGGCCGCCGCCCTTTTCACCTCAACTTTTTACTGGTGAAGACATCACGAATATATCCTCCGAATCTCACGAGTTCGCTGTCCAGCTCCTGAAAGGCAAAAAATATGGAAAATCGAACATACCCCCCTCAGTTCAGGGAACCATAATCACGCCAGGATTTCATGGAGGCGCGACTTGGAGCGGAGCTTCTTTCGATCCGAAATCGGGCCTGCTCTATGTCAACTCCAACAATGTACTCTATATTTCAGTTATAAGTCCGAACTCTTCAGGAGGCTACGATTTTGGCGGATATACCTATTTTAACGATCAGTCCGGCTACCCCGCTAATAAGCCGCCGTGGGGAAGCCTGACCGCCATAGATTTAAGCAAGGGTACCTTTGCCTGGCAGGTTCCTCTCGGGGAGTATCCGGAACTAAAAGCTCGCGGAGTACCGCAGACAGGAACGGAGAATTTTGGCGGTACGATTGTTACGGATGGGGGGCTGGTTTTTATAGGCGCAACCAAAGATGAGAAGTTCCACGCCTTTGATAAATCGACAGGAAAACTTCTCTGGGACTACAAACTGCCCTCCGGAGGATATGCTACTCCTTCAACCTATATGATCAATGGAAAGCAGTTCGTGGTGATCGCAGCAGGAGGCGGAGGCAAGCTCAAAACAGCGAGCGGTGACAGCTACATCGCTTTCGCACTGCCAGAAATGAAGTAGACAGGCTTTTCCCTTTGCCGGAGGTTGAAAACCACAGTCTGGAATAATCCAGAGGTTGAAAACCCCCGTCTGGAAAAAGCGGACGTCTTTCAGACGAATAGAACTTGCGAGTTTATTGGTTGATCTCGGTAACATTTGCCGGAGGTTGAAAACCCCCGTCTGGAAAAAGCAGTCGTCTTTCAGACGGAATGCAGTCCTTCGGACTGGAATTCAGATCGATAGTTAGCCCATCCAGGGAGCTTGCGACCGGAGATGGAATTCCCCATTTCAACCCGGCGTTTCTATTTTCAACATTCGCCTAGACTATGGCGGCAGCTGCATCTTTTTCGTATTGATGGATGCTAACCTGTGATGCGAGAGCGCCTGCAATATTTTTGATGGCGAGCGCAGCGGGTGATTCCGGAGCCCGGAGTACGATAGGCTGTCCCGAATCTCCCGCAGCACATACTTCCTGCTCCAGTGGAATGCGTCCTAAAAATGGCACTTTTAGACGAGAAGCAGCGTTTTCGCCGCCGCCAGTTCCGAAAACTGATCCGCTCATATTCTCCACCACACCAAGAATTGGAATAGACTTTCCGGCGCCCTCGGCCACCGTTCGGAACATCAGAATACTTTTATTCGCAATATCCTGCGCCACCTGCTGCGGCGTCATCACAATCACGACTCCGGACAAAGGAACAAGCTGTGCGAGGCTAAGCGGAGCATCACCCGTGCCCGGCGGCAAATCGACAATGAGATAGTCCTGTTCTCCCCAGGTAACATCACTCAGCAGCTGGCGCACTGTTCCAGCCACCATCGGCCCCCGCCAAATAACTGCCTTATCGTCATCCAGCAGGAAACCGAGGGACATCATCAGGATTCCGTGGGCCATGACCGGCACCATTTTTGGGCCTTCCGGAGTCTCTTTCATCATAGGCCGCTGCTTGACACCCATCATCAGAGGGAGAGATGGGCCGTAGATATCGGCGTCCATAAGCGCGACTTTCGCGCCGGTACGAGAAAGCGCCACAGCAAGATTGACTGCTACCGTGCTCTTCCCCACACCGCCTTTACCACTGGCCACCGCAATAACATGCCGCACTCCAGGGAGCAGATCCTGCGGAGCAGTTTTCGAACCACGAACCTGCGCCGTCATCTCCAGCGCCACCTGAGTTACTCCGGGAATTGCCATCACTGCATCGTACGCCTGCTGCTTAAGCAGGTCTTTCACCGGGCAGGCCGGCGTAGTCAATTCTATTTTGAATGCGACGTTTCCATCACATATTTTGATGTCTTTTACGAACCCAAGAGTTACGATATCCCGATGCAGATCAGGATCTTCTACAACCTTCAACGCCTCCAAAACCTGAAATTCACTTACATCCGGCATGCCACACTCCTATCAAATTTCCCTCGTTAATCTCAATTCTGGTATTGTACCTGTTACGGCGATGCAATCATAGTCAATACTCAAATTCGCATCATCATAGTTTAAATAGAATTAAAATTATTTTCCAGATTAACCTTCGCAGGCAGTAACAGACTCTGGATACCGACGCACCAAGTATTTTATGAAAGAAAACGAAATCGCTGATTTTATTGAAAGTTGACTTGAGGAAGAAAATATATGGGTGAAATTAAAGGTGAAATCAGAATGTATTATCCCTTACTAATTAGCCGTAAGGCGAAGTAGGATATCGCTGCGATTAACCCGGAAGCAGGTATGGTAAGCACCCAGGCGACCAGCATACTCTGAGCCACACCCCATCGTACTGCAGAAAGCCTCTTGGATGCTCCAACACCGAAAATGCTTCCTGAGATTACATGTGTTGTGCTGACAGGCGCGCCGAATCTTCCCGCTAAAAGTATTACAATGCTGGCCGATGTCTCCGCGGCAAAACCGTGTACAGGCTCCAGCCGGATGATCTTGTGTCCCATAGTGCGGATAATCCGCCAGCCGCCTGAGGATGTTCCCATCGCCATCGCGGTTGCGCAAGCCAATACAACCCACAACGGTATTGTATCGTTAGCATGTAGAAAGCCCTGGCTGACCAGAGCAATCGTGATAATTCCCATACTCTTCTGTGCATCGTTTTGACCGTGACTAAAAGCCATCAAAGCGGCTGAAACTATCTGCAGTCTTCGGAACCAATGGCTGACTTTTCCTGGATGACTATGCGAAAAGAGGACGTAGATGATTTTCATAATCACAAAGCCGAGGAAGAAACCGGCGATGGGTGAGGAGATTAGCGGGATAATGACTTTTTCGAACAGACCTTTCCAGATAATAGTAGGTGCGCCGCCATGCACTAAAGCCGCGCCGCAGAGGCCCCCTATAAGGGCATGGGAAGAACTGCTCGGTATACCATACTTCCACGTAATAATATTCCAGACTATTGCCCCGATAAGCGCCGCAAGAACCACCGTTTGAGTCGCGCCGGAAACCAGCCCGCTTGATATCGTTTTCGCCACATGCGTCGAGATGAGCGCACCGCCAAAATTCAGGACTGCTGCCATCAGAATTGCCGCACGAGGGCTAAGTACTCTCGTAGATACTACGGTTGCGATAGCATTTGCGGTATCGTGAAATCCATTGATAAAATCGAAAACCAGTGCAGAGATTACAATCAAGATCAGTAATAGGCTGATGCTATGCATATTTCACGCGGACTCCATCGATAACATTAGCAACGTTCGCGCATTTATCTACCGCTTTTTCCACTCTGTCGTAAATCTCTTTCCATTTTAATACATTGATAGGATCGGCATCGGGCGCGTTAAAAAGTTTCGCAAGGGCCTGCCGGAAGTGGATGTCGCTGTTATCCTCCAGCTCATGAATACGATTGAATAGCGGCTGAAAACTTTCGCTTTTAGAAAGATCTCGCAATGTTTTCACCGCCTGGCTGGTAGCAGCGGTCACTTCCACCAGCAGTTTGACCAGCGGCTCAACATCAGGGCGAGACTGCTTGAACTCATACAAGGAAACTCTTGCGGCTGCCGCTTCAATATGATCTGTCACGTCATCGAGCGCACCGGCTAACGCATGCAGATCTTCTTTATCCAGAGGCGTTACAAAAGTCGCATCCGTCTTATTGAAAAGCTTGCGAGAGAGCGCATCACCTTCGTGTTCCAGATCCTTTATAATCTGCGCGAACTCGGCTGCCCGGGTTAAATCTGAAAGCTGATCAAGGAGGCTTTTAGCCGCTTTAGCTGCGATATCCGACTGCGCTTCCAGCACATCGTAGAAGCTTGTGTCTTTACCAAATAAGGCCAAATTATATATCCTCCTGCATGCATTTCATTTCGCCACTACTATCAAATAAATAAGTAACTCAACATTTACCCGCTTGTTACCACAGTGTAACCTTAGGTTGCTACACTATACTCGACTCCGGTAATGTCGGGACTGATTATCAGCTTTGGTAAAATCATCCGGAAAATGATTTTTTCAAAAGAACAATTCTGCATTACTGGAGTAATTTCCTACTACGAAGGGAGGTTGAAAAATGAATAAATGGCTTATATCTAAAAAACTGCTGGTGATTCCTGCTATTTTCGCAGGAATGTGGGTCGGTCAGGCATCTCGTGCTGATCTGGTGCTTTCTCCGATGATCACTTCCTCAAATGGAGTATTCACGTACGATTACACCATTATGAACGACACAAGCATGGATCTGGCGCTGGTCAATCTCTTTGTACCTGCTGGCCCGGGCGAGATAATGAACGTCATGGCTCCATCCGGATTCCAGGGTGTTTACGATTCTGGTCTTGGTATCGTTACCTTTCTAAGCGACAGCAGCACGATTACCAGTGGATTTAGCGGTGATGGATTTAGTTTCCAGACGACCGATGCACCTGGCACCATCAACACAAGCGCACTGTCGCTTACCGGAGATTCTCTGGTCGGAACTGCGGTCGGCCCAGTGCCCGAACCAGGCAGTATGGCATTCTTAGCCGGAGCAGGTTCACTTTTTGCAGGGACCATACTGCGCTCTCGACGTAAACGAACCGCTCTAAAGTAGTTCTCATCTTACACTCCGGGAAATACTTATTTTGATTCTACTCTGAAGGAGAACAATCTCGATGCGTAACAAAAAAATTGCAGCGTTGATGGCTGCAGGCGCAGCGCTGTTTGTGCCGGGCTATGCAGCGAATGCATCCAGCCACAGCGATGCACCATTAATCAAACAGGATCCACAGGCGAACCTTACGGATGTATATGCATTCGTCGGAAAAAACAAAGCCGGTACAAAAGTACTTAATGTAGTCGTTAACGTCCGCCCCTTCTGTGAACCAGGAGACGGTGTCATTTACGACCGATTTGCGGATGATGCTCTCTACAGCATCAACATCGCTAATCCCGCTACCGGCGCAATGGTATCCCGTTATGATTTCCGCTTTTCCGCAGTAAACCCTCATGTTTTACCTGGATTAAAAAATCCAAATACCATTCTTTCCTACGGCCTTGGAACCCAGGCTGGTCCCATCCAGACAGTAGGAGATGCACGGCAGAACTATACCCAATCCTATACAATTACGAAAAGCAGCGGATCGGGTTCCTCAATGCTCGGAAACGGATCCCCGTTAATTGTTGCTCCGCCTAACGTTGGCGGCAGAACAACTCCGGCCTATAACGACGCAGATGGTGTCGCTAAATCAGGCGCTACCAGTTACGCTGCACTGGATGACTATACCAAGCAGACAACATTTAATTTAAATAGTGGGGAAACAGTTTTCTGTGGTCCCCGTGATGATAGTTTCTATGCAGACACACCTGGAATATTCGATCTTCTGAATCCGCGTATTCTTGGCAGCACTCTGGGCCAGGGTGGAAACGGTGTGGACGGTTTCAAAGGCTTCAACGTTCTGACTTATGCAATCCAAATTCCAATCAGTTCGTTAAGCTCAGTACCGGGTTTCCCAAATGTAGGCGTCTACGCATCTGTATCCCGACAGCGAGTAACCCTTCGCCAGACAGATGCGGACAATATTAGTTCCGGCCCATGGATTCAGGTGAACCGATTAGGCAATCCACTTTTCAATGAGGTCCTCGTAGCTCTCAAAGATAAAGATCGATACAATCGAATGTCTCCTACATCTGATCCGAGCCAGTTCGCAAACTATGCGCTCAATCCTGAGCTTCCGTTCTTGATTAACTTCGTAATATTCGGCGATCCGACTGGTCAGGCTCCCCTGGCGACACATGGTCGAACAGATCTCGTGTCCATATTCATACCTGATGTTCTGCGGGTAAACACCTCTACGGACTCGGTTCCTCTCGCCGGACAGCCAGGCTTCAACCGCCTCAGTTTCATTGGTGGTGATACAACCAATGGAGTTCCAAGCGGCTGGCCGAATGGGCGTCGACTCGGGGACGACGTGGTTGATATAGCGCTAACAGCTGTGGCCAGTGGGCCGAGCTATTCCTCTATCCTGGTGGTTGGCGACAATGTCGACCATAACGACGCAGTATATAATGGGGTCTTCCCTTATGCGGCCACTCCGCACTCGGGAACTCGCAACAGCAAAGACTCAGGCGAGAATATCGGTCTTTAGTTCAGGATCGAGATCACACACAAACTTCCTCTCCGCTTTATCTATTACAAATAGTAAAAGGCGGAGAAGGAAGTATAAAGAAATTAATCGGAATTCGGCAGGGAGAGGGCGAAGATGAAACAGCAGACTATAGGCGGCGTTGCCATAACGATAGCAGTTGCAGCAGGAATTGTAAGTGTTGCCGCGATGAGTGTTCGAGGCGCGCACTCTCTGAGTGCTCAAAATAAGTCACAAAAGCTTGATTTGATGAAAGCTATTGATAATCCTCAGAAGAAGACTGCCTCTGATGCTGAGATTGCTAAATGGGAGGCCAGAGTCAAGGCAAACGTTAATGAAGATGCTTCCTGGGTTAATTTGGGTGATGCGTTAATGCAGAAGGCACGCGAAACAGCGGATGCCGGCTACTACACCCTAGCCGAAGAAGCCTACAACAAAGCTTTAAAAATTAAACCGCATTCCGATACTGCTATGACTGGCCTGGCCTGGGTAAATGGCGGCCGTCACGAATTTGAGAAAAGCATCGACTGGGCTCAGAAAGCGATCGCTCTCGATCCTAAAAACAACCTAGCGTACGGAATTGTCGGAGATGCTCAGGTCGAGATGGGGAACTACGACGATGCTTTTACAAGCTATCAAAAGATGCTCGATATTCGTCCGGATATCTCCTCCTACAGCCGTGGCGCGCATCTATTAAATATCACTGGAAATACGCTGAAAGCTAACTGGCTCATGACTAAAGCCATCCAGATGGGCGGGCCGTACGCGGAGAATACCTCGTGGTGCAGAGCGCAGCTCGCACTGATTCTGTTTAATGAAGGCGCAGTGATGCCCGCAGAAAAAGTGCTTGAAGAGGCGCTGAAAAACTCGCCGAACAACTATCAGGTTCTGGCTGCAATGGGAAAAGTGAAAGCTGCAAAAAAAGATTATACTGCCGCGATCGATTGCTACCAGAAATCTGCCGCGATTGCTCCCATGCACGATACCATCGCTTCTCTTGGCGACCTGTATACACTGACCGGCAAATCCGATGAGGCGAACAAACAGTATGCGCTGCTCGAGACGATTCATACTTTGAATAAATCCAAAGGTGTTCGCGGCGACATGCAGATGGCTCAATTCTATGCGGACCATGATAGAAATTTAGAGGTTGCCCTAAGCGAAGCAAAGGATGAATACTCGACCCGTAAAAATGTATTCGCGGCGGATACCCTGGCCTGGTGTCTCTACAAGAATGGCAAATTCGAAGAGGCTAAGGATATGATCAAAAAGGCATTGAGCCACCATACCCCCGATGCGCGATTTGCGTTTCATGCCGGCATGATCTACGAAAAACTTGGCAATCGACATCTGGCGCAGGAGTGCCTTTATAAAGCGCTCAGCCTGAATCCGAATTTCAGTCCAGTTTATGCTTCTATCGCGGAATCTGAATATCAGAAATTAGGTTCGGAAAAAGACTCGACTACGAAAACTGCCGGGCTTGCGGCCAGCAAATAGTTCTGAGATAGCACGTCTAGAGAAGGTGAATTGATAGATGAAGAATCGAATCCTGAAACGCATATTGTCCGCGGGCGTTCTTATGGTATGGCTGCCACTATCGGCACTGGCGCATCCGATGGGAAACTTTTCCATAAGCCATTACGCACGTATAACAGCCGATAATCGGGCAATAAAACTGAGATATTTACTCGATTATGCAGAGATTCCTACGGTTTCCGAGATGGATAGCAATGGGGATGGAAAAGTCACCGAGACTGAGCGTAACAACTACCTTCGCGCCCATTTGGATGCACTTCGTGCAGGATTAGATCTCAGTGTCGATGGCACCCCGGTTGCGCTCGAACTCAAGAAGTCTCAGATTACAGCGCGCCCGGGAGCCGGCGGACTGGATACGGAACTCATTTCACTCGATTTTGAGGCCGCTGCTCCAGACAATCTCCTCAATATTGGGGCAAAACTCAAGTACAGAGACAATAATTTTGCGGATCGGACAGGCTGGAAAGAGATAGTAGCAGGCACATCAGCAAGTGGTTCCTTGTCGAGCGAACAGGCGTCTTCACTGGACAGAAGCCAGGAACTTAGCAGCTACCCTGCAGATGCAGCTTCAGCTCCACCGCAGCAGACCTCTGCCGAACTGTCTTTTCACGAAGGTGAATCCGCACCAAATAACGGCTCAGCGGTTGAAATCCATCAGGTTAAACCAACCCCGAACCGGACTCCTCAGGACGCCTTCACGAGAACTATCGCTGCGAAGAAGCTGACACCCGGCATTATTTTGATTTCTCTTTTGCTCGCAATGGTGTTCGGAGCGATGCATGCTCTCTCGCCGGGGCATGGCAAAGCGATGGTGGCAGCTTATCTTGTCGGGGCTCGAGGCACCGCCAAGCATGCAGTTTTCCTGGGCGGAGTAATCACTATTACACATACCATCGGAGTATTCGCTCTCGGGCTGATTACTCTGGCGCTATCAAAATTCATCGTTCCAGAGCGATTATATCCTTACCTCAGCGCATTCTCAGGTATATCGATTGTAATAATCGGAGCCTCTCTGTTTCGGCAGCGGCTGAAGCATATGCTCAGTACCTCTTCGATCGCGGCAGACCATCACGATCATGCGGCTTCCCATCATCATGACCATGCATCGACACATAATCACGTGCATGATCATAATCACAACCATGATCACAATCACAACCATGATCACAATCATGTCCATGACCATACGCACGATGACGGCTGCAGCCATGATCACACACACGATGATAGTCATACACACGACCACTCGCAGGACATGGAACACAATGATGGGTTGATACATGCGCATCATCACAATGAGCACGAACATGACCATAATCATGAGCACGATCATCAGCATGATCATGCACATCTTGAGCATAGTCACGAGCATCTGGAAATGGCGGGCTACCATCACCACGGGGACGGAATTTACCACAGCCACACGGTTCCGGAAGATGCGGCAATCAGCTTGAAGTCGCTCCTGGTTTTAGGAATAACGGGTGGTGTAGTTCCATGTCCTTCAGCGCTGGTAGTAATGTTGAGCGCGATAGCTCTGCACCGAGCTGCTTTCGGATTGGCTCTCATAACCGCATTTAGTCTGGGATTAGCTATCGTGCTGAGTGGAATCGGAATTCTGGTGGTATACGCCAGAGGATTTTTGGAAAAAATTCCAGGAAGCGTCCATCTTTCTGCTCGGCTGCCAGTCTTCAGCGCTGCGGTCGTGACTGTAATCGGGTTGGTACTGGTCTTCAGTTCGATTCGAGGGGGAGGGTTCTAGTTTATTTTCCTATAGTACATGTTTGGAACGCATATCTACAAACGTATAAATCGGGAATTGCAATTGGTCTATTCGTGAGCAGGCCGCTCAGTCTCTCCGTTCGCATGTCCGCCATTCCAGTTGTAGATGCCGTTTCCAATTCTGCCTAAAAGCGGATCATGCATTCCATCATGACTACTATAATGTGCCACTTTGGTCAGGGACACATGGCCATCCGCTGCTGCGACCACCATCTTTCCGTAATGGGTTGAGGGATACGGAAAACGGTTTTGAATGATATCCGCAGTGTCGCCATAGTCGATAATTGCAGCGCTTGATACTTTTCGCGCATCCGTTTCTATTTCGCGGGGTTTGCGCTGCATAGGTCCTGCTTCGACAAATAGCGCCGTCTGGCCGCTCGTTTCGAGATTATCCATGGGGAATGGACCGGGTCCGAAAGTATCCCAGAAACGACGATTCATCGCATACGAGGTATTAATTTCGTAATGTAGTGTGGGATGGATTAATTTGTGGCCTGTTGAAAATACAGAATTTGATGGGTTATCAAAAGAAGCAGGGTCTGTAACATACGCCTTTAGCAGATCCGGCCAGGTTTCCCAGCTAGAATCCGGCAGTTTTCTCGCGGGCACCATCAATCGCCCGTCCCAATCCTGCGCATAGAGCAGTGCGCCGTACACCACCCGATGCAGATTTGCCAGACTCTCCGCCCTCTGCTGTCCCATTTTCTGCCAGGAGTAGAGCGGTATCGATGCCATTATCATGACCGCGCCAGCCACAATCCCAATCACCAATGTCTTATTATTAATCTTCGATCTCGATTTTTTCACCATAACGTGCATTTAGCAGCCATCACTGTGTTGTCCAAACCTAAGCTGGCGCAGCCAGAACCAACGAAATTAATACGTTGTATAAATACCTACTTGATTTTTATTTTTGACCACGGAATACACGGAACACACGGAAAAAACAGAATGCAGAATTGTTTCAACCTAAATTAATTCATTACAATTCGAAATTCAGTTGGAATTCTGAATCGCTTTTTCCGTGTGTTCCGTGTATTCCGTGGTTAAAAATCTTGAATCCATTGAATTCAATCATGCAGATTGAGTGTTTTTTTGCATTCAATTCAACTGTTTGGTACCTGCGACTTTTCCGAGACTTCGCTCGGAAAAGTTGGCTTCGTAGTATACAAGCAACATTCAAAATCTGCGGAAATCTACGCAATATGTGGATAAATGCATTTGTTTTTAAACCAAAGTTCTGTGAGGATATGTTCTGAGACTATTTATCCGCAGATTTGCGCAGATTTCGTTTTTTATTCTTCATCGACGCGTTGCATAAGAAATAATTCTTGATATCCTACTCCCAATAACTCGAAACATCCTAAATTTGTTTGCGATGTTGGCACCGTTAGTACCGACAGATTAGGCTGCTATTAATCATTCCAAATAGATCCACATCACAGGCTGAATTTCATCTCATTCCAATTCGTTCAACAGTTTTCCTTTTATCGGCTCGAACTGCGTAGACCATTACACCAAGAGTAGCGCCTGGTCTTTCATTCGTGTGACAACTGAGGCATTCCTGTTTTGATGCAAGAACTGGCCGCATGAGTACGGTTCAGTTTTCATTTATTGTTCCATATTCCTTCCCGGCCTTGAGTCTAGGAAGTGCGCTTGAAGCGATTTTCTCCAGCATCTGCCAACCAAGTTGTTCCTGTACAGAAAAATCTAGATTTCTCTGATAAAAATCCATATCAGAAACGATCTTCCGCTGATTAAGATAGAGCAGTTCAAGATTGGAGTTAGAGAAATCAGATGGGTGATTAGGCTTTGGAGAACAGTGGAGCAAACTGATCGCATAGTCTCGTTTCGTGGCGTTGATATTTGCAATCAATTTCTTTTCCTGCAGCGTATCTACTTTCAACTGTCCAATACCTGCGTGTTTTGGGTAAATAATTCGAAATGCTCCAAAGTTCTTATCGCGCAATATCTCAAATCGCGGTTGAACGTAGGCATCCAGCGTTTCAGCGACCTGCATCGCAGTAACCAGTTTTTGGGTCGGCTTCGATGAAGATTTCATGACTCCTCCTGGAAGGTTATACATTTTGCTGTCGTAGCTCATTTTACCAGCGCAGGATGCAATCAGGACTATTGGAACTAAACAGCAGCAGCCGGTTACTTTTTTAGGTGTGGTTCCCATCGTACGCCTTTAACTTTCGTTCGTGCTGCTCTCATCATAACTTGAGATAGTTGTAAAAGCAGGCAGGTTTGTAAAATTGCTTTAATGAACATGGATAGACAGGATATTCAAGATAGATGCAATTTCTCCTGTTCATCATGAATATCCATTTAAGAATGAATTCACGAAATAGGCCGCATTATAATATATTACGAAATGAATCATTTATCCGATTTATTATTATACACTGGATTAGAGAGGTTGTATTTTACACACATCAATTGCACTGCACTGGTTCATCAGCTGCAGTTGAAATATAGTTCTGTATAATGTTATGATGTAATGCTTCAATAAATATTTCCAAATTTGAATTGATGTGGAATGCAGCATGGCTTTACCACCAAAACCTATAAGTGGAAAATCAAAAGGGCGAAAGCCGACGCTCAGCCCGACTCGCATCAATACCTATCTCACTTGCGCGGTGAAATACAGGTATGTTTATATCGAAAAAATCGGCAAATTCTATCTAAAGGCAAGGCCGTATTACAGTTTCGGCAGCACCCTGCATAATGTCCTGCAGACGTTCCATGAAGAAGGCGGCAAGGCTGCTCCCGAAGAGATGCTGACTAAACTGGATGAGGCGTGGGTCTCTGCAGGATATGAAAGTACTGCGCAGGAGACCGAACACCGAGAGGCGGGCGAGCAGATAGTCCAGGCGTATGCAGCAGCCCATCAGGCGCGTGCTGAGGAAGAGATAGAAACGATTGCGCTGGAAAAAACGATCAACTGGGATATGGGCCGCTTCAAACTCTCCGGGCGGGTGGATAGAATCGACAGATACCCGGATGGACGGCTCGAAATTATCGACTATAAAAGCGGCAGATATGAAATAACACCAGAAGAGGTCGCATCCGACCTTGCAATGAACATCTATCAGCTTATACTGAAACGAAACTACCCCGAATCCCGAGTCATATCCTCTATTCAAAGCCTGCGTTCCGGAAGTAAAGCGTCGGCAGAACTCAGCATAGATGAGATGGCTGAGTTTGAAACCGATATCCTGCAGCTTGGCAATGAGATTCTGGATCGCGATTATTCTGTTCTCACCCCGGTTCCGATAGAAGCATGCAGCTACTGCGATTTTCTTCCCAAATGTACCCTCTTCTGGAAAAATCAAGCTCTGGCCGAAATTCTGGATCCACCGTTTTCTGATGAGGATTTTTAATTTTAACGATACGAGAAATAGAAATTTGGAAAAATGGAACATATGTTTTCATTATTCTGTCAGAGTTAAAATAAGCATTCACCCCTTTTACGATATCTGGCACCACCTCAAAATTCATTTAAACCGTTTGATAAGTGATATAAAATAAATTCAGAATCCGATGTGTTCAAGGAGAAGACAGATGCAAGTACTTTCATGTAATTTTCACTGTAAGAATCGCCTTGGTGTGCGGTTAATTCCCGGGTCACTCGCACTTTCTTTTCTTGGTGCCGTGTGCTTATCTGCGCCCGTGAGCGCGCAGATTATAGCGGAAAAGATAATAGGTTGGTCACCCACATCTATCAGCGGTATATCACTCAACGACAGCGGCCAGGCAGTATGGGCATCCGGACATAATAATGCCAGCCAAATCTACTATTGGGATGGAACCACCTCAAAGACCATCGGTTTTGATAATTCCAACAATCGAGATGCGCAGATCAATAATAGCGGCGTGGTCGTGTTCAGTGCCCTGCGCCAGAGCAATACCGATCTCACTACAGATATCTATTCCTGGAAAGGTTCCGGTACGCCTACCGATCTAAGCCTGGATGTCGATTTCAGCGCCCAGCCAAAAATCAACGACCACAACCAGATTGTATGGTGGGGGCAGGTGGGCGGATCGGGAGTGAATGATTTAATCTATCATGACCCGATATCCGGTCAAAACTTTGATCTCACCCAGAACGACTATGAAGGCGCAAGCACTGGCCCGGCCATCAATAATAACGGAGCCATCACGTGGGAGCGTTCAACAGAAATTAACCCGGGCGGCGAAACAAATCTAATGAACTCTACCATTTCAAATTTGCTTGCCATTACCGATCCAAACCTCTATGCAGCCAGTGTTCAGCAGATTACGCATCGGAACGACCTGAACTTGATCAATGCCGGCATCAACAGCTCTGGCAAGATGGTGTGGGTGGCCTACAATGATGCTGCAGGAAAATACGACGTGTGGGAACTTGATCCCAACGGGTCGAATAAGAAGATTGACTTGACCGCAAATTTGGATGGTGACAGCTTCGATCCGAAGGTGACTGAGGATGGAACCGTAGTATGGTACACGCAGGCTAAAAACGGCAGTCATAGCGAAATCTACTGGAACTATGGATCCGGTTCTCAGCAAATTATGGTGGACGTTCCCTATCTGAAAAATGCACCCATCGCCATCAATAGTAACGGAACCGTCTTGTTCGCTTCTGGGAACGGAACAACTACTGGATACGATATCATCGAAGCGCAGCCGATTCCACAGGGACCTGCAGTACCGGAACCATCGAATATTGTGGAAGTGCTCTCTGCTGGTGTAGCTTTTATTGTATTTAGAGCAAGACTACTCAGAAATCGTAGTAGAAAGCGCTAATTCTAAGTCAGAACTTTTGATTTCCCTCTTTGCTTCGATTACTTTCAGCCTTGCCGCCCCGATGTCTTCAACAAGGGTTCTGTAGGTGGGGGAATCGGAAGCTCCGCCCTGACGGAGGATGTACGACGGATGAAATGAGGCTGTCGCATAATTTGCATAACGAGTGGGAAACCACTGACCGCGTTCTTTAGTTATGCGGAAGTCGGGATGTATGATATTCGAAGCAGAAGGTGCCCCCAGGCATAAAATTACCAGGGGCTTTATCACTTCCAGCGTCTGAAGCAGCCATGTAGAACAGGAAGTGGCTTCTTGAGGCGTTGGAGGGCGGTTTATTATTTTGCTTCCTTCGATATTGCATGCACGGCAGCGTACAATATTACAAATAAATACATGTTTTCGGGTAATCCCATTTTCTGCAAGACAGGCATCGAGCAGCTGACCGGACCGCCCAACAAACGGCCTGCCTGTCCGATCTTCTTCCTGACCGGGCCCTTCGCCGATTATTACCATAAGCGCATTCGGATTGCCTTCGCCAAATACGACATTGGTTCTGGTTCGAGAAAGATCGCAGATTGTGCATTTACTCGCTTTTTTCGCCAATTCCGATATCTTCTCTTCATTCGTATCCACTACTTTACTATCTCCAGCTCCAGCGCTTGAATAAGTCTGTTATGCACTTCAGCCAGGCTTTCTGGTATCACGCGTACATCAGCGAGCACCGGCATAAAATTAGTATCGCCATTCCACCGAGGGACTATATGCCAGTGGATATGATCTGCAATACCAGCTCCTGCCACCCTGCCCATATTGACGCCAAGATTAAACCCATCGGGCTTGAAAGCGCGTTTCAGAATTCTAACACTGAGCCTCGTAAGCTGCATGACCTCCAGCATTTCAGTCTCTGCAAAGCAGTCCAAATCTGCCGTATGCTGATAGGGAACTACCATCAAATGGCCGTTGCTGTAAGGAAATGCGTTTAAAATGATATAGGCCTTCTCGCCGCGATGGACAATTAGATTTTCTACATCCGACGTGGCAGCCTGTTTTGGAAATTCACAGAAAATACAGCCTTCTGTCTTATCTGCATTTTCGATATATTTGAGACGCCACGGCGCCCACAACTGTTCGGTCATATGAACCTCACATCAAAAGTAATCTTAATAGCTGTTGTGGCATGTTCTAGCTATAGATTTGATTTTCCTCCAGCACTGTTTGGAAGTGTATCCTGGTAAAGCCATCCTTCATAAGGAGAATCGCGGCCTCAAATATCACAGATTAGCAGGGAAAACTCAAACGCTCAACGAATTGATATCCTATTGGACTAAAATGAGGATTAAGCGATGGATGAGCGTGAAAAATATCTTTTCGATATCAATGGCTATCTTGTGGTTAGAAATATGCTGACCTCCTCGGAGACAGCGAGTCTTAACAGCGCTGTGGATGCCAATCTCGAAAAGATGCGGGAAGACGGGAACTCCAACACAGGTGGATCAGATGCTTTAGTTGGCATTCAAAAACGAGGTTTTTTCGATGGAATGCTCACCTGGCCGAAACCCCATTGCCAGCCATTCCGCGATTTGCTGGTACACAAACCATCGATTCCCTATCTCGATACAATGCTGGGAAGAGGCTGGAGAATGGACCACGCACCATTTATTTTATGTGGAGGAGCCGGCTCAGAAGGACTGATCCTGCATGGCCCGGGCAGTGAATTCGATGGTGCGCAGTACTACAATTATAAAAACGGTACGATGCGCTGCGGAATGGTGGTCTTCCAGTATCAGCTTCACGATGTGAACCCTGGAGATGGTGGGTTTTGCTGCATCCCCGGCAGCCATAAAGCAAACTACCCATGCCCCAGAAGTATTATCGACTGCAAAACAGATACCGACCTGCTCGCAAATCCATCGTGCAAAGCCGGCGATTTAATTATTTTCAATGAGGCCACGACGCACGGAACTCTTCCCTGGCGAGGTAAAGAAGATCGTCGATCACTGCTCTATCGCTATTCGCCAAAATATCTGCATTTCGCCGGAGGCGAGTATAAGTCGACATTCCCATGTTGGGTGAACGAACTGACCGATGCCCAGCGCGCGGTTCTGGAGCCTCCCTACATTTATCACCATCCGTTGATTGAGAAAGATGGAGTTACTGTTGTAAGGCCTCTCCGCGAAGGATAAAATCGTCTTTTATCCTTGCCGGAGGTTGAAAACCCCCGTCTGGAAAAATTTGAGCCCTCATCCCCCCTGACCCCCTTCTCCCAAAAACAGGAGAAGGGGGAAATTTAACCTCACCCCGGCCCTCTCCCAGATGCTCGTTCCTCTCGGGAGAGGGAGTGGATTCATCCTGCCAGCACTCTCCCAAAAACAGGAGAAGGGGAAAACTGCTTTAAAGAATCTCAGCCCATGCAGGGAGCTTGCGACCGGAGATGGGCTTCGCAAATCCAGAGATGGGTTTTAACCCAGAGTACTAAATGGGCTTCGCGATTCCAGATTCGCACTTTAGTTCCGTGTACAAACAGCATCAACCTCACTTCTGTTTTCCCTCTCGCTCCAGCCTGCGTTTCCATTCATCCAGCTTCATCAGAGCTTCGACAGGTGTGAGGGCGCTGACTTCCATCTGCTCCAGTTCGTCCAAAATAGGATGCTGTTCTGCTTCAAAAAGTGTTAATTGGATCTTCTGTTTTCGTGGAGGAGGAGAATCATCTCCGCGATTTGCCAGATCTTTGGCGGCTCCAGCGCCTCCTTTTTCCAGCTCTTTCAGCACTTCACGCGCCCGCTCCACCACCTCCGGCGGAACCCCCGCCATGCGGGCCACCTGTATTCCATAGCTCTTGTCTGTACCACCTGGAACCAGTTTTCGCAGCCAGATGATATGGTCACCCTGCTCCTTCACGGCTACTCGGAAGTTTCGTACAGTAGGATTTCGGCGCGCTAATTCATTCAGATAGTGATAGTGAGTTGCGAAAAGAGTCTTGCAGTTCGTCCTAACCAGATGCTCTGCCACCGCCCAGGCAATCGAGAGGCCATCGTAGGTGCTCGTTCCGCGGCCGATCTCATCCAGGACTACCAGGCTTCGGCTTGTCGCATTATTTAAAATATTGGCGGTCTCGTTCATCTCCACCATAAAGGTCGACTGACCGCTCGCCAGTTCATCATGTGCCCCGACACGCGTGAATATCCTATCCACCAGCCCGATCTGAGCCTCATCTGCCGGTACGAAAGAGCCGATCTGCGCCAGAAGGACAATGAGCGCCACCTGTCGCAGATAGGAAGATTTTCCGCTCATATTCGGACCGGTGATGATATCCATTCGTACCTCTTCATCGAGCAGGCAGTCGTTCGGAATATAGGGGCCATGCTGGCTGATCCGCTCAATCACTGGGTGCCTGCCTCCGCGAATCACAATACGATCCTCGAGGCTTATCATAGGGCGCACATAGTGCTGGCGGATCGCCGTCTCGGCAAAACCGGCCAGAGCATCCAATTCAGCCACGGCTCGCGCAACCGGAAGAACGTCTGAGGCCGACTCTGCCACTCTCTGACGGACCCCCAGAAAAAGCTCGTATTCCATCTCAACCGACTTTTCATCCGCCCTAAGTACATGGCCTTCGTATTCTTTGAGGTCTTCAGTGATATAGCGTTCACCGGTCGCAATGGTCTGCTTACGCGTATACTCAGCCGGAACTTTGGAGAGATGTGTTTTCGTGACTTCAATATAGTAACCGAAAACGGAGTTATAGCCCACTTTCAGTGATGGTATCCCTGTTCGTTCCCGCTCGGTCACTTCCAGACTGGCGATCCACGATTTTGCATTCGCCGAGGCAGATAGCAAAGCATCGAGTTCCGGGCTGTATCCGGATCGAATCAGCCCTCCTTCTCGCAGCCCTGCTGGAGGGTCCTCTTTTATCGCGCGGGCAATCCCTTCTGCCACTCCGGCCGGCGGTTTTAGCCTTCCAGCTAAATCCAATAATTGACTCGAATGCGACTGTTTCAATAAATCAATCAGTTCCGGCAGACGCAAAAGAGCCTCTTTAAGCGCAGTCAAATCGCGGGCATTCGCCATGCCTGCGCAGGTGCGGCTCATCAGCCGCTCCATATCGCCCATTCCCTTCAGCAGATCCCGAATATCTCCCCGGAGGATCGAATTCTGATAGAGTTCCTGTACGACATCCTGCCGTTTCTGGATTCTGCCGACGTCGAGCAGCGGCTCTTCCAGCCATCGCCGCATCAGTCTGCCCCCCATGGAAGTGAGAGTCTCATCCATTGTGCTGAGAAGGGTACGCGCCCGACCGCCGTCGCTCAAAGAAGTGGTGAGTTCCAGATGACGGCGTGCGGCGCTGTCCAGCATCATATATTCGCGAGCGGAGTAGGTGCTGAGCGCGCGAATATGCGGTAGCGCGGAGACCTGCGTCTGTTTCAAATACCGAAGCACTAGCGCGCAGGCATCCAGTCCGGCGCTGTACTCCTCGCATCCAAAACCTCGAAGAGACTGAGTTTGAAAATGATCAAGGAGGAGGCTGCGGCTGTCCATGGGGCGGGCTGCCGGGCCATTTAGAGAGTTTTTATAGGGAGTTACTACTGCGCTGCAGGAAGCCTGTATCGCCTCTATAAGCTCTTCATCCGCATCCTCCGGAACAAGCACTTCCGCTGGTTCCAATCTCATGATCTCATCCAGCAGTTTCTCGACGCGGCGTTCCCCTTCAAGTTCCGTCGTTAAAAACTCTCCGGTCGATACATCCACAATTCCTATGCCTGCAACCGGGTCTCCCACGACAGCCGCCAGGAGATAGTTGTTACTTTTAGCATCCAGCATGGCATCTTCAAGGATGGTGCCGGGAGTTACTACTCGGGTAACTTTTCTTTTGACCAGCCCCTTGGCAAATTTCGGATCCTCGATCTGATCCATTAGAGCGACCCGCCTGCCTTTGGCGATGAGCCGGGCCACGTATCTTTCGCAGGCATGGTGCGGTACTCCCGCCATGGGGATTCGTGTGCCGCCATCCATTCGCCCCGTCAAGGTAATATCCAGGTCGGTAGCAATCGTTTCCGCATCATCACCGTAGGCTTCGAAGAAGTCACCGACGCGCATGAGCAGAATGGTTCCGGGATGTTCCAGTCGGGTAGCGAAGTAGATCTGCAGAAGTGGAGTGCCGCCCATATAACCTTCAGGAGTGGATACAATGCGATTGGATTCGGTGGAAGGGGAAGATATATCGGCCATAATACTCGGAGTATACCTCAGCATTACTGAAGCACGAATAAACTAGAAACCTGGAATCACAATTCTATCAGGTATCTACTTTCAGCGTAAAACAAAAAAGGTACGAGCGCACGGACAATAATTCTGTAGTTACCCCTGCAACTAGGCAGGTAGAAAAAATACTCCCTTATTCCGCCAGGGCATGGAGGAATGAGGGAGCAAATTGTAAGTTCAAAAACGCATCAAGTCTTGCTATTTACACGTTCGCGCAGGAATGCCGGCACTTCAAGATTGGAATAGTCCGGCTTCTTGTTTTCCTCGTCGGGCCGAGCAGAATCAGGTTTATCCAGTTCGTCATCATGGCGGGGAGCAGACTGGTACCTCGTCAGATATCTATCATCCACCACTGCCACGATCGGATCGTCCAGCTCACTATTTTTTATCGGTAATGATGTTTGCGGCTGAGCCGCAGTTTTAGGGGGATCCGCCACTACTGGAGGAAGCGTGGTGATTCCCTGGGCATTTGGCATTAAAGATTTCGCAGCCTGAGGCGCCGCGGGACCCTCTTGGCCACCAAAGCCGGTCGCCAATACAGTCACCCGAACCTCATCTTTCATACTCTCATCCAGCACCCAGCCAAAAATAATATTTGCGGTTTTCTGATCGCACAGATCGGTAATTTGCTGGGCCGCTTCCGTATATTCATCCAGGGTGAGATCCGTACCTGAAGTGATATTCACGAGAACCCTTGTTGCTCCCTCGATGCTCGTTTCCAGCAGCGGGGATGAGACT
>JBBRDM010000043.1:0-33077 GCA_038203935.1 Chthonomonadales bacterium
TTGCAGGCGCTGCCGGCGTACTCTACGCCCACTTCTTCACCGGAATTAGCCCGGATGTCTTCGATATGAACACCTCCATTGTCATCACCACCATGGTCGTACTAGGCGGCACAGGCAGCGTTACCGGCTCCGTGCTTGCAGCCACATTGCTCACCTCTCTCCCGGAAATGCTCAGATTTCTCAAAGATTATCGCATGGTGATCTATTCTCTCACGCTTATTGTAATGATGCTGACACGTCCACAGGGTCTTTTTGGAACAAAAGAACTGGGCTGGAAATCGTTCAGAATAAGACGCAGGCGCAATCTGGAAGGCAGCGCTGCCGTATGACCAGGCTGCTTGAGACCAAATCTGTCACCAAAAAGTTTGGGGGACTTACCTGTCTGGACGATCTTAATATTCATGTTGATTCCGGAGAACTGGTAGGTATGATCGGCCCGAACGGAGCAGGAAAGACTACCGTTTTTAATTTGCTAACGGGTGTCTACGAGCCAAGTGCAGGGGAAATATCGTTTGCAAATCATAGTTTAAACGGATTAAAGACACATCAAATTGTAAGAATGGGAGCGGCCAGAACATTTCAGAATATTCGGCTCTTTAAAAATCTGACTGCTCTGGAAAATGTGAAAGTAGCGGGGCACCTCAATACACATTCCGGCCTGACCGCTTCTTTATTTAAAAACCCCAGCCAGATCACAAGTGATGCTGATATCGACAGCCGTGCCCGTAAAATGCTCGAAGCGATGAACCTTACTCAAGTGGCAGAAAGCCGGGCTGGAGATCTGGCCTATGGCCTGCAGCGCCGGCTCGAGATAGCGCGTGCCCTGGCCACATCGCCAAAACTTCTCCTTTTGGATGAACCGGCGGCGGGGATGAACCCTCAGGAAAAACAGGAGCTCATGAATCTCATAAGACAGATTCGAGAGGAATTTTCCCTGACGATTCTGCTCATCGAACATGATATGAAACTGGTGATGGGTATCTGTGAACGCATTTATGTCCTGGACTATGGAAAGATAATCGCTGAAGGGGCAGCGGCAGATATCAGCCGTGATCCCAAGGTGATCGCCGCCTATCTTGGGGTGGAAAATAGTGAAGCGATGGCGGAGAATTCCTAGTGCTAACGATCTCCAATCTATCCGTATATTATGGGGCTATACAGGCATTAGACAATATATCGCTGGAAGTTAACCAGGGCGAAATTGTAACGATGATTGGCGCTAATGGGGCTGGCAAGAGTACGACTATTCGCTGTATTTCAGGGCTGGTTCGGCCTCGAAACGGTGAGATACTTTTTGAGGGCAGGCCAATTCATGAGATGCCGGCACACGAAATAGTCAAACTCGGAATAGGGCAGTCTCCGGAGGGCAGGCGCATATTTGCAAATATGTCGGTTCGTGAAAATCTTGAATTAGGAGCGTACACGCGGCTCCAGAATAAGTCCGAAGTCACCTCCGATATGGAGAGGATGTTTGTGCGCTTCCCCAGGCTTAAAGAGAGGGAAAAGCAGTCTGCAGGAACTCTTTCCGGCGGCGAACAGCAGATGCTCGCGATAGCCAGAGCTCTCATGGCGCGACCAAGACTGCTGCTGCTCGATGAACCTTCTCTGGGACTTGCTCCGTTTCTCGTTCAAAGTATCTTTCAGATTATTCGTGATATCAACAGCCAGGGAGTTACGGTACTGCTGGTTGAACAAAATGCAAATCAGGCGCTGCGTATTGCGAATCGAGGATATGTCCTGGAAACCGGTAATGTCGTACTCGCTGACAGCGCAGAGAATTTACTTAAAAATGACGATGTAAGAAAAGCCTATCTGGGTGAGTAGAGGACTTCCTGATGGATGATACCTTCAAAAGCATCGCATTTGGATTTCTGGGTTTTGCTGTGTTTCATGGATGTTTGGAGGCGCGGGCCCATCAAGATATAAAACATCAGGTTGAGGAGTCTTTTCATCACACCGGCAAAGTTGAGATATCACTGCAGCCCAGAGGTGTTTTCGGACTGTATTCAAATGATATCTACGCTATAGATGTCTATGGTGAGAAACTGCAGGCCGATGCTCTTCCGTTTGGAGTAGTTAAGAAACGAAGCTGGCAGGGCTCTATTCAGCATTTAAGGCTGCACTACCACGATTTCAGGCTGCGCAGCCTTCATATCGATAAACTGGATGCAGATATTCCGAAGGTAAAATACGATGTGGGTGAAGCATTGCGGCATGAAAAACTGCTTTTACGTGGATCCGGCACGGGTCCGGCATCTGTAGGACTGAAAACTGATAGTCTTGCCCTGTTTATTACGAAGAAGTATCCCAATTTCTTTTCCGATCTAAATATATCGTTGCAGCCAGAACACGTCTTACTCACCGGGAAAACCAGTATACTCGGACTCCGAGCCCCGTTCAAAGTTGCGGGACATCTCATCCAGAGAGATGCCCGTTTCATCGATCTCGTTGCGGAAGAAATTGAGCTGAATGGAATTCGGGTAATGCCTCAAACTGCTCAAACTGTAGTAAACAGGCTTAATCCAGTGCTGGACATCGATACTGATCTCGGATTAAAAGGGATTTTCACAATAGGTGATGTTCAGCTGGATACGGAATTTGTTACAATTCGAGGAAAGATTACTTTTCCGATACTCAATTCAGCCGAGCCAGTCAAATGATAACCTCACACGGACTTATCTCCGCGGTGCTTTTACGTCGAAGCGGAGAATCGTATTCACGATATTATGACCGTCTCACGCATTAGAGAAATCTGTTAAGAATTCGAGATGGATATGTATGGAGTGTGATACAAAAAAGGAAAATCTTATGCGCAGAACTCCGTTAACAAATCGGCATGAAGAGATGCAAGCCAGAATGGTTGACTTCGAAGGCTGGCTGATGCCTGTGATGTATGCTGGAATTTTGCAGGAAGCGCGTGCAGTTCGTAACCATGCGGGAATGTTCGATATCAGCCATATGGGGCGAGTTTATTTTGAAGGGGAAGGAGCTACTGAATTTCTTCAATCTCTTACCTCGAATGACGCAGCTTCACTCAAGCCCTCGGAAGCCCAATACTCATTGCTTACAAATCCTCAGGGCGGAATAATCGATGACATTATTGTGTATCGGGAGGCGGAGGAGTCTTATCTCATTGTAATCAATGCTGGAAACGCAGCAAAAGATATCCACTGGTTCAAAACACATCTTCCGGATTCAGTGCAGTTTACAGATTTGAGTGAAGAAACTGCAATGATAGCAGTTCAAGGCCCCAAGGCGCCAGAAATAGTTGCGCTGATTTCCAGTCAGCCTGCGCTTCAGGAACTGAAGAGATTTCAATATTCTACAGGAAATCTCTTCAGTTCGAAAGCAACGTTTTGCCGTACCGGTTATACAGGAGAAGACGGTTTTGAGATTATTATTCCGGCAGAATCCGCTGTGAAGGTATGGGATGAGCTGCTGAATTATGAGGTGTTTGCCTGCGGCCTTGGTGCGCGCGATGCACTCCGAATAGAGGCGGGATATCCGCTCTACGGGCATGAGATCGACGATACGACTTCTCCAGTGGAAGCGCTGCTCATGTGGGTCGTGAAGCTGGACAAAGGACCTTTTTCTGGATCGGATGAAATTGCAAAAGTGAAGAAAACCGGGGCAGCGAGACGGCTTATGGGCCTCGTTTCCACCGAGCGAATTCAGCCGCGTCAGGGGTATAATATTTTTGAGATCAATTCAGATCGAAAAATAGGTGTTATAACCAGCGGAGTTTTTTCACCAACACGAGAGCGCAGTATTGCAATGGGATATATAGAGACAGATATGGCAGTTTCTGGTATGAAAGTTGAAATCGCAATTCGGGATAAGCGAATTATTGCAGATGTCGTACCTAAAAAATCATTACTGACCGTATAATTCCAGTTGTTGGATAACATTTTTATTCGTATTGTGGAGGTGAAACATGGCAAATGTACCGGGTGATTTGAAATACAGCAAAACTCATGAATGGGTTCGAACTGAGGGAGACATTGCGACGATTGGCATCACAGATCACGCTCAAAATGAACTTGGTGATATCGTCTATCTGGATCTGCCAGAAGCGGGTAGAATGCTGAAAATTGAAGATCAGTTCGGCGAAGTAGAATCGGTGAAGGCAGTTTCTGAACTTTTCTCACCACTATCAGGTGAAGTGGTTGAATCGAATACTGGAATAGCAGATAAAACGGAAACAGTCAATGAGGATCCATTTGGAAACGGCTGGCTGATCAAGCTTCGAATGAGTAATGCCTCTGAATTGAGCACGCTTTTGGATGCAGCGGGATATGAAAGTTTTGCGGATGAAGGGGGTCACTAACCCTTGAGCTACGTCAGCAATACAGACACCGATAGGCGAGAGATGCTGCAGGCAATCGGTGTCGATTCGATTGCAAAACTTATATCTCCAATTCCCGAATCTATCCAGTTACAAAGACCTCTTAACCTTCCACCACGTTTAGATGAGATGTCGCTCGTTCGGCATCTGCATTCTTTAGCCACCCTGAACACAGATTTAGAAGCTAATCTTTGCTTTCTAGGAGCAGGTATCTACGACCACTTTCGCCCCTCGGTGATTAATGCTCTCATCAGCAGGGGAGAGTTTGCTACCGCGTATACACCCTATCAGCCAGAACTCAGCCAGGGCATACTTCAGGCGATGTACGAGTATCAGACCCTCATCTGCGCGTTAACTGGCATGGATATTTCTAATTCTTCCATGTACGACGCCGCCACCGGATTGGCAGAGGCAGCACTTATGGCTTGTGATCACAGTGATCGCAGCGAAGTAATGGTACTCTCTTCCGTAAATCCTCATTACAGGCAGGTCATTGCTACGTATCTCCAGGCTACTGGATATACACTGGTGGAAACCCCCGAGGATGTAGACGCTGATACGGCAGCCACAATTAAGAGTTTAATTAATTCAAATACAGCCTGTGTAATATTTCAGCAGCCCAATTTTCTTGGTACGGTAGAAAATATGGGTGAAATTGTGGAGATCACGCATAGTGCCGGTGCATTAGCAATATCAGCCGTAGATCCAATTTCGCTTGGGCTGCTTAAAACACCGGGAGAATGCGATGTCGATATTGTGGTAGGGGAAGGTCAGTCGCTGGGCAATCCCATGGGATTTGGCGGGCCGCTGCTTGGATTTTTTGCCTGCAAAAAACAGTTCATTCGCAGTTTTCCTGGGCGCATTGTCGGCGCTACCACGGATCAGCAAGGGCGGCGTGGATATACGATGACGCTGCGAACTCGTGAACAGGATATCCGCAGAGAAAAAGCGACCAGCAATATCTGTACGAACGAAGCGCTTTTAGCGCTCGCAGCGACCATTTATCTCTGTGAACTAGGTAAAACTGGACTGCGAAAAATCGCGGACCTCTGTCTGCAAAAGTCACACTATGCATGTAACGCACTGTCTGTGATTCCTGGTGTATCTGTTTTGATCAGTTCAAAACCATATTTTAAAGAGTTTGTACTGCGCCTGCCAAAAGATCCTTCAGAAGTGAATCGGGAACTGCTGAACTATCATATCGTTGGAGGTCTGCCGCTTGGCGCTTACTACCCCGCCTGCCAGGACTGCATGCTTTTCTGCGTTACCGAAACGAAAACAAAATCGGATATAGATCTCCTCGTAAGTTCACTTTCTCTAATACTTGGAGGTCCTTAGAAACAGTATGGATATAAACACTATTAGCGATGGAGAACCGCTCATTTTTGAAATGGGACGAACAGGAAGAACCGCTGCCAATCTTCCTGAATGCGATGTTCCCTCACAGTCAGCCGAAGATCTTTTAGGCAAAGAAAATTTACGAGGCAGCCTTCCGCTCCCAGAAGTCTCTGAACTGGATGTCGTGCGACATTTTACGCATCTGTCACAGAGGAACTACTCCATTGATGGAGGCTTCTATCCGCTTGGTTCCTGTACGATGAAATACAATCCAAAAGTGAATGAAAAGACTGCAAGCATGCCCGGATTCGCAAGCATGCATCCGCTGCAGCCTGTCGAAACAGCTCAAGGCGCTCTGGCAGTACTTTATGAACTCCAGACTATGTTAGCAGAAATTTGCGGGATGGCTGCGGCCACACTTCAGCCGGCTGCGGGAGCGCATGGAGAGCTTCTTGCGATGATGATGGTGCATGCTTATCATCGTGAAAGAGGGGATGAAAAACGTAATATTGTTATCATTCCTGACTCGGCACATGGGACTAACCCGGCTTCTGCTGCGAGGTGCGGTTTCAAAGTAAAAGGTATCCCCTCCAACGAGCGGGGATGTGTTGATCTAAAAACGCTTGCGGCAGCCGTCAACGAAAATACAGCCGCACTTATGCTCACGAATCCAAATACTGTCGGGCTTTTTGAGAGCGATATTCAGGAAATATGCCGGCTGGTGCATGAGGCAGGCGGATTGGTCTATTGTGACGGCGCCAATATGAACGCCATGCTTGGAATTACTAGGCCCGGCGATATGGGTTTCGATGTGATGCATTTCAATCTGCATAAGACATTCAGTACGCCGCACGGCGGCGGTGGACCGGGATGCGGCGCCGTCAGTGTCCAGCCAAGTCTGGAACCCTATTTGCCTACGCCAACCATTATAAAGACAGGGGAGGGGATATCGGCCGTATATGCCTTCGATACACACAGGCCGAAATCGATCGGGAAAATTCATTCTTTTTATGGGGCTTTTTTAATCGCTGTTCGCGCCTATACTTACATTCGCAGTTTGGGGGCGGAAGGTTTGCGTGAAATCGGCGAAAATGCAGTATTGAATGCGAACTACATACGAGCGCGTTTGAAGGGATATTTTGATATTGCCTATAATGCAGAATTCTGCATGCACGAAGTCGTGCTTTCCGCCAACCGCCAGAAACAACAGTATGGAGTACGGGCGCTCGACATTTCGAAAAGGCTGATGGACTACGGTTATCATCCGCCAACCAATTATTTTCCACTTATAGTTCCCGAGGCGCTAATGATTGAGCCGACAGAAACAGAAAGCAAACAGACTCTGGATAAATTTATCGACATAATGATTAAAATATCAAGCGAAGCAGAATCCAATCCAGAGCTGCTTCGGTCCGCTCCGCATCATACGGTTGTTTCACGTCTTGATGAAACAGCCGCAGTGAAAAATTTAGACTTACGCTGGGAACCTCTCTTTGCCTTTCAAAAATAGTTCGGGAGATTTGCCGGCACGATTTTTACTGGATGAAGCCGGTGAATCCGCCTGGAATATGGCAGTCGATGAATCTCTTCTAATAAATTCTACAATTAATCCCGATCGAATCATCGTGAGAATTTATGGATGGGATAGATGGGCCGTTACACTTGGCCGTTTCCAGAGTTTGACGCGAAATTTTTTCTATGACCGTGCGAAAGAAATGAATATTCCGGTGATTCGGCGAATTACCGGTGGCCGCGCGATACTTCATGGTGATGACGTCACTATCAGTGTGGTGGCCTCTCTGAGCGCGTTAGGTTTCAAGCACGACTCGATATTCAGCGCAGCAAAGGTTTACCAGGTACTTTCAGAACCCATCCTGGAGGCGTTAAACCGAACGGGCCTGAATACCGAAATGGGAGCATGCACATTACCGAGCAATAATGAGAGGATGGGGGACTGCTTTCAGGGTATCAGCAGAGCGGATATAGTGGATCGGCGTACTGGAAAGAAAATTGTTGGAGCGGCGCTGCACCGCCGAGATAATCTGGTTTTGCAGCAGGCATCCATTCCATTGAATACTTCGGAACGTGCTGATAAACTTAATCAGCTGAAAATAGCGCTGTTCGGTACCGATAGACCATCTGATTCTAATCAACAAGCAATCCTTCAAGATGAGCTGCGGAATGAATTGTTAAGAGCATACTCGCTTTTTTTTAACAGCAGCATGATAAACTCGTGCTTAACAGAGGAAGAGAGAGCCACTGTGTCGAAATTGAGAGCGGAAAGATACACAAATCCGATTTGGACTGCCGACCGCCCCTGAAACAAGATTCAATTGACAGGCAGAAGCGGTTATGATATAATTTTAATATAGCCAAACGTGTATGATTAACGTGCGCTGGATGCTCTATTACGATCTTATTTGTACTAGAGGAGGAAGGGTCAGAACGAATGTCTAAAAAGATTTTAGCGGTTGACGATGAGCGTCACATTGTACGTCTGGTTCAAGTTAATTTACAGCGCGCCGGTTATGATGTGGTCACTGCATTCGATGGAAAAGAAGCACTTGAAAAAATCAAAACCGAAAATCCCGATCTTGTAGTGCTCGATGTCATGATGCCCTATATGGACGGTTTCGAAGTCCTGCAAACGCTGAGAAAAGATCCCGCTACGCGCGAACTGCCGGTAATAATGCTAACTGCCAAAGCCCAGGACGCAGACGTATTTCGAGGCTGGCAAAGCGGAGTAGATTGTTACCTCACAAAACCATTTAACCCTATGGAACTCATCTCATTCGTCCGAAGAATATTTAAGTCGTTGGAAGATGGCGGGGGAGATAACCGTTACGATTTAGGTGGCGGGTAAGTATAAACTCTCCTCTGTTAGGAAAGGCTTTTTCAGGTGGTTCCCAGTAAAACATCACAATCGGCATTTTGGTCCAGTGTTGCGGTAGCAGCCAGCGGAATTACCATTGCGGCAGTAGTGCTTCGATGGAGATATCTACAAAATAAGCAGCATTTAGGAGTAAGCAATCGACTGCGTGATATCCAGTCTGTTCTTGCTGACTGCCATAAGAAAATAAATGAAATCGAAACGCACATGCCCGCTGCTTTCCTTCCAAATTTAAGGAAACATTCCAGTTTAGTGTCCAATGGGAATTCTGTTTTGGACGCCTCTTAACGAAGCTGAAGGGTATATATTCACGAGTTAGTTCCAGGCGATTTATCGATCATTCTGGACAATGGTTTTTATAGCGCTCCTGTTCTTCTGCATACGATCTGCAGGAACAGGAGTTCTCTGTTTTAGCCATATTCCTAGTTCTCCACGATCTCCACATTCTCACTTCTCCAAAAAAACAACATCATTTTCAACTTTACATCCTCAGCAATCCATTAATAATCCCGCAGCAGTATAATCAGCAAGGTACTTAACCAGACACGACATTTTGGCCGCCTTAAATATAAATAGTGGGCTGTGCGGGCTAAGCGAGCCTGTAAACTAGTAAACATGCTGAATACAATCATATGCTCACCAATGGAATAACGAAGGTGAGAATAAAATAAAATCGTATTTGCTTTGCCGTACGAAAGCTAGGAGTTTGAGCAGATGCGCCGAACTAAAATCTTGATGGTGGATTCTGAAGAGAACCGATCAAAAGCAGCATTAAAACAACTTCGTCTGGATGGATATCAAGTAATAACTGCCGCGAACGGAATCGTTGCAGTTAAATTAGCAGTATCTGAATCACCTGATTTATTGGTACTGGATATCAATCTGCCCGATCTTGATGGATTTGAAGTGGCACGGCGATTGAATTTGATTGAAGAGACGTTGGGATTGCCCGTTATTTTACTAACTACCAAAAATGGTGATAAAGCAAGAGTATTTGATAATCATGCAGGAGCAATTAATTATCTCGCTAAACCATATCAATACAGCGAACTGTTATCGACAGTGATTAAGTCCACAAAAATTTCAGGAATTACGCGAAGTTCTTTAGCATATTTAAGCCGTTGATTCAGTAAAAAGTCGCTATATAAAAACGTCCGATAATAACAGGTATGTATAAATTATCAGTTTGAAGCAGGGGGCATCCGATAAGCAGCGCGGTACTATTTTGCATTTCCCGCATGATTTGCGAAATCAACTAATGCATGCGCTGCTTCTCCGTCTTTCATGTTTCCAATTTCCCAATCATTTACATCAAGGGTCTGCTTAATACGCGCCGCAGTGCAGACCTTGTCATGAAGTACAAAGACAAGACTCTCATTCAGGTGATCATGTGACCACTGAAAAAAACGAGATCTGCCTTCTTCATTCAAGAATAAGTGTACGGTATATGTTTTACCTTCCAGAATACTTGCCGGTTTTTCATCCAGCCACGCGTGTGTAAAATGTGCGCCAGTAAGCACAACTGGACAGGTATTTTCAAGCACAGTGGCTGGAATCGCCAGACCGTGATCAACTGAACGGCCGCTGCCGCTGCCTGCTTCCGGGGTATCATTGTCATTCGCGCCTAAATTTTTACGGTCTGAAAATTTAGTCAGCATCTCTCCTAAAGTAAACTGCTTATTCGTCTGTGTGGTGCGTATGGTTTCGATGTAAGATATGGGAGTATCCTTGGAGACAGGTTCCACCTCGGATGATTTCCTAAGGAGACGGTTCACTCCGCCCCTTAAATAGGGCTCGAGCATAGCATATCCAGCAACTCCATCTACGGTGATTGCAGAACGAATAGTGCTTCCCACTTCATCCGTAAAAAGTGGTCCATTAGAGGTGGTAAATATCCCATTCCATCCAAAATCAGTCAGTTCGACCCTCGAGCTTTCATTCAGGTGAATAACGCGGAACATGTTTCTATCAATATTATCCCGGGCATCAAGAGTACCGACTACTGTCAGTCCATTCATTTGAGGTTTAAGGGGAGGCCACTTGGTCTGGAGCAGAAAATGATCGTGCACTTTACCATAAACATACCAAATTGCAAGCAGTGCAATAAATCCTCCGATAAGCTTGCGCGTGCCGAGCTCTCGAGTAATTCGCATACGCGCAGGTGCATTATCAAGAACAGATGTGTTGGATTCAGGAGCAAATAGTCCCATTTAGTTTGCAATCACTTTCGGAGGATAGATTTTAATGCTGCTGCAAGGAAATGTGCGTTTCTGGGAGTTGCAGAGGCACCCATCGTGCCTATACGCCATATTTTCCCTTTGAGATGCCCCAATCCGCCGCCGATCTCAAGACCATACTCGGTCAAAAGCAGTTTCCGTACGGCAGCTTCATCCTCTACATCGGATGGAATTACCATGGCATTCAGGGTAGGGAGCCGATATCCTTCCTGCGCAAAAGGTACTATATCGAGTTCTGCGAGCCCATTGGTTAAAATGCTGCTCACTGCACGATGCCGCTCAAATCGATTTTCCATCCCCTCTTCCATGGTTTCACTCAATGCCTCGCGAAGGGCATAGTAATGATTGACGGGAACGGTGTGGTGGTACATATGTGGTTCATCAAAATAATTCCTAAGCAGCTTCCAATCGTAATACCAGTTAGGAATCGCACTTTTGCGGTCAATAACTGTTTTCCATGCATTTTCCGAGACCGAAATCGGAGCGAGCCCTGGAGGAGATCCAACACATTTCTATGTGGCTGAATATGCTGCATCCGCACCCACCTCATCCAGGTTTACGGATATTCCACCGAGCGATGTTACCGCATCCACTAAAAAAAGAGCGCCGTTATCGTGTGCAAGCTTTCCGATCTCTTCAAGAGGCTGCCTGATACCTGTCGAAGTCTCCGCATGCACACAGCCTACCAATTTTACTTTGGTGAGATTTTTTAATGCCTGCTCGAACTGCTGCGGTTCAAGTATTTTCCCCCACTCCGCTTCTATAACCGTCACCTCTGCACCCAGTCTGCGGCTGATCTCTGCCATGCGTGCCCCAAAGAAACCTGCAACACCGATGACTACAGCATCGCCCGGTTCGATAAGATTTACGAGGCAGCTCTCCATTCCAGCCATTCCAGTTCCTGTAAGCGGGATGGTGAACTCATTCGCAGTTCCAAACAGCTTTCTTAGGTCGGCTCGAATCTCCCCAAGCATCGTAAAGAGTTCGGGATCAAGATAGCCTATAGGTTCTCTTCCAAGTGCCTCCAGCACTCGGGCGGTGATACAGCTCGGCCCCGGCCCCAGCAGAATTCTGGGTGAGGGAAGCATTGATGTCGGCATAGATCTGCTCCTGAGAAAATATTGCCTGCTCTAACTAAAAGAGGCTAAACTACCATTTATAAACCTAATACGTGATATCCACCATCTACATAGATGACTTCGCCTGTGATCGCGCGTGCCCAGGGGCTGAGCAACATCAGCACAGAATCGCCAACTTCCTCGCCTTCAATACGTCGATGCAGCAGACACTTTTCTTCCGCTTCTTTTAGCATCGAATCAAACCCTGTGATTCCACTTGCAGCTAAAGTTTTAATTGGCGCAGCTGAGATTGCATTGACACGGATATTATCGCCTCCAAAATCTGATGCTAAATAGCGTACGCTGGCTTCAAGTGACGCTTTCGCAACTCCCATCACATTATAGTTCGGAATTGCGCGTGCGGCACCAATATAGCTGAGGGTTACTATGCTGCCTCCCCCCGCAGTTTTCATCAGAGGGCGTGCACCCCGGGCTAGAGTGACAAGTGAGTACACACTGGCTTCATGTGCAAGGTTAAACCCGGCTTTGGATGTAGACGCATATTCGCCAGCCAACTCTTCTTTGTTCGCAAATGCCATTGCATGCAGCAGTCCGTCGAGTTTGCCTTCGCAAATGGCTGATGCTTTCTTATACATCTCTTCCACCTGCATATCATCTGTGGCATCACATTGGAGAATGGCTCCATCTATTTCTGATTCTTTTAATAGTTTCTGAAGAGAGCCTGCTTCACGATCGCTAAATACTGAGAATATAAGTTTTGCACCTTCACGGTGAAGTGATTTTGCTGAATGCCAGGCTATACTCCATTTATTGCGTACTCCAGTTATGAGCACATATTTTCCATCCATCACTCCAGACATAGCGCTGATCCCCTTAATTAGTACTTGCTTTTTTAACTTGCTATAGTGTACCTCAAGCAGTCTGCAGAGGCTAAACCTTAATAGCTTTCCACTTACCCGATCGAAATAACGACAGTGTCATTATTCCGGCAAGGGTTGTGCTGATCAGCATAGAGTACCAGGCTCCAACGGTCTGCATCTTCATCGTGAACATGAAGAAGTAGGCAATCGGTAGGCGAAGCACCCACATCGTAATGAATGTGATATAAGTAGGTCTAATAGTATCGCCAGCGCCCTGCAATGCGCCTGTCAGAACGATACCAATAGCGATGAAAGGCTCACAAAAGGCGTTGATGCGAAGGTAAGACGCGGAAAGATGCTGCACTGTCGGATCAATAGTAAACAGCCTGGAAATGGGATAAGCGAATATGAAAAAAACCGCTGCCATGAAGGACATCACTGCAACACCCTGTAGATTTGCAGCCCATCCATACTCTTCTGCCCCTTCAATATCTTTTGCACCCATACTCTGGCCAACGAGTGCAGCAGCAGCGACGCTATACCCGAAACCTGGCATATAAGCGAGAGCTTCTGCTCTCATGCCAATCTGCATCGCTGCCACGCCTGCAGATCCCTCGAGGGTGCGCGCAAGCAGCCCGGTGAAAGACATCATGCCTAGAGTTCTAATCACAGCTTGTATCGCTGCCGGTATACCAATTTTTAGAATGCGCTTTACCCACTCCGTTTCTGGTCTCATCGCACTGAAAAGTAGACTGTCTGAAATAGGCGTTCGTTTAAGCAGCGCAATCAAATATAAGATAGTTCCTACGAGAATAGATATAAAAAATGCCGTACCGGCGCCTTTCACTCCCATATGTGGAAATCCCAGATACCCGTATATGAGCAGAATATTGAAGGAGATATGCGTAAAAATTACCGCACATTGAATCAACATGGGAGTTTTCGTATCCCCTAATCCTCGAAAACTTCCCATGAGTGCGTTCATTAAAAATAGCGGTACAGTGGATAAAAGCGCAGCTTCGAGGAACTGCACACACAGTTCCCCTGCAGCAGCGCCATCAGAACCGTGCAGCAGCCAGCCGACTACGATTCGTTTTGAGGTGTAGAACAGAACGAAAAACACAGTGGATAGAACAAGGCTGAGAGTGATAGACTGCGAAGTCGCCTTAGAAGCATTATCACGATCTCCACCGCCAATAAATCTCGCGACTAGTGCAGTGGTACCCACGGATACACCCATGGCAAGTGATATGAGCAGAAATATTATCTGGCCGCCGACGCCGGTGGCTGCGAGGGCCTGGCGGCTCTCCGGCAGACGGCCGACAAAAAATACATCCAGCAGACTATTTACCGTTTGGAGCAGCATTGTGGCAACAGAAGGCCAGGCTAAACTCCATACTTCATGATGCACATGACGCCGTGTTCTGGGTACTATGACAGACAAAACATTGTTCCATCCCAGATCGATTAACGGCGTCTGTAAATCGACCTCATTATTACATTGATGAGAAAATTATAATTCGATAGGGTCTACTGCCCGCCATACGCCGTTTCCCATATACTCTATAATTGCGCCGCATTTATCACATTTCGCGCGGGATAGGATTCCAGCGCCAACTGGAGGAGCAGCGGGTTCACCGGTATATCGATCTCGGGGACGCAGATGTTTTCCACAGACTGGGCAGCGGCCAAATATCGGCGGCATATCCGTTCCTGAATCGGCAATTTCAGGTTCTCTCTCTTCTACTGGCATAGATACCTCCAAATGTGTTTAAAATTATATCATAAAATCCTGTGAGAATTACAGGTTGTGACCCCCGTTTCGATAATGAAGGATTTTTACAGGCGGTTAGCTAAATAAAAACGGTTGATTTTGGAAGATTATAATTACATTAAGTTCTATTCGCTCTATTTGACTGCTTGGGAAATGAAGGAGTTCAATATGAAACGAGGCGCTCTATTTATCGTTATAATACTGCTTCTTGGAGGTGCAGCATTCGCGTGGACTCACCACGATGTTCCTTCGAACATTGAATACGATTTCAAGGATTGGCCGCCTGAAGCGAACGAAATCAAATCTCAGATTCAACAAATCAATACAGTCAAAGATGGCAAAACAGTAGAGGTTCAGCGAGAAGTTCTTTTTTCTGAGCTTTTTAAGAATAGATTTCGCACTCATACTCCAATGAAAGCAATCGGAGTGAAGATCGAACCAGGCTACAAGCTTAAATTAATGTGTCCTGCTCGTATGGAGCCCTGGGAGATTGATGGAGTGGCAATGGCCGCCTGGAAGGAGAGTCAGGACGACCTGGGCAAGCCGTACGAAGTGGATATTTTTGAAACATATATTGGCACTGCGCCGATAAAAATTGGCGAACTTCGGACACAGCCCGGAGATCAAAAGACAGTACATATCGCTTATAAATATCCGGATGCTCCGCATAGCAGCGCCGTTAACGGGTCACCAGCTACCCAGCCAATGCCCATGAAATAGTTCTTGAATTTGGGTATGTGCACGTAGAGACATCGAACCATCTGCTGAAAATTGTTGACGCCGATACCTATCGATGATATAATTGGCTGCACGGCTCATTTCAGCCTGAACGAATCTGTTTTTAATCTACCGCATTCCCCAATTGATTAAGCAGCTTCTCCTACATCTTTCGCAAAAGTTTAATTCAGGAGGAATCCACTTGGCAGCAGCCGTACTGGCACTAAACAGGAATCCGAAGTACGAGATGTGGCGGTCGAAGGTCTTCCTTGCGACCTGGCTGGGCTATTTCGGTCTTTACCTTACACGCAAATCATTTTCAGTCGCAAAAGTAGAACTGATGAAACCCGGCAGTATGCACTGGTCGAAAGGCCAGCTGGCAACGGTAGATCTCGCCTATCTTATCACCTATGCGTTAGGCAATTTTGCATGCGGAGCAATAAGCGATCGGTTTGGCACCCGCAAAGTCATTTTAACGGGGATATTAGTTTCCGTTATAATAGCGCTGCTCATGGGATCCACCAGCCTGCTCCTCGCATTTGGCATATTCTGGGGGATTCAAGGTATCTGCCAATCGACTGGCTGGGGACCGCTGACTAAAAACGTGGGGGAATTCTTTTCGCTCAAGGAGCGAGGAAGAGTTTTAGGATTCTGGTGTACTTCCTACGCCTTAGGCGGATATCTGGGTTCTTATTGGGCAGGTGTGCTTGCTAAAGCATACGGCTGGCGATACTCTTTCTGGGTTCCAGCAGGCGGTCTGTTAATAATATGGATTATAATATATGCCTTTCAGCGCAACCGTCCTGAAGATATTGGTCTGCCTCCCATCGAACAGTATCATGGCGAGGAAGAGTCTCTTATTTCAGATGAAGACTCATCCCCTGACGAGGAAAAAGAAGGTTCCTGGGATACCGTCCGGGCAGTGCTGAAAAATAAGATGGTACTGCTGCTTTCATTTGTCTATTTCCTGTTGAAGCCTACCCGGTACCTGGTGCTTTTCTGGTCTCCAGTGTATATAGAAAAGCAGCTAAGCCAGGGCATGGCTGTGGCGGGCAATATCAGTGGAATGTTTGATCTGGCAGGTCCCATTGCAGTTATCCTGGGCGGCTATATTTCCGACAAGATGTTCCGTTCCAAACGAATGCCGCTCTCCATTGTCAGCCTGATTCTCTGTGCAATTGTAATGTTTTTCTTCTTCTATCTTCCTAAAACCCAGCTTTCACTGGGACTCGGCTTTTTTGCAGTAGGATTTCTGCTAACCATCCCCGATTCTCTAGTATCCGGGGCAGCTGCCATCGATTTTGGCACCAAAAAAGGTGCGGGTACGGCCTCAGGCTTTGTGAATGGAACAGGATCGTTGGGAGCCATTTTCGGAGGAACTATACCTGGCTGGATTGAAAACTTCCTTGGAAAAGGGGCAGATATCTGGCATCCGATATTTGTCTCATTAAGTATAGGGCTTTTACTCGCAGCCATACTGCTAATGCCTCAATGGAATGTACTTCCGCCGACTGCAAAATCTTCCGCTTAGATTAAATGGAGTGTAGATTTCTCAATTTATGAACTTTGAACATATTTCCCAACAGCCATTTTTGGTTAATGGACGGACCTATAATCCTCCGGGAGCGCCTATTGCCGTAATCTGCATCGATGGATGCGCGGATGAGTATTTGAGCACCTCGATTGCTTATGGCTGCATGCCGAACTGTGCACGAATAGCAAAAGACGGCTATAGAGGGTTGGTTCGCGGGGCGCTGCCCTCTTTCACGAATGTGAATAACTGTGCGGTTGTAACTGGCCTTCCTCCCTGTGAAACGGGCATCGGTGGGAATTACATCATTGATCCTATGACGGGTGAAGAGGTGATGACGAACTCCTCGAAATATCTGCGTAAACCTACCATCCTTGCAGCCGCATCGAATTCTGGACGCAAAACCGCAATGGTTACTGCTAAAGATAAACTGCGCGAGCTGCTCACCAAAGATATGAACGGAATTTCATTTTCTTCGGAGAAAGCAGCTGAGGTCCGTCTGGAGGTGAATGGAATCGCTGAGGTAGAGAAGCTGATCGGGCCGGCGCCCCCTATATATTCTGGTGAGGCGAGTCTCTATGTGCTGCGAGCAGGCGTGAAACTCATCCGTACAGGGCTTGCCGATTTCTGTTATCTGACACTAACAGATTTTATGCAGCACAAATACGCTCCATCCGCTCCAGAATCTCTTGAATTTTATGCAGGTATCGACGAGCAGATTGGCAGGCTGTTGGAGTTGGGGTGTATTCTGGGAGCGACTGCAGATCATGGCATGAATGCAAAGTGCAATGAGGATGGGACACCCAATGTTCTTTATCTCGAAACCGAGCTGCGGGAGACATTTGGAGAGGGAATAAGGGTGATCTGTCCGATCACAGATCCCTATGTGGTTCATCATGGGGCGTTGGGGTCGGCAGTAACCATCTATCTAAACGATACCAGCAAGATTGAATCCATATCCAGCTGGCTCATAAAACATCCCGGGATTACCGAAGTTTATAACCGAGCAAATGCAGCGCTTAAACTGGAGCTGCCTGCAGATAGAATCGGTGATCTCTTTGTGCTTTCAGCAAGAGATGTAGTGCTGGGGCGTTCGCCTGAATACCACGATCTATCCAAGCTGGAAGATACTTTACGTTCTCATGGCGGCAGATACGAAGAAATGGTACCGATGCTGCTTTCCAAAAAACTGAATGAAGCGTATACTCGTAAAGCGGCATGCGATCCTCGCAACTTTGATATATTCGATTTCGTATGCAATGGTGGGAATTAAAAGATATTGTTTGATTCCGACACTAATTCATAGTTAATACAGGGAGTAAACATGAGAATCTCATCGAACATTTTATCCACGATGGCGCTGGTGGTTATTTCGGCAGTGAATGGATTGTCCGCACAAGCCGCCGCCAGTCTTCGTGTAGGCACCGCTGCGCCTGCGCTTCCAGTTGCTAAATGGGTCAAAGGTACGCCCGTCACAAAATTCGACCCCAATAAGATTTATGTGGTCGAATTCTGGGCAACCTGGTGCGGCCCCTGCAAGCAAAGTATTCCACACATCACCGAACTAGCGAAAAAATTCGCCGGTAAAATTACTTTTACTGGAGTAAGCGTCTTCGAGGACCAACAGTCATCGATCACAGGAAGCACCGCTTACATGCCGAAAGTAGCAGATTTTGTAAAAAATATGGGCGATAAGATGGCTTACAATGTGGCTGTTGATGGGCCAAAAGGCGAAACCGCCGATGCCTGGATGAAAGCTGCAAATCAAGATGGAATACCTACCGCGTTCGTAATCGAACACAAGAAAGTAGTCTGGATCGGCCATCCGATGGAGATGGACAGCGTACTCTCAGAAGTTGTCAGCGGAAAATTCAATGCCGCAGCCGCCGCCCAGAAGCGAGAAGCTGAAGAAGCGGATAGAGAAGCTCTGAATAACAGTGTAAAAACTGCTTCTGAGATGATCAAGACCGGGAAAATAGCGGATGCGGATAAAATTCTAGAAGGTATTACTGCCAAGCATCCGGAGTTTAAGGTCGGGGTAAGTATGCTGAAGCTCAATTTATTACTTCAGTACAACGAATCCGACGCCTATGTCCTGGCTAAAAAATATCTGGAAAACGATTTCAAAGACGACAGCCGTACCCTCAACCAGATGGCGTGGGTGATCGTAACCAATAAAAAATTGAAATCTCCAGATTTAAAACTGGGCTTAGCGATTGCGCAGCGAGCCGATGAAGTTTCAAAACATGAAGATCCTGCCGTACTGGATACGCTGGCAGAGGCACTGAATAAAAATGGACGAAATGAAGAAGCCGTAGCTGCACAACAAAAAGCCATCGATCTGATCAACAAGCCGGATAGCAAGTTTCCTGCCGACGCAAAAAAACAGTACGAAGATCATTTAGCTCAGCTGAAAGCATCGAAGAAATAGTATCGATGATAGACCCCGATTTCCATTCTCGATCGAGCTGGTTGTTGGGGTCTATATTTTACTATGCACTCTTACCTAATACAGATAGTCAATTTTATATGAACAAAACTGCACAAACTCTACTTTTGATGGCTCTCAGTTCAATCCTCTCAGGCAATTTAGCAGGTGCGTCGAGCACCTCATCTCCAATCTCAATTCCCGCATTCACAGCTTACTCCGAACCAGATCCTTACGGAATGGATTTTTCTGACAAAGGAATATCTAATTGGAAAAGCAGTTCGAATAAAGCGGTCTGGTATTTGTATTTCAAACACACGTCGAAAATAGATATATCAGTAAATCTGCATTTACCAGAAAAAGCTAATTGGGTGGGCCAGCTTTCGATGGACGAGCAGCACCTGAATAAACTGATTGTGGGATCAGATACTTCCCTCCAAAAAATGCAATTTGGCACTTTCACCGTTAATACGCCAGGTTATCATAGAATTGTGCTCTCCAGCACCGATGAGCATAATAAAGTCTATCCGGAAATATTTTCATTAGATATTCAAGGAATAGATAGCGAGGATGTGCATTTCAATAGTGACGAACGAAAGAATGCCGCCTCTGTGCATCTTAGTTATCCTATCGAAAATGATTCAAAAATAACACGCTTCTATAATGAACTTACCGTTAAAACTGATCCCTTATGGACTTACTATATGGCCTGTGGATTTCGGCGTGGTTATTTCGGTATTCAGGTAAACAGTCCTACAGAACGCCGAATTATTTTCTCAGTTTGGGACAGCGGCAGCGAAGCTGTAGATAGATCAAAAGTCGCTCCAGTTGATAGAGTGCAGCTTATAGTGAAGGGCAGAAATGTGGTTGCTGAAAGTTTTGGCAATGAAGGAACCGGAGGCCATAGCCATCTGATTTATCATTGGAAAAAAAATCAGACATATCGCTTTATGGTTACCGTAAAGCCTGAAGGCACCACTACGACTTATTCGGGATATTTCTGGTTTCCAGAATCGCGTACATGGGGACTAATTGCCAGTTTCAAAGCACCTCGAGATGGCAATTATTTGAGTGGACTCTATTCATTCAATGAAAACTTCGATGGGGCTAATGGCCAGATGCTGCGAGAATCATCCTTCGGGAACGAGTGGGTATATACTTCAAAAAATGAATGGAAAGAGCTCGTCCACGCAAAATTTTCGCACGATCCCACCGGAAAAGTGCAGCGTAAGGACTATGATGCTGCTGTGAAACTCGACCAGTTCACACTTCTAAACGGTGGTTTCTTAAATGGACATATAAAATATGGAGATATTTTAGTACGTCCCTCCCATACTTCACCCCCTCATTATGCGCAGGATTTCAAAGCAAAATAAAATTTAGAAACGATAACCGATGATTAAAAATGCGACTCTGGAACTGCCCTCTTATATCTGCGGTACGCCGATCATATCTGATGATCGTATTGAAATTAGATATCCTTATACTGGTGAAATAATTGGCTCCGCATCGCAGATATCCCCTGCCCATCTGGAAGAAGCAATCACCCAATCGTTGAAGGGTGGAGAACCTTTATCAAGATATAGACGATCTGAGATACTGGAAAAAGCCAGACTGCTGCTTGGCGAACGCGCCGAATCGTTTGCCAACCTCATACGATTAGAGACTGGCCTATGTATGCGGGAAACGCGGTATGAAGTCGGCAGAGCGCAGGATGTGCTGCAGTTCGCGGCGATGGAAGCGCTGAAAGACGATGGCCAGATATTCTCCTGCGATATCTCACCTCAGGGTAAGCCTCGAAAAATTTTTACAATGCGCGAGCCGTCCAGGCTGATTGGGGCGATAACACCGTTCAATCATCCATTAAACCAGGTAGCGCATAAGATTGCTCCAGCTATTGCCAGCGGGGCGCCTATGATGCTGAAACCATCTGAGAAAACGCCCCTCACTGCCCTGTGTTTTGCGGAGCTATTGTACGATGCCGGCCTGCCAGGATGGATGCTGAGCGTATTTGTCGGTCCGCTCGATACTATTGTGGAGCCGATGATTCGGGATGAACGTGTGGAAGTTCTGACATTTACCGGCGGGACTGCAGTTGGCAAGCATATCGCTTCAATAGCGGGTTATAAACGTTTGTGTCTGGAGCTTGGCGGCAACGATCCGCTGATAGTTCTGGAAGACGCGGATATGGATCTAGCTGTGACCCTCGCAGCTGAAGGATGTTATCGAAACTCCGGCCAGCGTTGTACTGCCGTTAAAAGGCTTCTCATACATGAAAAAATCCTGAGCGAATTCACGGAGAGATTTGTAGAAAAATCGAAAACTTATCTCTGTGGAGATCCTGCTGATCTTGATACGATCGTCGGGACGGTTATAAATGAGCAGGCAGCTATTCAGCTAGAAACGCGCATCCATCAATCTGTGCTTGAAGGCGCTAAAGTTCTTCTGGGCGGTAGTCGTAAAGGTGCGCTCCTGGAACCTACAATCATTGCCAATGTCCCACGAACTACGGAGATGGTATGTAAAGAGTCGTTTGGCCCCTTGGCCCCAATAATGGCTATAAAGGATGTGGAAGATGCAATTTCGCTCTCCAACTCTTCGAATTACGGACTCTCATCAGGAGTTGTTACTAATAGCATGGAAGCGGCGCTAAGCTGTATCAGGCGGCTAAAAGTTGGCACTGTGAATATCAACCAGGTTCCCGGATATCGGATCGAGTGTTCTCCATTTGGAGGCACCAAGGATTCGGGACTGGGTATCAAAGAGGGTGTGATTGAGGCAATGAAATTTTTCAGCAGCGTAAAAACCTTTTCACTTCCATGGTAAGCCGTTTCATTTCTCAACATCATTTTTTCGCTGGAGCACAAATTCTATGAATCCACCACTTCCCACAGCAAAAGATCGTCTGCTATTTACTCCCGGCCCGCTTACAACCAGTTTGAGCGTCAAAACGGCAATGCTGCGTGATCTTGGTTCCCGAGACAATGAATTTCTACGTGTTGTTAAGGAGATTCGAAACAGGCTGCTTTCGCTGGGGGGAGTTTCCCAGAGGGCAGGATATGAAGCGGTGCTGATGCAGGGTAGTGGGACTTTTGGAGTGGAAGCGGTAATTACCTGTGCGGTTCCTCCGCAGGGTAAATGGCTCGTGGTCATAAATGGAGCTTATGGGGATCGTATTGCCCGAATGTGCAGCATAAATAAGATTGACTGCGTAACGCTTAAGATTGCGGAAAACACCCTGCCTCGCGCAGCAGATGTGGATCGTATTCTCTCAGAAGATAGCACGATATCAGCGGTTTCGATCGTTCATTGCGAAACAACGACGGGAATTATCAATCCCATAGAAGAGATAGGCCAAGTTGTAAAGCGCCATGGGAAAACTTACTTTATCGATTCTATGAGCGCATTTGGGGCTGTTCCATTCGATTTGAAGGCGTGCGGAGCAGATTATTTGGTATCATCGGCGAATAAATGCATAGAAGGCGTACCGGGATTTTCGTTCTGTATTTGTAAACGGAGTTTGTTAGAGGCTGCAAAAGGCTGGTCGCGAACAATGAGTTTGGATCTTTACGAACAGTGGCAGGGGCTCGAAAAAAACGGACAATTCCGATTCACACCTCCAACACATGGACTTTTAGCCTTTCATCAAGCGCTAAATGAACTTGAGTTGGAAGGCGGAGTACCGGGTCGAGCTGCACGATACAAAAGGAATTATGTGAAGCTGATTGAAGGGATGAAGGAACTGGAATTCGATGAATATCTTTGTTCAGATATTCAGGGAACTATAATAACATCCTATCGTTATCCGGCCCATCCCAATTTCAGTTTTGAAGCGTTTTACAATCGGTTGAATGATAAAGGATTCGTCATATATCCAGGCAAAGTTTCGGATGCTGAGTGCTTCCGGATAGGAACCGTTGGACGTATATTCCCCGTAGATATTGACTCGCTTCTTAGTGCGATTAAGTCTTCGTTATCTGAGATGGATATTCCGTCGGGAACCAGTCAGAATGGTTAAATTTTAATCAGCAAACAACGCAACAAGCCTCTGCTCTAATTTTTCGGCAGCTGTCGAAAAGTATCCTATTGTCTCTGAAGATACTTGACTTTCGTAAATTTTAAGATCGTTTTTTAAACGTGCAGCGCTATATATCGACTGAGCACGAATGATAGAGAATGGATCCGATTTCTCTTTAAGTGAACTAATTTCACGATTTTTATTCATATTTTCTATTCCTTATCTAGCAACGATACCAAACCTAAAATCTCAGCAGCCTTTCAGTGGCTGCGAAGTTAAACCCGCTGATTTGATGGGATCGTTTTCCAGTATTGTATGCTGGGCGGACGACTGAATAATGCGCTCAAGCGCTTTAAGATAAGCCTGAAACGCTGTTCGTCCGATTTCCGTTGGTGTATAGGTAGTATGTGGTTTCTTCCGTACAAACTCCTTGTGCGAATCGATGAATCCCCGTTCTTCAAGAAGCGCTAAATGCGTACTCAAGTTCCCATCCGAAAGCGCCAAAGTCTCTTTCAAGAGTTTGAAATCGGCTTCGTGCATGGCTAGAAGCATCGACATTATTCCGAGACGCACCTTCTGATGAATAGTCTCATCCAGCGCTTCCAATGCTGCAATCGCCTCCGGCATATAAGCGACATTCTTCTCAGGTTCCACTAAAACAACCGAACTCTCTTTGTTCACTGCCATCCGTCCTTACGCGACATCGCAATTCCGTAATAAATGTGAAATCCTCCAAAAGTGGTGGCCATGGCAATCAATCCATACTGGGGTATTGTTAAGGTAATCGCTCCTGCAATTAAAAAAGCTCTTCCAAGCAGTGTTACTTCACGCTGCGAGAAAAGTCCAACTGCAGAAACTGCGATTCCATAGCAAAGCATCCAAACCGGATAGATATCTGATAATAATCCCTGTCCAAGCATTAAACCTGTAAGCAGTATCCCTGTTCCCAGACCAGGTGCGGAGGCAACTATCATCTGTTTTCCAAGTCGTGAAATCACTCTTTTACCTACACTGGCCGCTCTTCTTTTCGTGAGCAGATAATCCGATGTAATAGCAAAAAATATCACGATCGTCCAGGTTATTAAAAAAGGGACTCGGTAAGCTTCAGGAGTAAGATTCTGTTGATTTAATGATCTCGTCACCAGGCAGCCAACTATAGAAGCTAGGCCGGCAAGAACTCCGGATAACCCAGAAAATGTCGAGTGCTTGGTTGAACGCTCCATCAGACTGCGGATCATTCTCAGATTTTCTTCCGCTTCAAACGCGTCTGGAGGCCGAAAATCGCTCAGCATAGCCATCAATAACTCTCCTGGAATATGTAAATGGTTTAAATGAAAGAACTTTGAAATTCAAAGCGCTTTGAATATATATTATAATCGGTAAGATTCATAACTGTCAAGAGTATTTTTTACGAATAAAAAACTAAACGTCTGAAATCCATAGCAAAGGTGGATTAAATATTCGCACGGGCAGCCAATATTATAGGAAGGACATTATCTAAAGATGTCGAATTTTATAGTCTTGACATTATCTTAATAGTTATCAGGTGAAAGCTTTTTTATATCGGTATTGATGGTTTTCATGCAGCCAGGGTTGCCCGCGATTCCGAAATCAGTATACCGGGTTGGGTTTGTACTCTTAATTCTTCGTAAAAACGAGATTTCTCCTCATGAATGAAAATAATCAGTCCGCCGCAGAGTTGGTTGGAAGCAGATATCGTCAGATTCATCTGGATTTTCATACCTCTCCACATATTCCTGATGTAGGTATAGATTTTGATCCAGATACATTTGGGCATACTCTCACTGAGGCAAGAGTAAACTGGATTACGCTTTTCGGCAAGTGCCATCACGGGATGAGTTACTATCCCACTAAAGCTGGAGTGATGCATCCCTCGCTCAATTTCGATCTGCTGGGTCAGCAGATTGAAGCCTGTAAGAAACGAGGAATTGCTGCACCGATCTATATTTCAGCGCGCGTAGACCAACATATGGGAATGACGCGCTCCGATCTAGTGTGCAGGCTTGGGGATGGAAAATTGTGGGGGCCCAATGCATCTGAAGCAGGCTGGTATCAGATGTGTATGGGAAACAAGGAGTACATTGACTACCTTGCTGCTCAAACAGAAGAAGTACTAAAAAACTACGATGCAGACGGCATATTCTACGATATGTGCTACTTCCCCCCTGACCCCGGATGTTTCTGCGAGAAATGTCTTGCGCGTCTGGCAAAAAATGGCCATTCGCGTGAGGACAAAAAGGCTCATCGTGCACAGACATTTGAGATTCTCAGAGATTATTCTGTCCGGCTCGCAAAATTGTGCCGTGATTTAAAACCCAACGCAACCACTTTTTTCAATTCCCGAGTAACTGAAAATGTGCACCGGGAATTGGATGTGCTCACCCACTTGGAAATTGAATCTCTTACCACCGGCGGCTGGGGATATCTCTATTTCCCCTGTTGGTCTCGCCTCGTACGCACCTATCCTCGCCCTCTCCAGGGGATGACTGCCAGATTTCATAAATCGTGGGCCGATTTTGGCGGATTGAAAACGGTTCCTCAACTGGAATACGAAGCCTCCACAATTCTCGCTGCTGGAGGGGTGGTAAATATCGGCGATCAGCTTCATCCCCGAGGCACTCTGGATGTTGGGGCTTATCAGGTAATCGGACAGACTTTTAAAAAGGTGGAAGCTTTAGAAGAATATTGTGTTGGCGCCGTTCCTATCGCAGAAGCGGCGGTTTTATTGCTGCCGGATGAGATCGAAGAAGGTGTGCCTGCTACCGTTGCGATGAATCACTCTTTTGAGGGCGCTGCTGCAATTCTTTCCGCATTAAAAATACAGTGGAATGGCGAAACTTCTGATCGAGACAATCTCGCCAATTATAAACTGCTGATTATTCCTGATGGAGGAAAACTGGATACATCGACGCTGGAAAAATTACGCAAATTTATACAAAATGGTGGTTCCGTACTATTCAGTCACCAGGCGACCCAGCAAAACGGCGCGTTCAGCCTGCCGGATTCTCCGGTGCGTTTTCTGGAAGATTGTCCCTGGAAGCCTTCCTACATGCGCTTGGGGTCTACGCTCGGCGCTGGGCAGCCAGAAACTGAGTTTGTGAACTACCAGGCAGGAACTTACGTCGAACATACAAATGGCAGCTTGATATTAGGGGAAGTATGGCAGCCCTATTTCAACCGATCGCCAGAACATTTTTCTTCACATGCACAGACACCTGTCGATAAACCCACGGGCCATCCTGTTGGAGTTGTTTCAGAAGATAGTAAAATTGCCTACCTTTTTGCAGCCGTGTTCCGAGGATATCGTGATGACGGGTTCTATCTTTATAAAGATATGACCGCACGCATGCTGGAAATTCTGCTGCCGGAACCAATAATTAAGCCTATATCCAATATACCAGCAGCAATGGAAATTGCAGTCACAAAACAGGCAGCAAAGAACAGAACCCTGGTTCACCTTATTAATTTTCAGCCGCAAAGACGCACCGCAGCGAACGAGTTTATAGAATGTGAAGTGACAATCGGCAGGATCGAATTTGCGATCAAAACTGAAAAAGAGCCCTCAAGGGTATCTTTAGCGGAACATAATATCGATCTCGAATTTTCTCAAAATGGCATCTATTGTAATATAGTGCTGGAATCGATGGGAATAAATGCAGTGGTTGTTATCGATCAGTAAATGTAAACTATTTACATGTTCATAATTCTTTTCCCTTTTGGATAAAGATGTTAATATCGAATGTTGCTTGAAAGGGGTATTTCATTGCAAGCAGAGAGTTTTGCATTACTTAAAAAAATAGTGGATACACCAGGGCCGTCCGGGTACGAACAACAGGTTCAGAAAGTTTTCAAAGAGTCCGTACAGCCATATTCCGATACAGTGGAAACGGATGTCCTTGGGAATGTCATCGCGACGCGAAATGCATCGGGTTCACCTCGAATAATGCTTGCAGGACATGCCGATGAAATCGGATTTATAGTGCGTTTTATATCCGATGAAGGGTTTATATATTTCGGTCAAATTGGCGGTCACGACTCTGTTGTCGCGGTTGGGCAGCGGGTCTATGTACATACCGAATCAGGGCCAATTCTAGGTGTACTCGGTCGTAAGGCAATTCATCTGCTCGATCAAGACGAACGTGGAAAAGTACCGAAAACAGACGATTTATGGATCGATATTGGTGTTGAGAATAAGAAAGAAGCGCTGGAACTCGTTCAGATTGGTGATTGTATTACCTATGCTCAAGAGATGAATAGACTGCAGGGTGAACGCGCAACAGCGCGCAGTTTTGATAATAAAATGGGCTGCTTTATTGTCGCAGAAGCGTTGAAAATTCTTCGCGACAAAACCTTCAGTTCCAGCGTTTATGGAGTGGCGACAGTTCAGGAGGAGATCGGGCTCCGAGGGGCTAAAACTTCGGCTTACGGCATCAATCCACTCATCGGTATCGCTACCGACGTAGGACATGCCATGGATTTTCCTGGTTCAGATAAAAAGAAGATCGGTGATGTCAAGCTTGGTGGCGGGCCGATTATTGCCCGGGGCGCCAATATTAATCCCAAAGTTTTCAAACTACTTGTAGCGACTGCAAAGGAGCTGGAAATACCGTATCAAATTGAAGCAGCCGGAGGCGGCACTGGCACTGACGCAAATATCATGCAGCTCAACCGTTCGGGCATGGCGACCGGGTTGATATCTGTTCCTCTGCGTTATATGCACACTCCTTGCGAAGTGATGAATCTGGACGATATTGAGAATGCAGCCCGATTAATGGCCGGTTTTGTAGAACGCGTCACACCGGTTATGGACTGGACTCCCTAGCGTAATTAACAGCGGTAAATCACCCATTTTGAACCGCCGCATTTTGTGCGGCTTTCAAAGTGTTTTTCAGGAGCATCGCAATGGTCATGGGGCCAACCCCACCTGGAACTGGAGTGATGTAGGATGCGACCCGGCTGGCAGATTCATACTCAATATCGCCCACATCCCCTATTCTGCCGGCCACTCTGTTGTAACCGGCATCTACTGCCATTGCTCCGGGCTTGATCATATCCCCCGTCAGTAGTTCCGGCCTGCCAACGGCTGCGACGAGAATATCCGCAGTTCTGGTAACGTCAGGTAGATTCGATGTGCGGGAATGGCAAATGGTGACGGTAGCGTTCCGATTGAGCAGCATCATAGCAACCGGCTTGCCTAATATAATGCTTCTTCCTACCACGACAGCGGTTTTTCCTTCGATCGGAATATGATACCGGTCCAGAAGTTCAATGATACCGGCAGGAGTACAGGAAGGAAATCCTGGTTCGCCGTTTATTAATCCGCCCAGGCTCATTCTGCTGATACCATCGATATCTTTATGTACCGAAACGCAGTCGAGTACGGCTGGCTCATGCAGATGCTTCGGAAGTGGATGCTGGACGAGAATTCCGCTGATACGTGTGTCTTTATTCAGCGCCGTAACTAGATCTTCCGCTTCAGCCTGAGAAGCATTCTCGCTCAGCCGATGTACGGAGGATTCCATTCCAACCCAGCCACATGCTTTACTTTTCATGGAGACATAAGTTTCAGAAGCCGGATCAGCTCCGATGAGAACTGCTGCCAGGTGTGGAACATAACCATATTTCGCTGAAAAAATCTGTACTTCAGCTTTGATTTCGTTTCTAATTGCTTTGGCGGTAAATGTTCCATCTAAAAGCGCTGCAGAACACTTTTCCGAAGAGTCACTTTCATCAGGGCTCCACATTTAAACAATCTCCATAAGTTCGATCTCAGGGATATTTACCATGTCTTCGAAATCATCATCCTCAGCGATAACGGTTGGTGAAGACTGCTTTCCTCTTTCCTCAACTTGCATAGCCAGTGCACCCAACACGCCGTTGACGAACCGACCGGAATCATCAGTACTGTATTTCTTCGCCATCTCAACTGCTTCATTAATGGAAGCCGCGGCGGGGATATCGGATAGAAAAAGCATTTCATACGCAGCTAGTCTCAGGATATTCCTATCCACAGAGACCTGGCGGTCAATTTTCCATCCGGATGCAAGTTGTTCCAGTGTGGAGTTAATTTCATCCTGATGTTCGATTACCCCGGAAGCAAGTACGGATGAAAAGGAAGTAGTTTTAAGCCAATCATTGATCTGTTTGCCAGCCACATTTCCTGTTTCTTTCCAACGACTATTCTGCTTTTCGATAAACATTTCACGCTCTGGTTCCAGGTATCCCTTAAGTTCCGCATCATTGGCAAGTGTGGGGCGATTTAAATCCAATTCTCGCGCGAATTCAAGCCCGGTCTGCCTGAATTCGTCAGCAAGCGAAATGGGAAGATGCTCGCGCACTCTCTCAGTAAAATTTTTATAGATTAATTTATTTTCAGCGCTTAGTTTGGAAAGATGGAACGAAAGCTTGTTGCTAGGCATTTCCTGCCACTGCAGAAATTCTGAATCTGGGAACGGCCTTGATATCCGTGCTGGTGAGAGATTGATTTTACCGAATTTCGATTTATAAGAGACCTCAAAACGTACTTCCTGCCAGTAGACCATCTCGTAACAGAACAATGGCGTAGCTATAGCTATACCGCGCTCGAGAGATTTATCAGAAAACGGCAGCAGGGTGCTGATTTCTTTGGAAATGGATTCTATACAAATCTCCTCGATACGAGACCCCATTCCAGAACGCGATCCTCCGAGTACGAACTCTCTTCGCAGTCTTTCGAGCGCAGAAGCGCTCGCGTCTATTAAACTACATTTTCCTACATCTACTTGATAGAGAATTTTAAGCGCCCATTCGCGCGCCAATCTTCGAGCGCTAATCAACTAACCACCTCATAAAGCATATTATCTCCCGATCAGTTTTATCCAGCAATACCTGCGTTCCGCAGTAAACAAATTTTGAAGGTTCACGCAAATTAGTAATTGAGGTATACTCACCTCGACAACCATTATACTTGAAAAAGGCTCAGCATGATAGGCTTCTTTTAAGGAACAAGAACAGAATTATGTCCTCTCTTTCAGAAAAAACTACTATTGAACCAGCAATTCCATCTATCACATTATTGAATATACCTATTCATAAAGTCGACATGACTTTAACGCTCTCGTGCATCGATAATTTTATAGGATCATCATCACCGCATCATATCGTTACTGCAGATGCTTCGATGATCGTCATGGCGCATCAGGACGCCCAACTCCACAGCATAATCTCGAAAGCGGATTTAATTACACCAGACAGCGCTGGAATCCTCTGGGGTGCCAGACAACTGGGAGCTTCACTCGGCTCAAGGGTTTCAGGTGTCGATATTGTCGAGCGGCTGTGCGAACTATCTCCCAAAAATGGTTACCGCATCTATTTTTTCGGCGCTGGCCCAGGTGTAGCTGAATTGGCGGCAGAAAAAATGCAGACAAAATACGCGGGATGCAGAATCGTTGGAACACGCAACGGATTCTTTCAAGACTGCGATAATGATGAAATTATAAACAATATTCGGGAATCGAAGGCGGATATACTTTGTGTTGCGCTTGGAATACCTAAACAAGAGAAATGGATATCTTCATTCAAAGATAGACTCGATGTACCGGTATTGATTGGTGTTGGCGGTACTTTGGATGTACTTTCAGGGTCAACTCGACGAGCGCCAATGCTGTTTCAAAAAGCACGTCTGGAATGGTTCTGGAGACTATTGTCCAATCCAAAAAAAATTAGTAAAGTGATGCTCCTGCCAACGTTTGTGCAGCTCATTTTACAATCGAAAAAGATCCGTGCAGTATAGCTCCTGATTTAATCAAAAACTGATAAGAATAAACCTTTGGAGCTACCACTGCATATCTCGAATGAAAACCGATTTAAATCAAAGACTACTTTGCGGTATGATGATGCAGTGATTTAAACTTCGCGACCTGCTCATCGGTCAATACGCCCTTTATTTCCAGCATCAAATCTTTTCGAATTATTTTAAGTTTTTCTTTTTGTTGTTCTGGTGTTAATGCGGTATCTTTTCGTATGTGTGCAGCCTTACTATGATGTTCGGCCATAAAGCCTTTTATTTTAGATTGCTGAGCCTCTGTTAAATCCAGCTGTTTTGAAAGCTGTTCTAATCGATTATTATGACTTCGTTTGACCGAATTAAATGTCGGTGCAGCACTGTTTTGAGCCAGAATGGGCTGTCCCAAAAGCGAAATAATCCCTAGTGCAATAGCAGCAATTCCACATTTTTTTTGAATTTTCATTTTTTTCTCACTTTACCATAATCAGCCGGGATTGGCTGTGTTAAGATGGACGAGCAGCTATTTAAAAAGTTCAATTCGTACGGTTGATAGTGTTTATAGCCCACCGACAATACTTTCCTGAGGATATTGATTCTAATGCGCGTGGCCATTGACGGCAGAGCACTTACCGGCAGATATACAGGAGATAGAACCTACTGGAAAAATCTGCTGCAAAGACTGCCGCTGCTCGCCCCAGAAAGTGAATTTTTAGTTTTATCTCGCATTCCTATCGATCCGGAAGAGCTTCCTTACGTTTCCAATCTGACTACCCACGTTATATACGCAGCCAACGACCGCAGCTGGTCGGCCACTGCACTGCCAAAAGCGCTTCGATCGCTGAAAGTGGATCTCCTGCATGTTCAATACACGGTACCTTTCCGCTGTCCCTGCCCCGTTGTCACTACGGTTCATGATATCTCTTTCAAAATCCATCCCAAATGGTTTCCTCTGAAAGATCGGCTTCTGCTAAATCTAACTGTTCCAAATTCTATGCGGCGTGCAGCGAAAGTGATTACCGTGTCTGAAAGCTCCAGGAAGGATATTCTGCGCATATACAAGCTGCCGGCGCATAAAGTTGTTGGTATACTGCATGGTCTGCCGGATGGCTTTGGAATGGAGACAGAGCAGGTGAATGAGAAGGATATTATACAGCGATTGGAGAAATATCATATTCCTGCCAACACAAAATATATCCTTGCTGTTGGAGTGCTTCAGCCAAGAAAAAATTTAATTATGTTGGCCGAAGCATTCGGGAAAGCAAAAGTAGAACGGAATCTCCCGCATTTCCTCGTTATTGCTGGAAAAGTGGGATGGGGCACGGAACAGCAGGCGCTGAAAGAGGCTGCCGCTAGAGGCGGTGGAGACACTGCAGCCAATTCACTGCTATTTGCGGGATATGTGGAAGATGTGGATCTCCCCTCTCTCTATCAAGGATGCGCACTGTTTACTTATCCCTCACTATATGAAGGTTTTGGTCTTCCCCCGTTAGAGGCGATGGCCTGTGGCGCTTCAGTAGTGGTCTCGGATGCGCCCGCTCTTCCGGAAGTAGTAGGAGATGCCGCAGAAATAGTTGCGGCGCGAGATATACACGCCTGGTCAAAAATGATAGGTGATCTCCTGTGCGATGATAACCGCAGACATGAACTTGCTTCTAGAGGGCCTGCTCATGCTGCACTTTTCAACTGGAACAAAACAGCACTGCAAACGCTCGAAGTATATCAGGATGCGTTGCGATAGCGTGATTGCGACATTATGGAGAATAATATACTATGAGTTCCAATGAAGGATCATCGGAATCCAATTTTCCGCCCCAGCAGCTTGATGCATGGTTTCTAGATCTTCTGGCCTGCCCGGGATGTGAAGAGCGCCGAGCTTTAGAGCTGACCGAAGACAAATCAACTTTGAACTGCTCCTGCGGGAAATATGCTTTTCCGGTCAGAGATGGAATACCCATCTTACTGGTGGATGAGGCGAAAATTCTTGATGAAAACGCAGTTCCAGGAAACATTCGATGATTAAAATTTCACTCCTTCATGGCCCGAATATTAATTTACTTGGATCACGCGAACCGGA
>JBBRDM010000044.1:0-32399 GCA_038203935.1 Chthonomonadales bacterium
GTACAGAAACTTATTTGGTTGCTGGAGCCTATGAAAATCGTGGACATGCCGAAAATCTTGCAATTTATCTGAGGACACGCTTCTTACGGTTTTTGGTGCTATTATCCAAGCCAACTCAACACGCAACTAGCAAAGTGTATGCTTTTGTACCTACACAAGATTTTTCAGTAACTTGGACTGATGAGCAGTTATATGCAAAATATGGCATTTCCAAGGATGAACAAGACTTTATCTCTTCCTTGGTTCGACCACCTGAGGAAGATGATGAGTAAAGAATTCTTCCCTCCTCGTCCCACGATTTATGCTTACACAGGCGGCAATCCCCTGTATTCGGGGATGTATAAGGAAGCCTACAATGAATGAGGAACGCGCACTGGTCGTTTTCGAGGACCACAAAATCCGACGGGATTATGACGAGAAAACGGAGACGTGGTTTTTTTCTGTGGTGGATGTGGTTGGCGCGCTGACGGACAGCGTCAATCCGCGGGATTATTGGTTCAAGATGAAAATTCGCGTTAAAACCGAGGACGGATTTGAACTGTCGACAGTTTGTCGACAGTTGAAACTGAAAGCTCCGGACGGGAAAATGAGAGAAACCGATTGCTCGGATGTCCAGGGCTTGCTGAGAATCATTCAGTCAATTCCCTCGCCCAAGGCCGAACCTTTCAAACTCTGGCTGGCGAAGGTAGGGTATGAACGTATTCAGGACATGGGCGACCCAGCCCGATCCCTTGATCGCGCGCGAGAATACTGGCAGCAGCACGGACGCAGCGAGAAGTGGATCCAGCAGCGGATGATGGGGCAGGAAACCCGCAACAAACTCACCGATTACTGGAAAGTGCATGACATAAAAGAGGAATCCGAATACGCCATTCTCACCAATATCATACATAGGGAATGGAGCGGTGTTTCGATCAAACAGCATAAGGAAGTCAAAGGGCTCAAGTCTCAGAACCTGCGCGACCACATGAGCGAAGCCGAGTTGATTTTCACCGCGTTGGCGGAACTCTCCACCCGTCAAATTGCCGAGAGTGTGGACGCAACCGGTATGATCGAAAATACGGAGGCAAGCAAGAAAGGCGGAAGAATCGCCGGGAAGGCGCGTCTCGAACTCGAACAAAAAACCGGTCGAGACGTAATCACCAGCGAAAACTTTCTGCCGCCAGCAGCCTCCAAAAAGAAATTGAGGAAAGAAACTGATGAGCGTGGATGAATTCTTTCCGCCCCGCCCGGCATCGCGGCCCACCATTTATGCTTACCAGGATACGCATCCTCAGTATAAGGGCATGCTCAAAGTGGGGTACACCACCAAGGACGCTCGAACACGCGTAGCCATGCAGTATCCCACAAAGCGGCCAGGCAAGCTGCCCTATTGCATTGTTCTCGAAGAAACGGCCATGCGAAGCGACGGGACGTCTTTCACAGATCGTGAGGTACATCGGCAGCTTCGTGCGATAGGCATTTCCAACCCAGAGGGCGAGTGGTTCCAATGTACAGTAGACCAGGTGAAAGCGGCGATATTGGCCATTCGCACAGCACAACCGCTGGAAGAGAATCGCACGCTGAATTTTGGTATGCGCCCAGAGCAGAAAGAGGCAGTCGAACTAACAGCCCGGTACTTTGAGAACTCTAAGCGGGAAAATGCAGACAAACCACCGCACTTCCTTTGGAACGCCAAGATGCGTTTCGGAAAAACCTTTGCTGCATACCAGCTCGCGCAGCGGATGGGCTGGCGGAAGGTGTTGGTTCTCACCTTTAAGCCTGCCGTCCAGAACGCTTGGAAAGAAGATTTAACGCAGCACATGGATTTCCTGGGCTGGCAGTTTATCTCTCCAGGCGGGCTGACATACGATCAGAGGGATAAGGCGAGACCGTTTGTATGTTTCGGCTCCTTCCAGGACTACCTGGGCAAGAACACAAGCACGGGAGGTATTAAAGCCAAGAACGAGTGGGTACATACCACGCATTGGGATGCTGTTATTCTGGACGAGTATCATTATGGCGCGTGGCGTGAGAACGCCAAGGAACTGTTCGAGTCGGAGGATCAGCGGGAAGCCGAATTTGCTCAGGGGCAGGGCCGTGAAATCTACGATGAAGATATTCTGCCTATTACGACAGATGCCTACCTATACCTCTCGGGAACGCCATTTCGCGCTATTACTTCCGGGGAGTTCATCGAAGACCAGATCTTTAACTGGACCTATTCCGATGAGCAGCGAGCAAAGCGGGATTGGACGGCAAACAATAACCCCTATGCTGCTCTGCCGCGTATGGTGCTAATGACATACCAGATGCCGGATTCGATTCGGGAAGTGGCAGCCCTCGGTGAGTTTAACGAATTCGATCTGAATGTTTTCTTTACCGCAGATGGCCAAGGAAGTGAGGCGAGGTTTAAGTATCAGGATGAAGTTCAAAAGTGGCTGGATTTGATCCGCGGAGCGGACATGATTACCACTGTGGACAATCTAAAGCTTGGCGCAAAGAAACCTCCCATGCCGTTTTCCGATGTGAGGCTCCTCAGCGTTCTCTCGCACACGTTCTGGTTCCTCCCGAACGTTGCTTCATGCCATGCGATGCGCAATCTGCTGGCCGAGCGGCAGAACAGCTTCTTTCACGAATATAAGGTGATCGTTGCAGCGGGAACACAGGCAGGAAACGGAGTGGAGGCTCTGCCCCCCGTTCTGAAGGAAATGGATAATCCACTGCTTTCCAAAACGATTACTCTGTCATGCATGAAACTGACAACAGGAGTCACTGTCCGACCGTGGACAGGTATCTTCATGCTGAGAAACTCATCCACTCCGGAAACATATTTCCAGGCGGCATTTCGGGTGCAATCACCGTGGACGATCCGGAACCCTGACGGCGAGAGTCCAAACATTGAAGAGATCATGAAAGAAGAGTGCTACGTCTTTGATTTCGCGCCGAACCGGGCTTTGCGGCAGATTGCTGATTATAGCTGCCGTCTCAACGTGAACGAATCAAATCCGGAGACCAAAGTGGCGGAGTTCATCAGTTTCCTTCCTGTCCTCGCCTATGATGGGAGCTCGATGAAGCAGATTGATGCGGCGGGAATCCTGGACATGGCAATGAGCGGTACAACGGCAACTCTCTTGGCGCGCCGCTGGGAAAGTGCGCTTTTGGTAAATGTCGATAATCGGACGTTGGAACGGCTGATGAATAGCCCGGCAGCAATGGAAGCTTTGATGAACATTGAGGGCTTCCGCAGTCTCAACCAAGAAATCGAAACAATTATCAATAAATCTGAATCTGTAAAGAAGGCAAGAAAAGAAGCAAACGATGAGATAATGAGTCCCAAAGAGAAAAAGGAGCTTAGCGACGAAGAGAAGGAATACAAGGGTAAGCGAAAACAGATTCAACAGAAGCTGATAAAGTTTGCTACACGGATCCCAGTATTTATGTATTTGACCGACTACCGGGAACGAAGTCTGAAGGATGTTATCACCCAGCTTGAACCGGGCTTATTCCGAAAAGTGACCGGCCTGCATGTCAAGGACTTCGAACTGCTTGTCAGCCTGGGCGTATTTAACAGTGGATTGATGAATGACGCCGTATTCAAATTCAAGCGATACGAGGACTCCAGTCTCAACTATACCGGAATAGATAAGCACAAGGGAGAGAATATCGGCCTTTACGATACCGTTTTATCGCCCACAGATGCACCGCGTGTGTTTGAGGATCATTCCTCCCTTGATAACTACGGTTGGAAGACGGAACCGTCGCAATGAGCGCGACGTTCCATCTCACGAGCTAGTATCTGCTGAGTTTTTGAGCAATCGCATCGTTGTAACGTACCGAATGATACCCGCCTACACTCGACGCTCCAGCTATTTTGGAGGTTTGGCTCGGAACTGGAGCTTGAATGGCGGCACCTCAAATGGAAATGTGGACATATCGAGCCCAATATGCGCTACGCCCGTCGCGCCGAACTCATGCGCGCCGATATCGTACTTTTCTGTTGTCGATAAGTGGGGGCGCGCTGCATCCCAGAAATCCAGAGGGTTATCGTAGAGAAGCATTCCCTGATCGATAGCCGCGGAACCACCCCGAATTTTATATCCTTCCGGGCTGTGCGATTTTGCATCGACGAACATCGGATCTCCGGTTTTTGCCTGTTTATCGCCTTTGTACGGCTTGTCCCAAAGGTTATTCAGGAAATGAAAATTGCTCATATCCACTCCGCGATCTCCGCCTATGCCGCCGGTATTGCCATAGAAAAGATTATTACGAAACCAGATATTCGAGAAAATGTTCTGAGGTGGCCGATTCTCCACACCCACCACTCTTGGCGCGTTGTTGAAGGCGATGGTGTTGTTATCGACATAGACATCGCGTGTATTCGAGGTAATGTGGAAGACGTTTTTACCATACACTTTGGGATCAAAAGCGGCAAGCGCGGTCCAGTCGTTATGCACCATAATGTTGTTGCGGATACTGATGAAATCAGACTGGTACCGATTGCTGCTCTCTTCGCCGGACAGCCAGATAGAGACGTTGTTGGCCTCCAGATAGTTGCCGTCGAAAATACTCATGCTGACGTTGTCTATCCAGATGGCTGCGATTCCCGACCCGCGAATGATGTTGTGCCGGGCAGTCGAGTGTACGGCCCAGTCTTCGTATAGAATCCCATCGCCGGTACAGTTATCGATCTGGCAGTTTTCAATGAGCAGCGATTCCACTCCGCCCTGCGCATTAAAACCGTAGCCTTCTGTCCCATCGACACCCCAGCCCGCATCATGGATGTAACAGTTCCGAATTTCAACGTTGCGATTCTCGTCTGCAGGATTCCAGTGTCCTTTTTCGCCATTGCCAGAGCCGTGAATATAGATGCTGTTGTAGCCGGCGTAGGCGATTTCACAGTTTGTGATGGTGAGATTATGCGTGCTCTCCCCTCGTATACCGTGGCGGCAGGCGAAAATCCGGCAGTTGCGGATAGTGGTATGCTCTTTCCGCACTATGTGAATGCCGGAGTTTCTCGGCTTATCCGAGACCATCCGGATTTCGATCCCGTCGATCGTGTTGTAGGATCCGGGCATGAGAACGTCGGCGCTTCCATCGTTACTGAAGATCACTTTTCCACTGCCCGATGAACGGACTATAATGGGCAGATCCACGGCGCCATCCGGTATGCTCACATCGCTGCTACTGTTGGTTCCGGCAGCAAAAACGACCGTATCTCCGGGCTTTGCCAGCGATACAGCCTTCTTGACGGTTGCGACCGGCTGTTCCATCGTGCCGGGATTGGAATCGTTCGCCTTTGCCTCTGCGCTCGCATACCATGTCGCAGCGGCGAGTGATGGCACCGCTCCGAACAGCGCTCCCACGATAACAAAAATAAGAAACAGGCTGCATCTCTTCAATGTCATAAAAATTTCACTCCTTTTCTACTTTTTGCAATCGACGGAGATGCTGGTATCGACAGCGATTCAAAATTTAATTATCAGATAATACAATACATTCATTTTATTCTTTCTGATTTCCTCGTAACGATGGATTATAATCAGGAACTGGCAAGCAAAAAATTGTCTGGGTACAGGAACGTACCCAGACATTACAGTTTTTATTCGGAAGAAGTAAGCTGCTAATTTGTAATTTACCAGAAAGGACTGGTTCTATTAGTAAGATGCCGCTTTATTTTCTTTGCTTCCGAAGACGACGTAAAGTGTTTCCCCCAAATAAAGTTAACCCGGATAGTATTGCAAGTGAACCGGGTTCAGGCACAGGGGTAATATGGTCGTTTACGTCCACGGAAATTCCAAATGCAGACAGCCCGCCACCGAACTCAATATCGTGAGAGCCTGGTGATAAAGGATTGAGCATTAGCCAGTAGCCGTCTGAGAAGGCAAATGGATGATGACCCGATGGCACTCCCCCTGGAAAGTCGAAGACGCTGCCGGGTGCGACATCTAATGGAAAGCTGCCGGAATCTTCACGAGTCAGCGCTAGATCAGCAGGATCGAGAGACACACCGTCTAAGGAAGCGGAAAGAGGGTCGCTCGAACTGAACAGGCTCTGTACCAAAGCCTTCAGATCATCTGGAGTTCCACCTGGAACATCTGCATCCGTCCCAACAATATTTGTGAGTGGGAGCAGCACAAATTTTCCGGTCGGAATAGTGAAAGTCCGATCCGCCGCTAAACCAGTCGTACCGCCAAGAAAAAACACCGGCCCCGACTGGTTGATATTTGCATTAGCTCCGGTGGCATCGGTCAGAGGACCATTGGGCTCCGCCTGCGAAAGCGCCCAGCTCCACCAATTCTGCGTCCACTCTCCAATAGTCTTCCCGGCAACGGTGGAGTGTGGCGGCAGAACTGTGATCTGTGCTTCCGCAGAAGAAGAAAATGCGAGAGAGAAGCCAATAGCGACAATTGTCGCGGCTGATGCAAAATGAGACTTGTAGTTATTGTAGTTCATGATCCCCCCTTGAGAAATAAGTGAATACAGCTATGCCAGAGAGCTATGCTGCCCTAAATATGCTGCCTGAGCAAAGATGTTCTACCATTAAGCGTATAGGATTATTCATGTCAGCTAATCTATATGAATAATGCTGAGGCAGATGTCTAAGCGTTTGATTGCTTTGCTTTCCTGCTGCGGATAAACAGCGGGGCTCCAAAAATAAAAAGACATGTGCACATAGCCATCGTTCCGGATTCCGGTACAGCTGCAGTGGAAAGATTGGTCAGATGCGCTGCGATACCCGTGGAGTCAAACCCATAGTCCTGGTTCGGCCCATAGCCAACGGCGAACGATAGGACATCGCCCTGCTGCAATATTAAATCCGCACTGAATGCTTCTTCTGTTTGATAACCTACTATATCCGCGTCAAAAAGCGAAACCCCATTCTTGAGCACATGGACATCGGTAGTCGTTCCGAAAGTATCATATCCAGTGAAAGCAGATTTCAATCGGTATTTAGCGCTATCCGGCGCTGTCCAGGTGACCTCGCTATACTGTCCGTTTGGTCCAGGATGGAAAATCGTTTTTCCAGCCGGGAGATTTATCGTGGAATAAGTGATATCGGATGAGGTTGTGTTCTTACCGACGAATGGGTCTGGGCCGAGCGTCGAATCGTTCCACGCTAAAAAGCCGGGTGAAACTTCATACAACCCGGAATAAGTTGTAATACTGGAGGCAAGGTCATTTGAATAGCCATAACTCCAGACGCTATTCGGATTATTAACTGTCGAGAAGTCGGAAGCAACGTCATAGGTTTGCGCCTGTGTACAAGCGCCAATAGTCATTGCTGCTAAAACAAATAAGAAACGATGCAAAATGTGCTGCATTGAAATATCTCCATTCAGGGGCAGTTAAATTCGTGTATTCAGAAATAACCGTTTATTTCATTGTTTTGTGCCCAACATAAATAGTATATAAAATGCCCCTATCAGAACTCTTGCATAGTTCTGATAGGGGCATTAAGCTTGCCTGCTATTGTACTGTTATTAATTTAAGGCCGGTTGTTGGCCAGTGCTAAAGTTGGAAATCCAAATATTTGCTGTATTATCATCACTCCCGGTTATAATGAGCTTGCCATCTGGCGAAAAGGCAACAGAATTGACATCGTTTGTATGCCCTTTCAGTGTGATCCGCTCAAGGCCGGTCGTTACATCCCACAATTTTGCAGTATGATCACCGCTGCCTGTAAGGACGCATTTGCCATCCGGCGAGAAAACTACGGAATATACAATCCCCTGGTAACCTCTGAGTGTATGTATCTCTCGCTTTGTGGCTAAGTCCCAAATTTTGGCTGTCTTATCCCAGCTTGCACTCGCAATAAATCTTCCGTCCGGAGAGAAGGCGACGGAATCAATATTATCGTTATGTCCCCTCAGAGTAAACATCTCATTTCCAGTTTGCGCATCCCATATTTTCACTGTTTTATCCCCGCTTCCTGTAGCAATGAATTTACCATTCGGCGAGAAAACGGCAGAATAAACCGGATTGGTATGTCCCTTCAAGGTGAGTCGTATAATCCCTGTTTTCGCATCCCATATTTTTGCAGTATGATCTGTACTAGCGGTGAGAATATACTTGCTGTTTGGCGAGAATACGGCGGAATTTACAAAGCCTTGATGCCCTATGAGAGTGAGCTTCTCCCGCCCGGTTACGGCATCCCATTCCTTTGCAGTATTATCTCTGCTCCCCGTGACTATCCACTTGCCATTGGGAGCAAATAAGGCAGAATTTATGTCATCAGTATGCCCGCGAAGCGTAAGAATTTCGCGTCCTGTTGCGACATTCCAGATTTTCGCAGTTTTATCTCTTCCTCCAGTGACAACTCGTTTGCAATCTGGAGAGAAAGCAACACCCAGGATATATTTCGAATGTCCATCCAGTGTAAGCATCTCTCTGGCCGTAGTTATATCCCAGACCTTAGCGGTGTTATCCCAACTGCCAGTTGCTATTCTTTTGCTGTCTGCAGAGAAGACGGCAGCAAATGGAGCCATGTGACCTTTTATGACCAGTCTCTCCTGGCCAGTCAGCGAGTCCCAAACTTTTGCCGAATTATCGGCGCAGCAAGTTATCATACTTTTGCCATCCGGTGAGTATGCAACGCGGAAAATAGCGCTGGTATGTCCCTTAAGCGTCAATTTCACTTGGCCTGTTTCAACATCCCATACAATAGCAGAATGCTCCTCACTGCCGGTTAAAATGCACTTGCTATCTGGAGAGAATGCTGCACTATATATAAATCCCATATGACCACTGAGAATGTTTATCTCTTTCCCAGTCTTCGCATCCCAGATTTTAACAGTTTTATCCCAACTACCTGTTGCAATACGCTTACCGTCGGGGGAGAAGACGGCTGAATAGATATTATCTAAATGTCCTGTTAGAGTGAGCAGTTCGCGGCCAGTCGATACTTCCCAAATTTTCGCAGTTTTATCTTTGCTCCCCGTTAAAATACGTTTACTATCTGGCGAGAAAGAAACAGAATTTATGACGTCTTTATGCCCATGGAGTGTAAGAAGCTCATGACCTGTGGCTGCATCCCATATCTTTGCAGTATTATCCCAGCTTGCGGTGGCTGCTAGTCTGCAATTCGGCGAGAACGTAACGCAGTAGATGCTGTCTGAATGCCCGCCTAGCGTGAAAATCTTGTGCCCTGTCGCCGCGTTCCAGATTATTGCGGTTCGATCTACGCTTCCGGTGATAATGTATTTTCCATCTGATGAACAGGCAATAGAAGAGATGGAATTAGTATGTTCCCTCAGAGTTAATAGTGAAAGATTGCAAAGGTGATTCCAGTAACCCCACTCAAAACCACGATATTGACGAAACTGTTTCTGACGTGTGGTGTCCAGGAGTTCGACAACACGTGTTATGTTATTGTTTTCATATTCACGCTGTATTAGATTCATGTTGGCAAAGTAGACTGTTTTCGTTGCGGCATCGCGTTGATTTTGTGCCTCGACTGCATTTCTGCGCGCAATTTCAGCTTTGTTAATAGCCTCCCGGGATGCGAGTTTCTCTGCATTTCGTGCCTGATTAGCATCAAGCAGGCGTTGTCCCGCAAGAGCAAAGTTATCCGTTGCTTCTTTGGCGCGTTTATCAGCCAGCGTCTTCTGTTTCACTGCCTCAGCCAGAGCAAGGCTTCTCTGCTGCGCCAGTTCCGCATTTGCAAGCGCTGTTTTATCAGCACGTCGAGTCTGTTCTATGGCTTTGGCGGCATTGCTTCGTGCCAGCCTTGCCTGCGAAAATGCATAGATAGCAAGCGCGATAACACAAGCCAGGACCATACTGCTGAGTGCGAGGGCACGGAACAGCCCTCGGCGATAGGCTTCCCGCTGTCGTCGTTGTTCGGCATTTGGCAAATGGGCGTTTACCCAGTTCTTGTCAAAGACGCTCGCATAGATTCTATTCCGTACCCGCAAAGCGCCATGCTCTGGACTTACGATGCCACTGAGTTTAAGGAGGCTGGAAAGTGGATTGGTCTCTTCGTCTGGAATCGGCTTCCCGGCTCGAATCTTGGCATAGTAATCCAGCAGGCTGGTAAGATCGATTTCACTCAGAAACAGGCGGTTGCGCACAAAAGCCAGGTTATCGTCACTTTCACGAGCCTTTGAATTCAAGAATAGCTCTGCGCAGAATTGGTCCACATGCGAATCCTGCATTTTCAGTGCAGGATTCTTATGCATATGATTAGCGAGCGCGGAGCATAGTCGCTGAGTCAGGTAAGGGTGCCCGCCTGTCCAATAAAGTACACGCTCCAAAAGCTGATGCGGCGATGTCCCCGTCGCATTGCTAAGGCTCATTCCATCTGCCAGCGGCAGCGCTTCATGGAAAGTAAAATCCGGCAGGGATATACGCGTCCCGATGTTGAACGGCGTCATTCTGGTATCCTGGATCAGGTCAGTGGGGGCGGCAACACCAATCAGACAGAAGGTCATGCGATACAAATCAGGACGATCTATCCGTCGATTATAGAGTTCACGTATCGCTGCAAACAGCTCATCTGCCTTGAAAGGAAGCGTTCGCACGACATCGATCTCATCGATGAAAACAATGACTTTACCAGAACAGCGCGGCAAAACGACATCCGTAAGCGCGTTTATCCAGCGTTGTGCCGGACCCAAACGCATCTGTGTTTCCCAGTAGGCGGTCAGTTCATCTTCTAAATCACTCTGCACCCCGATATGATAGAGAAGTCCGTTATACCACTGTTCCGGAGTAAGGTTCTGACCTATGGCGGTGAAATCGAGGTTGATGACACGACAGCCTTCGTTCTGCAGCCGATTCGCGATACGGTTCCTGAGCGATGTCTTTCCCATCTGGCGGGGCGTAAGAATGTAGCAGAACTCACCGCGATTAAGGGCTTCATAGAGCTGCGAATCTGCCTGCCGCTCGACGTAGCTAGGGGCATCCGCGCTTAATCCACCCCCCAGTTTATAGAACTCCGCCGGAACCTTTTCGCTAATGATCATCTGATTCTCATACTCTTTCAGCAAGGAATCGTTCTTTCAGGCGCGGGAGCAGATATCTAGCATAGAGGCTGCATCGAGGATGCGCCTCATCGGCAGCCATGCCGCGCAATACTCCGGCGCTTCGCAGACGGTCGAAACGGTCGCGAGTCGGGCTTTCGCCTCCGCTGCAGACCTGTCTCACTGTTTCCGCCATTTCTGGATCAGCTTCCAGTAAGCCGAAGAGTGTGCGAAGATGCGGGCCGAATATCCATGCGGTATCGTCTGCACGTTCGATCAATTCGGTAAGGGTTGTTCCGGCACGCCGCATCTCATGCAGACCCTGATGCGTCAGAAAAGGATGACCGCCTAGCAGCTCATGCAGCTGCACCAGCTCTTCATCCGATCGAATCGGTGACGCATACTGCCGGTTGAGTTCCGCAACCTCCTCCAAAGTAAAATCATCTAGTTCCAAGCGTGTCCCGACATTAAAAGGAGATTGGTTCAGATTGCGGATATAGAGGTAGGGTTCTGTTGCTACGGAGATGACGAGTGTCAATTTGTGCCAGGGACCATCCGGGAGCAGAGAACGACTCTCGTGCCACGAGCGCATCAGTGCAAAGATGCTTTCGCCGTACGGGCAGAGAAAGAGACGATCGACGCTATCCATTCCCCAGACGAGCGAGTTGGGTAGATTATTCAGCACTTCACGCCGCAAAAAACGCTCGAAACGGGAGTTGGGATCTGCAAGGAGCGGACGTTCCGCTGGCTCTGGCAGATTGAGCTGTTCCCGGATAGCCTCGGCCAATGTATCCAGAAACGTATCTGCGCTTTCTAAAAGTGTTTCGCTGAACAGCTTAAAGTCGGTGTAGACCACGGAAGCATTCAGCTGCCGCGCATGATGCAGTCCCCTCGAAAGCAGTGAAGTCTTTCCGGTCTGATGAGGACCTTTGACTACCACAATGCTGTCATGCCGCGCAATAGCCTGTGCAAAAGCTGTGTCGGTGGGTCGTTGAATATAATACTCTGAGTCAAGAGGTATTGCTCCTCCAGTTGGTTCCAGCTGACGGGAGCGTACAAGTTTCGATGGATTCGACGCATCGGACTCAACCATCTCTATAAGGGTTTTTAAGTCAGGAGTCAGCTGCTGCTCACCAGAGGCGCGATGCTGTATCTGTTGTATCACTTTCTGCACTTTGCTGGAGAGCGGCAAACCTTCGCGCTGGAATAGACTCTGAATATCACCGGCGTGACGAAGCGCGACATCAATTCGTCCCGTGAGTACGTGGAGCATTAGTAAGCAAAGCTGTGATTGTTCGTCCAGGGAGTTTGAATTGACCAGTCGTCTCGCAAATTCCAGCGCCTGCTCATACTGGTGTTTTTCGCTGTGAAGCTGTACCAATGCCTTGAGTGTTCTGATACTGGCTTCTTCCCAGCGCCGTCGCTCCTGATCGATCCACTCATCATAGAATTCGGGTAATAATTCGCCGCGATAGAGCAGCATCGCCCGTGTAAGACATCGAATTTTATGCTCTGAATCGCCATGTCTGGCCGATTTCAATGATTCTTCTAAATCTGCTATATCGGTATCGATGCAGGAAGCATTCAATGTGACGATACTGCGGTCCGAATGAAGATATACTCCGTTTCGCACACTGCCGCCAGGTTCCAGGCATTTACCCAGGCGCGACACAGCCAGGTTGAGGTTTTCTTTACTGATCACATCGGGCCAGAGCATATCCTGCAGACGTTCACGAGGATGTTGAAGATGGGGATAGTAAGCAAGATAGGCGAGGAGATCCGCGGCTCTACGCTCTCGAGGCACATGCAGGTTTCGCCCGCCAATTTTCACGCGCAGTCCGCTGAACAGCTCGATTCGACAACGAGGTATAGTATCGTTTGAAACGGAATGCTCCATGATGGGATTTTGCCCTGCAAAAGATGAGATATTCGATTATACTCAACAAGAATAGCAATATAATTACAGCAGTCGATATTATTGTGAAATAAAGCGGTTGATCGGTAAACGAGACATTATGCCTCTATGTCCCGATTACAGCAGCGCCTATGTTATAGAGCGGTTGATCGGTAAACGAGACATTATCCCTCTCCCTCAAGAACGAGCAAGGGAGAGAGCTGAGACTGAATTTTCACTTTATGGGCTATTTGCTAACAGGAAGGTTTTCTTCCAGGATGTTTTATAGGCGCGGGCGTGGCTGAGAATTTGGGCGGATATCGTCATCTTGTCGGATGCCTGAAGAGAATCTTTATGCAGTAACTTTGCCGGAATCCGCATAACAGTGATCTCATAGATACCGCCGCTGCCTCCGGGTGACTCCGCAAACTCTACGCCTGGAATAGAGCTGGCGGGTTTTCGATCCGCCCCAAAACGCACTTCCAGTGGTTTTGACATTCCTGAGATATTTAGTGTGAATTTCATGCGATCCTGCTCGGGAATCTTCTTGTCTTTATAGAGAGTAGTCTGCGGAAAATCCATCGCATAGATTCCCACATACAAACTATCATCGCTCCAGGTGAGCATAAGGTCGCCGATAGGCGCAGGTGCGGAGGCAGGAATGAGCGCCTGTGATCGATTCCATTTCGACAGCAGATCCCTTGGGAGGATGTTCAGCATAGGATTATCCGGAGCATGGGGTATGGGTTGAACCGGGGGAACGACGGGCAGGACTGCTTTCTCGTGAATTGCATTGCGATCTATTTTTGAGGAAGTTCGAATCAAGTCCAGATAGGGCTGGTCGTAGATATCCACCAGGCCCATATTGTAGTCTTCTCCATCGCCTCTTCCCATGGGCGGCTCATCGGAAAACTGGAACCAGTCCGCACCAACGACATACGGGATAGAAGCGAGTTTCTCCGTGCACCCTTTGAATCCGGCAGCCCGCTCTTTCTGAGTCTGAACCAGCGGAAATCCAGCGCTCTTATTGCGGTTGCCGGTGCTGTTCTCAACGGCAGTCATGTAAAACTCACCGATCATGAGCGGCCTCTTAGAAAGATCGTGAAGAGTCTGAAGATAAAACTGCGATATACCGCCATCCAGCCAGGATGGATTCAAGTTTGTAGAGAGGATATCCACGAATGGCGCAGCCGCTTTTGCCACTTCCGGATAGTAGAACGACTGGTAACGGTCGCCCAGCAGAAGTGCTCTTTTATCATATTTATGGATCATATCCCTGCAAAGTGTGTAGTATTTGGTGGCAATATTTCCCAGATATTTGCGCACTTCCTTGATACCAGAGGTTCCTGGCCGCAGAAACAGATCGCCTTTCTTGTCGAAATCCTTGAATGAGTTTGCATGAACCGGCTCAAAATCTTTGTTCAGCTTCGTCCAGCTATTTCCATAGTCCTGGCGCAGCTGCTTGATCAGAAACTGCCTCTGTCCGCTGGAAGCAGGCTGCTGAAGAGTCATATGGAACATCTCCGAATTCCACCAGCCCAGTTCGTTATCAGAGAAATATCCCAGCAGGTTGGGATCATCACGGACTTCCAGGACACGCAGCTTTACTGCGCCTTCCATATCGGCCAGCACTTTCGGACTCCACATATCCTTCCAGGGTGCGCCGGAAGAGGCGCCGATGTGAATCACGACTGTAAAAGGCATATTCATCTGCTTCGAAGATTTCAGCGAAGGTAGATCGCTCCAGCCGCCGACTGTGGTGAAGCCCCACGATTTCAGGCGAGAGAGCGTTGAATCTGCCCAGTCGGTAGTGGAAGGATAGTATTTCCAGGCGGCATAGTCCGGGTTTTTTGGATTGTATTTAAGCCACGGCTCACCTGGCCCGATACAGCAGACGCCGCTTGAAAAAAACGGTTTACCATCCGGCCGAACCAGCCATGCAGTATCTTTTTTCAATTCAACTTTAAATGCTGGATTCTCAGGTTTTTTAGATAATTCACCTGCGCTGGATGGGCTGAAAGCAGCGATTATCAATGGGAAAAGTAAAAGTGCAGTCAGGACACATCCTCTCCATTTTCCCTGCTCAATCTTTACGGACATACCATACACTCCTTATATTAAGAAAACCAGCCTTCCTCGGATGGCTGGTTTTCAGTATTACCAATAGACAGGATACTATTTTGTTGGCGATGCTGCCGGAGGCACACCGGGAGTAGGCTTCGGCCCTTTGAAACCGCCTGTCTTGGTCATCAAGATCATTCTGGCAGATTTTTCATCCCCATGTCCAAGTTCCTGCACCAGATAATCCCGGTCTGATTGAGATATTTTCGCCCAATCACCTCCGGACTGCTTAGCAATTTGATCCAGCCGGTCGGATTTTGTTTCCTGTTCTTTAGAAAGCCCGTCATCCGACTTGCCGCAGCCAGTTGTTAATAAACCAGAGCCAATCGAAGCGGTAATACATCCTAGCAGAAGCAGTTTTCGAACCATAGATTTTACTTCCCTTCGAAAATTTCAGTGCGGCAGTCAGTCAAGTTGAAGTCTACCAAAATGATACTGATAAATAGAATGCCGCTATCGTTTTGCATGCACTGGATACTTCATTCAGTGCATGCAGTTTTTCTCGACTTGAATTAAGGCGCGTTTGTAAACCATCGTTTAGCCTGATCCAGATCGCCGGGTCTGGAAGCCTTTACATGGCCATCTGAAAAAGATACGTTCGAGCTTCCTGTATGCAATCTCCAGGCTTTATAATAGATGTCGCCAGGTTTTGCAAGCAGAATACCATCTATCATATAGTTGTAGGCCATGTCGAGACCGCCGTAGAATTCGTAGTTATCGATCTCGGTGTTGGGGTACTCAGGCAAACCGCCGTAGAAAGTGTAGTTTTCCTGTCGGCCTTCGCACAGCATAACAATATCAGCAGGATATTTCGCTGCCGCGAGGGAAGTCGCGCCTGAACCAAAGATATTTGGCATCAGTCCTGTGCCGCCAGTGAGTCCGTATCGGGTTTCACCGGTGAATCCATTGGCCATATAGCTGAGCGGTTTTACGGCGATGGAAGCGGGCACTCCGCCGGTATGGTAGTAGTTTGAGTCCCCTGCAATGCTTTCAGACGGACATTTGAAAATGTCTCCATTTTTTGTGTAAGCCTGCGTACATCGCACACTGCTCCACTCATAGGCCGTTGATCCGAAGTCCGGATAGTTCACGGTATCGTAGAAGGTCGACAAAGGAAATGTCTCATCGTAATCCTGAACATACATCAAAACTCCAAGCGTGATCTGCTTCATATTGCTGAGGCAGGATATAGCACGGGCTTTCTCTCTGGCCTGGGCGAAAACCGGGAATAGTATAGCGGCAAGAATCGCGATAATTGCTATAACGACGAGCAGCTCAATTAATGTGAAACCTCGTTTAATTCGAAACATCTTACTCATTCTCCTTTGATGTGCTGAGCCGGGACGGGTGGGAGCAGCTCCGCACAATTCCCGAACAGATAGAAATATAGTTCACTCCCAATTCATCCTGAACACTTTCCTTTCAGGTTATCTCGGTGGACCGCCCATTTTAGGCGGTCCATTTCGACTATTTCGCGTAGAGCGTGCTGTGAATGCTAGCATCGCACGCTGTTCATTTCCGTTGCCCAGCGATTTGATAAGATAGTCTTTATCCGCCGCTGCAACTCGATTCCAGTCGCCTCCGGACTGGCTGACGATGGTCACCATACGCTGATCTTCCTTTGTCGAAGGAGGGGTGCTGCTGCTGCATCCAGTACACACCAGCAGCGCTACAGCGATTACATACCTTCTCTTACGACGATTGATCATACCGCTTCTCCTCTACAGTGGATAAAACAGCCTGCTTGCTGGATTAATTAGACTGCAAGTCGAAGAATTTGTCGGGCGGTGTGTTCGTGGTAGCGAACGAACCGTCCGAATTAAATCGGCCATAAAGTGCCTCAAACCGCATCGATTTGACATGTCCATCACACCAGGTAACATTTCCCTGAGCAGTGTGGCGAGTCTCAAAGATAGATATCCAGTCCTGCGCGCCGTTCGACAATCTGGCCAGCGGAGATTCCAGGGTATCCCATGTTGCTGCATGGCCGCTCATCCCATCTGCATGACCTGAATCGGACATGGCTACCGTCTGTGCCGGCTCTGAAACAGCAGCTAAAGACTGTCCGGGCTGGGTCCAGGCCCAGATGCCCCACTCTGCAGGGGTGGCGTATGTAGGATTTTCTATGCTCGCCACATCTACCTGAGTAAGATACAGATAGTTGTATGCTACTGTAAAATAAGAAGTGAGATCACCCGAGTCGTAGGTTTTGCCGGTCGGGCATCGCCATACGCTGTCTTCCGGCCAGAGATTGCCTCCCTGTGCATTCGTGTTATGCTTGTCTGTTTTGATATAAGGATCTAGTGCATTTGCTACTGTAAAACGTTCAGGGCCGTTTTCGAGCATCGGGTAGGTGTCGTCGTAGTCCTGACTGTACATCATGAGAGCTAGCCCAAGCTGTTTCAGGTTGGAAATACAGCTGGCCTGGCGCGCCTTTTCACGCGCCTGAGCGAAAACAGGGAAAAGTATTGCTGCAAGAATAGCGATAATTGCGATGACGACGAGCAGTTCAATGAGGGTAAAACCTCTTTTTAAACGGGACATGATGCACTCTCCTTTGGTGTGCTGTACCGGTTTTGTGTGGGAGGAGCTCCACACGATTCCCGAATGGTGATATGAATCGGTAATACGGGCTGATGTTCTAGCACTGGCTCCCCTTCAATGCGCGCGATGAGCATTTGAGCAGCCAATACCGCCATCTCGTAGATGGGCATATGGATGCTCGTCAGCGACGGCCTGGTCATCGCAGCGAACCAGGTATCGTCGTATCCTACAAGCGATATATCGCCGGGAACATCCACACCTGCATCTTTGCAGGCGTGCAGTACTCCTTCAGCGCAGAGATCATTCGCTGCAAATATTGCAGTGGGATGCTCACTGGATGGGCCGGCAAGAATCTCCGACATGGCTAGAAATCCGTTGCGTCTGTCAAATCCGGAATCGTAAACCTGTGCCGAGGCTGAATCTATACCAGCATTTTTTAGTGCATCCAGAAACCCTTTTTCTCTGGGAGACGAAGTCTCTACCTCAGGGTCTCCCCGAAGATGCATAATTTTTGTATGCCCCAGTGACAGCAGATGTTCCGCCGCAATATAACCGCCGCGATAGTCGTCCGCATTGACTACAAACTCTTCTGTAGAGCTGGGCTGGCTGGCAATCGCTACGTAAGGAAATCGCTGTTTTATACACTGTTTGATAACAGGACTTTCATGCCTGGGAATCACCAGGAGCAGGCCGTCCACACGACGATCCAGAAGCGAGGTCTGATTTATGGAATCCCAATCATCACCTATCGCAGTATGCAGCATCAAATTATATTTCCGACGCACCACTTCTTCAAACACTCCGGTCATTACCTGAGTACAGAAAGGATTCCGATCGGTAAATGCGCTGGAGTATGGAAATACCAGTCCGATCACTCCATTCTTGCGGGTTACCAGGCTGCGAGCGATTTGATTCGGCGTGTATCCCAATGACGAGGCGGCGTTTAAGATTCGTTTTCTCGTGACTGCTCCGACACGTATATTGGTCGAGCCATTTCCATGAAGCACTTCCGAAACGGCTGATACAGATGCGCCCGCCTCTTTTGCAACATCGCGAATGGTGGACAAGAATAGCTCCTGAACAATCATGATAGAACGTTTTATCAAACTCAATTTATTATATCATGTTCTATTTATTTGTCAAGGGGTTGCACGGAAATGCAGTATTTGTAGCGAATACGGGCGATAATCCAGCAATCATTGGGGGATGAGTTTTACGAGAATTACTCTGCTTCTATGTGTGCGTGCACAGAGGTAATCAGAGGAGTTATAATTAGCCAAGAATCCGCTGCCAGATGCTAGTTCCTCGCGGGCGAGCCAGCAAAGTCGCCTGAGAGCAAGGATACTACGAAGAAACCGCTAGTTCCTCGCGGGCGGGGAAGCAAATGCAGATGAATTTACTATGCTTTAAGTGATATTCTGATACGATTTGGCAATAAGGATGCTCGTTCTTTTTACTTTAATAAGGAACGGGTATTTCATGATTAGAGAGGGTACGGGGAGCGGAATTTCTAACTGATGTTACGCGGGCGAACAGTTTCCCGGGATCACATTATCTATAGCTTCTATAAGTGTTCTCAGAAATGAACGTTACCGAAAGGGAATTTACATCCATCGTTTGAGCAAAAAATCATTAATTTTGCATGGAAAATCTGCGCTAATCTGAGTAATCTGTGGTTAAAAAATCTGAGATGTTAGCGATTAAAATATTTTTATCATGCAGGCGACAGCATTCCGAAAAATTTTCACATAATCTTACTGAACTGATCGGCTGCGTAACATGAATTCTTAAGTTCGATCGCGTTTTGTATTCGTTGAGAAAAACGCAGTTTCCTGGGTGAGAAGGATTGCATCGGCGATTTCACGAACACTCTTCTGGTTAGCGAGCGCCTGTGCCTGCATGCGGCGATAGGCTTCCTGCTCGCTGATTCCATGGCGCTCCATGAGAACCCGTTTCGCTTTTCCTACCTGCCGGGAGTTATCGATTGTCTCCTGGGCCGAACCAAGCGCGCCTTCGAGCGCCATCATCTCGCGATATCGTGCCAGTGCGATTTCGATGTTGGGCTGCAGCTCCTGTTCACGGTAAGGTTTTACAAGATAAGCGAGTACACCCGCCTTATTTGCCTGCTCTATGATGGGAACGTCGCTATAGGCGGTAAGCAGAATGACGGGGCACAGTCGCTCTTTATTTATGATCTCGGCTGCTTCGAGGCCGGTCATTTTCGGCATCATAATATCGAGGATAGCGAGGTCAGGCTTGAGACTTCTTGCCAGATAACATGCTATCTCACCATTCTCAGCCTCACCGACTACATCATGCCCTAGCGACTCCAAAAGTGTGTGCAGATCGAGGCGAAGCATTGAATCGTCGTCGGCGATGAGAATCCGAGCTTGTTGCATGTGGTATCTTTCTGGGAAACTGCATCACTGCAGCATACTTTTGTGCTAACTTCAACCGAAGCATGAAGTGCAGATATAGTGATGCCTGGCACCTGTGCGCAGGCATAAATTGTAATTTTGAATGTGCTGATTATATCAGAATACCAGCTCAATGTCAATTATAAACGTGTTTTTGAGTTGATTTTGAGCGGATACGGTCTGCAAAAAACATACTAAATCAGCCATGGAGCCATAGATGATATTGGCGCCATACAGCCCAAATAAATGCTAATATCACCATACATTATCACTCAACATCATTTTCACTCGACATCATCATCACTTAACATTACTAGAAAAGACTGGAGATAAAATGAGCGACGAAAAAAACTCGAAAATAGGCAGGCGGGAGTTTCTCTCAGGAGTGGGAGTCGGGGCGACACTTCTTAGTGTCAGCCCCGCACTCGCGCTCCAAGAGGCGAAACTCCTGGATCCGGATGCCAAGGTAAACTTCGCCGGTATTGGGGTCGGCAGCCAGGGCGGCAGCGATGTAGATGCGGTGGTGGCGGAGGGCGGCAACCTGGTTGCGCTTTGTGATGTCGATAGCAACTATGCCGCTAAGAAGTTCGCGCAGTATCCGAATGCTAAGAAATTTACTGACTTTCGGGTTATGCTCAAAGAACTTGGAAATGAAATTGACGCTGTTGTCATAGGTACTCCTGATCACACACATGCTGTTATCGCGATGGAGGCGATGAAGCACGGGAAGCATGTCTACTGCGAAAAACCACTTGCCCACACCGTTCACGAGGTGCGCGCTCTGATGTCGGCAGCGAGGAAGTATGGGGTCGTCACGCAGCTGGGCAATCAGGGACACTCTTACGATACTATCCGGCGAACGTGCGAGTGGATCTGGGCGGGAGCTATCGGCCAGGTGCACACGGTATACGCCGGCTGCGGGGAATTTAGAGACGTCTATACGCAGACTCGGTTTCTGGATAAAGTGGATCAGCATTACGACGTACCGGCAGGCCTCGACTACGACTTATGGGTAGGGCCGGTGCCGTTCCGGCCTTATGCTCCCTTCTGGGTGCCATGGAACTGGCGCGGCTGGCTGCCTTTTGGAACAGGGACCATTGGGGATTGGTTCTGCCATGTGGTCGATCCATCGTTCTGGGCACTGGACCTTGGAGCGCCCACGACTGTCCATGCGGAAGTGGCGGGCGGATACGACCCGGCTAAACAGGGATTGACCTACCCTTCCGGCACGAAGATCACCTTCGAATTTCCTGCCAAAAAAGGGCGAGGCCCGGTCAAGCTGGTCTGGCATGATGGCGAGACTCCGATCACGAAACCGCAGGATTTCCCTGCAGACGACGAGGTGCCGCGCACGGGCGCTGTCCTGATTGGCGACAAGGGTATGATTGTGCATGGATCGCACGGAGCCGGCGGCACGCATCTTCAGCCTGCCTCGGTGCGTGAGCAGTTTTCCGGAACCAACGCTCCGCCACAAAAGATCGAGCGTGTCAAAAACCATCATTGGGACTGGCTGGAAGCGATACGGACTCATCGGGCGGCAGGATCGAATTTTGAATATGGCGGCCGCCTGACGCAGGTGGCGCTGCTGGGTGCGATCGCAATCCGGTTCCCTGGAGAAACCCTGGAGTGGAACGAGCGCGCTGTGCGGTTCACCAATAATGATGCAGCCAACGATTATCTCGATCCGCACTATCGCAAAGGCTGGAAGCTGTAGTAACCGTCAATTAGGCTGGCGGTTTGGATTGGTTCTGGAGTTATCGGATCGATTCTTTTGAAGACCTTCAGCGCTGGTATATTTTAAGGCCAGGGAAACTGATACGTTTCCTTGGCCTTGTTAATGCGGGTGCCTGAATACCTTTCGTTTTAATTCGTAGAATTCGGTTTTGGGGGTTGTGAAAAACGCTTCTGGGTGGAAGTGACGCAGGTATCGCTTTCCTCTTCAAACCAAATTTGGCTGTAACCCTGAGCATTAATGCAAATTACACAGGTGTCCTCTTGACAAAAATAGCATTTACTGCCTAAAGATAATTTATATATTCTAGTTTTCACTCCCCATTTAGCAGATTCTTACTGTAAATGGATAGCCTTAATGCGCTTGTTAGAATTTAGGAAGGATAAATTTTAGAATATGACGCAATGTTATTTTAACACTTAGTATTGACTTCGAAACTATTTTTCTCACCGCTTTCCGCTTTTGCGCGCTCGTTCTGAGTACACAATTATGAGACTACACATTACCCTTCATTTAGATCGTCGAACGACGATTCCCGCGGATCATTTGCATGAGCTTCAGGCCTTGATCTATCGTTTTTTGGACCGGTCTTCGCCGGAGTTTGCGAGTTTCCTGCATGAGAAGGGCTACACTTCCACAGAGCCGGGCGACTCTCGCCATTTCAAGTCGTTTGTGTTCTGCGGGCTGCGGGTGGATAGGTCGCGCCGCACCCTTCAGAATGGCGAATTGACTATCCTGCCGGGCAGCGTGGAGTGGTATCTATCGTCGCCGAATGAGGATTTTCTACGGCACCTGGTGACGGGCCTGCTTTGCCGGGGGGAGACGGTTCAGGTGGCGAATGCGCGGTTCGAGATTGTGCAGGCGAGCAGTCTGCCTGCGCCGGACTTTAGGGAACGGGAGGAGTATACGTGCCTCTCGCCGATTGTGGCGGCGGTTCCGCTGCCGGATGGGGGGACGCGCTATCTGATGCCTGCAGATGGGGAGCAGTTTTCGGAGGCGGTGCGGGCGAACCTGCTTCGGAAGTTCTCGGTTCTGATGGGCAAGCCGCCTGCCGAGACCGACTTCCGCCTGGAGTTCAGCCCGAAGTTCCTCAACGACCCTGCCCGCCCCACAACGAAGCTGACCGATTTCAAGGGTATAAAAATCCGTGGCGCGTTCGCTCCCTTCAACCTGACCACATCCCCCGAGCTGCATACATTTGCGCACGACACCGGCTTGGGTGAAAAGAACAGTGCGGGTTTCGGTATGATTGAGGTGAGAAAATGAGCAGTAATTTAATCTATATAGTCAAGTTCAGTGGTCCATTTGGATATATAAAACCATGGACTGCCGTGAGAGACGAGCTCACTTACAGTCAACCATTTCTTACCCCTTCGATCATTGAAGGTATGAGACAAAAGTTAGAAGTGAATGAAATCTTGCGTCATCGCCTTAAACATCATGGCCTGTCGATTCAGCAGGAGAGAACACAAAGCCCAGGATGGAAGACAGGAAGAACTCATATGTCCAGGAGTCTTTCAATTCTTAGCCGAGGAGTAATGTTGCAACCTGAATTGACTCTTGCTTTTAATACAAGCCAAGAAGCTGAACTGGCTGCAGAACAACATATCTGTTTGTGCCGCAACGAGGACGTTCTTCTTCCACTTGATGTTAAAGAGATTACAATCAATGATTTTGAAAGAATTCCAGGTGTTGAACTTAAATTTGGAATAAGCGAAGATGCGTTTCTTGTTGGATACAATCGTTTCCAGGAAGCATCACCGATGTATGGGCATATGATCATTGTGAATGAGGAAGGAGTTTGAATTCTTAATGACGCTTTATGCCAAAAGTGATGGAACGACACTGCTCGAACATACAAACCACGTTGTGACCGCAATAGATAAGATTGCACGTTCTATAATGCCATCATTGGCGGAAGAAGAATTTCAAACCGCTTTTCACGGTGCAATTATACATGATTTAGGCAAAGCCCATCCTTTTTTTCAGGAAAGTCTAAAGTCTGATGTCATTTCACTTAATGAAAAATTCATAACACCACATCGGCATGAACTTTCATCATTGTTATTCTTGCCGTTATTCCCACATAACGAATGGGGAATGCTAATAGATCAGGTTGTGGCCCACCATAAATCATTGCGTGCAATTAAAACAGGAAAGGGGCGCGGTTTACTTGATCTCGTTTCTGAATATGGTGATGACGAAATATTCAATCGTCATTCAACGGATTGGGAAGATTGGCATCAGTCAACATTTCCAATTTTACAGCACTACCAGATAGATACACGTCCGCTTAAGATGATTGAAATCAGAGCAGCTTTTGATGCAGCCGTACTCCACTGTGAAAGAAAGCGTACAGGCAGAAACTTTTGGCGGGGGCTTCTTATGGCAGCTGATCATTTAGCTTCCGCCTTACAGGAAGAAACTGAAATAAGAGTTGAACGCCTTTTTAGACTTCCGAATCTAAATGCGTTTGAAATACGTGCTGTCGAAGCAGATGCATCTCTCTATCCTCTTGCTAAGAAAGCTATCTCATCATCAAAGATACACACTCTGGTGATTGCTCCAACCGGTTCCGGAAAAACGGATTATTTACTGCGTCGTTGTAATTGCAAAAGAATTTTCTATCTGCTTCCGTTTCAAGCCTCAATCAATGCTATGTACTTAAGAATGGAGAGAACAATAAATGGAGTCGATGAAAAGCGACTTCCTTTTGAACTGAAAACCGATATCAGACGCATTCATGCTGCTGCGCAAATTGAAATTGATAACGCAGTGGAAGAAGAATCCTTGTTACAAAGACATCCGGGAGCAGCGTTGAAGATTATGACACCACATCAGATTGCCGCGCTTGCATTCGGAATTTCTGGATATGAATCTCTTGCGCTTGATATTCAAGGGCAGCATGTTATTCTAGACGAGATTCATGTATACAATGAAATCACTCAATCGATGGTCTTATCGTTGGTTTCTTCCCTGGTTAATCTCGGATGCCATATACATATTGGAAGTGCAACTATTCCAACTGTTTTAAAACATGAACTACTGAATCGACTTGGTGGTGAGAAAATGGTTTCTGAAGTCCAGTTGACAAATCCCGAACTGGAATCTTACGACAGACATAAAGTATTTCTCTTAGATGATGAGGATGCTGCCCGCGCTCAAGTGGAGTTATTGATAGATTTGGGCAAACGGGTTCTGTTTATTTCAAACCGCGTTGTCGACGCTCAAGACCGATTTCGTTGGGCATCAGAAACCTTTAACGAGACTCCTATATTATTAATTCATAGCAGGTTTAAACGAAAAGACCGCGCAAAACTCGAAAAAAAGATTGAAGATTATGAAAAAAATCAACAACCTTGCCTTGTTATATCTACACAGGTAATTGAAGTAAGCCTTGATATCTCTTACGATACTATGGTAACAGATTGCGCACCGCTTGATAGTTTGATTCAACGCTTTGGACGAGTAAATCGCAAACGAAAACATGTTCAAGATCGAACAATGGCCTCAGTTTATGTAATCTCTCCAAAAGACAGTACTGTATCAGCTAAACCATACAACTTAGAAATATTGAAACGAAGCTGGGATAACCTACCAGAGGGCGATATTCTTCATGAGTTGTCGCTACAAGATCGAATAGACCACATTTATCCAAATATAGAATTTCGTGAGATAGATGTACATTTGATCGAAAAGGACGGTCAGAATATCCTTCAACAACTCTGCAATCTACCTAAGAGTGAATTATTGGAAGCTCTTGAAATAGAATCTGCATCAGTGGTATGCGAAAGGGATATGGAAATCTACAAGCAAGAGCGAAGTGAGGTAAGACAAGGATTGGAAATACCTGTTTCACCAAGCACACTTCGAACGAAGTTCAAGATTTGGAGGCAACTAAAGCTCGGCAGCTACCCTTTTATATGCCCGGATGGATGCTACGATGAAAATATCGGTTTTACATTGGAAGGAGATACAAACCCCTCATGTATCTTTCTGTAATAGGTAAGCGACTTGTCAGCTGTGTAAATCAGCGTGACGGAACTCATTATGATATTAGAGAGTTCTTTGATGAAATATTCACACCACTCTTCTTTGGCAGCCAACGTTTTTTGCTTTTTGTAAATAACTCACCTTTTGATCAAGCGGTTGGTAAACAGAAAAAAAGTATGACTCCTGAATTGTTAAAGGCGTGTACAAATGAAATTCATCGGAAGGTCGCAGATCTGACACCAGATGCTAGTTTCTTCCTGGGTGGTGCAGCTTCTGGAAGTTTGGAAACGACTTCCGGGCAAGTAACTAACTTGAAATTGCCAATTTATGAAGAAGAAATACTTGCCTCTTGGATTGGTGCTGCTTGCGGAGTCATGGTGCAGGGCGGGATAACGTTGGCAATAGATAATCAAGATGTCTTGCTTGTCATTTTTGAAGGTTGGCGGACCTACAGAAAATATATTGATCAGACACCTTCGATGAAACCGCTTAAAGTCAATGCGTGGAATGGACAGTGGCTTACCCACAAGATGAGTGAAAATTCGGAATATACATTCATCCCCACTCCAACGAGCAGTGGCGAAGCTTTAGAAACACAAGGTTGGGTTCAGCTATTATTTTCACTGAGCTATTTTCATCGAGATAAACCTCTTCAACAAATTATTGCTTATGTATATTCACTTGGACAGAGCAATTCTACATTCGGTTTTATCAGACTTAACCTATCTGAAGTACGACGTCCTGTAGATTTGTATAGCCAGTTATTTACTGTACCGGAGGGAATGCCACCGAAAAAATTCGAAACATTGTATGACACAGAACTCACTTTCCGGCGCGCTTGTGAAACCACTGAAATTGGCCTGAAATCTATAAAACCAAAAGATACATACAAAGGACAGTACGGAATTCCTAAAGCGCCGAATGCTACTGACGTAGAAAAACGTCTTGTCTTCGATACTTATCAAACCTGGATAATCGCTATGTTGAATAACAAAGATTTTTTACAGCGAGCGGAAGAACTCGCCAGCGCATTTCTACAATTTTCCTCTCGTGGAAACAGGGGGAAAACGGTGAATAATCAAGTGATTGAGGAGGCATTAAAATCCCGTTATCGTCGGGAGTTTATTGATAACCTCACTTCTATAGTTGAGCAAGATAAAGAACATTGTGAATTATATAAACAGATTGTAAAAGAACTACTTAACCTTTCACAGGAAAATGTCACATTATTTCTTACTCTGTTGCGCTTTCAGTACGCAGCAGCAGCATCCGTCAAACGCTAAAGGATTAATTTTACTATGGCTTCAACTTCCCATTACATCTACTTACGAGGACTCCGCCAAGTAGACCATACTGTTTTCTGTGTTGAATCAGGACAGAAAACATATCGCGATCCACTTTTCAATCGTAATGTACCCTACTCAAGCGGACAACAAGTGAAGCGTTCGATTATGGATGAACTAATGCAATCATTAGGCCAACCTAGAGCTGCAATAACGTTCAATTTTACATTGGTAACAAAAGATAATAAACAGGAACTAAGCCAAAATGAGCCGTGGTCTCCCTGTGATCCTACTTTTACAGATCAATTAATAGGAGGATGGATGAGAGCAGGTAAGGCGGGAGCACCGGTTAAACGCCGAAGTCCACTTTCAATATCCGCCATGCGCCCACTTCACCCCACTTTATCAGGTTTAGCGGAGGAATCTGTTACATTCGACAGAAGCGATCATCCTGAACAACATCAAGTTCGTATCGTGGACGATAGCGGGAACGAAGTCGCGCCTGAAAAGGTTCCAGATTTCTTGATGTCCGCAAATCGTAACTTGCCTATGCGAATATGGATTCCGAAAGATAAAGTAGGTCCGCGGGCATCAGGGTTATTCATCTTCGATGTAGCTATTGATTTAAGTACACTTTTTAGTGTTTCAACAAATGAAAATGAGCCAGAGATTGATAAAACCATGACAGTAAAAATGCTGGATAGAGGCTGGAAGTTAAGTAAAGATAAACTGCGCTATATCTGTCCAAAGCCGCAGCGTGATCAAATTACTCCAGCGTTGGCGGCGAGCATGATAAACTGGAAAATAACCAGTAACCAGTCACGAACATATAGCCTTCAAAATACTATTGCTTTTGCTATTAGCAATAACGCAAATAAACTGGGATCAAGTATACGGGCTGAACTAACTGAATCTAGTGATTATAAAAAAGCTGTGCCACATATTGAGGAAATAGATGGCGTGAAAGTATTCACAGCTCAAACAGCTCTAGCATATATACCCCAAGTCATTGCAAGCACAAATGCACTGGAAGAAGCAGAAAAAGAGCTGATTCGTTGTCTTTCAGAATATGAATATGACTCCTGATTGTAATCCTACTGAATTAAATATCGAGCCACCTTATTTGCCGCTCGCTGAACTGCGAATCACAGGGACTGAAGTTCACTATGCGGTACTATGCCCGAGGAAGCTGTGGTGGTACACGCACGGGATGGAGCAGGAACACTCGTCTGAAAATGAGGGGGCGGAGAGTGTGGCGCTGGGGCAGCAGCTTCATGAACGAGCCTACCCGCAGCAGCCGCGCAAAGATATACTCATCGATGGGCTGATCCGCCTCGACTTCACCGACGACGGCCAAGTCCACGAGATAAAAAAGAGCAAGGGCGGCGAGCGCGCATCCCGCCTGCAGCTCCTCTACTATCTCTACTATCTCAAGCACGTCAAAGGCATCGAAACCACCGGCGTACTCGACTACCCCGACCAGAAACGGCGAGAGACCGTCACGCTCACGCCCGCGCTTGAAGTTGAAATAGAAAAGATAATCGCGATCGTACATGCAATACGCCGGCAGGAAGCCCCGCCGATAGTCGAAAAACCTTTCTCACTCTGCCCGCGATGTTCCTATCAAGACCTCTGCTGGGGATAGATCGCTTTATTCCACCGCTCAACCGGAGGCCGCTGTCCCATGCACAATTACTATGTCCTCAACAACGGCAGGCTCAGCCGCGAATCCAATACCCTGAGCGTAGTCAGCACAGATGGCAAAAAGAAGCCCATCCCCATAGAAGACGTCGAGAGCCTCTATCTCTACGGCGAAGTGGATATTAACACCAAGCTCCTCATCTTCCTCGCCCAGAAAAAAGTCACCCTGCACGTCTTCAACTACTACGGCTTCTATAGCGGCTCCTACTACCCGCGCGAGTATCTTCACTCCGGCTATCTGCTCGTCCACCAGGTACAGCACTACACCGATGCCGCGAAACGAATGCATCTCGCCCGCGAATTCGTGCGGGCTTCCGCGCATTCTATACTCAGGAACGTCGCCTACTACAGCCGTCGCCGAGGATCTTCGGCAGCCGACTCTGATCCTACCGGCGAAATCGGCGATCCACCGCTGACCTCTTCTGCCATTCCCACCGATGAGCAGTTTGAGACCGATCTGGATACTGCAGCGCTATCGCCCCAATCCCTGACTGAAGTAGCGCCGATTTCGGGAAAAAATGGGAGTCCCTCTCTATCAACAACGGACCCGGATAGCGGCCAATGGCCTTCGAACCTGGCTGGAAAAGCTGTTCCATCACCATCCGCGCCTGATGTTTCGCTCGCTTTTCCCGAGCTGGAGGAACGGGATCCTCTGCTGGTAGAACTCGATTATTCAGAGCCTGCCGAACCTCTGGATGCGCTTCGGCAGACTATTGCTGAGCTAGCCAGGCTCATTGAGCATGTCTCGGAGGTCAATCCGCTGCGAGGCGTCGAAGGTAAGATCCGAGAGCGTTACTACCAGTCGTGGAGGCATATCTTATCGGATGAGTGGGCCTTCACTCAGCGTGTACGCCGCCCGCCGGATAACGAAGTCAACGCACTCATCTCGTTCGGTAACTCGCATCTCTATACGGTCTGTCTTTCGGAGATTTACCGGACTCAGCTCACCCCGACGATCTCGTATCTGCACGAGCCGGGTGCGCGCCGATTCTCGCTCGCTTTAGATATTTCGGAGATATTCAAGCCTCTGATTGTCGACCGCGCGATCTTTCGCCTGATCAACACGGGCCAACTGAAACCATCTCATTTCGAGCGTGCGATGGGTGGATGCTATCTCAATGAGACCGGCAAGAAACTATTTATTACAGCAATGGAGGATCGGCTCAAGACAACGATCAAGCATCGCCGCCTGAACCGGCATGTCTCGTATCGCCATCTCATCCGGCTGGAGTGCTATAAGCTGGTGCGGCATCTTACTGGCGATGAGGAGTATAAGGCATTCCGAGCCTGGTGGTAATGGCCTGTTTTGTTCCATGCCTTTGCGAATATGGCGAATAATCAGTTTAGAGTGGAGTTGAGATCGACTTTTTGGATGGGAGCGTGTAATGTATCTCATTGTGGTATACGATATTGGGGAGAAACGGGTAGGGAAAATCTGTAAATGGATGAAGCGGTATTTGCCTCGTGTACAGAACTCTGTGTTCGAGGGTGATCTTCCTGAGTCGAAATTTGCTGCGATGAAATTGGGCCTTGTGGAGCGCATGGATATTTCGGTCGATTCGGTGTTGATATGGGTGCTCCGGGATGAGAAGTGGGCAGACCGCCAGATCATAGGCAGTGAAAAACTTCCGGTCTCTCAGTTTTTTTAACAATGGCTAAAAATGGTTCAAATGGAGTCGTCGAGCATCGATCGTATGTTCTCACGAGAGGGTTCGACGACTGTTTTAGCTTGTTTTCGTGGTTTTGCTCCTTTCATTTTCCTCAGTTCAGGTATACCACCCCTAGATATGTGTCGTAAGTGAGGTTTCGGGTCTACTGCTGGCCCTCTACTCGAACCAATGTGGGATTGAAACAAACTGATACGCGTATAATCACTACTAACAAGCGCAGCCTCTACTCGAACCAATGTGGGATTGAAACTTTGGCGTCGTCGATCTTTTGCTGTGCTTCGTCGTGCATCTACTGGAACCAATGTGGGATTGAAACCACATATTACGCAAGCCTATTCGCAAATGGATAGAGACCTCTACTCGAACCAATGTGGGATTGAAACATAGTAATGGTTCGATTCCATTGTGTTCAAGAATAGGCCTCTACTCGAACCAATGTGGGATTGAAACATTGAATAGTTGCGTCCATGACAGACTCCTTTTACGCCCTCTACTCGAACCAATGTGGGATTGAAACAGTGGGAACCACGAAGGAAGCCCATTTCGCTGGCATCCTCTACTCGAACCAATGTGGGATTGAAACGAATTTATCGTTTACTTTGTCGAATAGCCGTTTGGCTTCCTCTACTCGAACCAATGTGGGATTGAAACATTCGTAACGTCCGAATAGGTAGTATCCTGCAAGTTACCTCTACTCGAACCAATGTGGGATTGAAACTAGTCGGCGTCCCCGTCCATGTCGCGATACTCGACCTCTACTCGAACCAATGTGGGATTGAAACTGAGCTTGACTATCTCGGATCGTATCTCATCTGGTTTCCTCTACTCGAACCAATGTGGGATTGAAACTGCGATTCGTTAAAGAATGCAACCTTGCCACGTGAGTCCTCTACTCGAACCAATGTGGGATTGAAACTCTGGATTCCGCACGAAGCACTCTTTAAGCGAATCGTCCTCTACTCGAACCAATGTGGGATTGAAACTCCGAATCGAGTGTATCCTCTATGGAACTCTTATAGACCTCTACTCGAACCAATGTGGGATTGAAACACAGATTGTCACGTGTCAAGTATTAAATATCCTAGTTCCTCTACTCGAACCAATGTGGGATTGAAACTTCCAAATCGTCTCCTGGCTTCGTCGTGTCTCCACTTCCTCTACTCGAACCAATGTGGGATTGAAACTGTCATGGTCTTGCAGGAAGTACTGCTCAAACCAGCCTCTACTCGAACCAATGTGGGATTGAAACATTGTAAGAACGTAGTACTAAACTTTAATCGGAGGACCTCTACTCGAACCAATGTGGGATTGAAACAAGTCTGGGGCATTACCAAAGAATGGATGGAATTCGGCCTCTACTCGAACCAATGTGGGATTGAAACTAGGAAGGAACCTGCAAAGGACTATGCTAGGAATTGACCTCTATTCGAACCAATGTGGGATTGAAACGGCGATTACCAGGGCGAGTTTGCGGTGAATTTGACGACCTCTACTCGAAACAATGTGGGATTGAAATAGAATTGATTCAAATTTGCATTTTGATCAGTTGGCAGTACGAATATTTGAGGTCGAATCGCGGCAGGAACTGCTCAGATAAATCTTGGCAGCAGCAGGAAATAAACCTGACGCTGTCGAAGTCATAGAAGAGAAATACAAAAGCGATGATTTAACAGAATGAACGCATTGTCTCGCCTTCGATACTGATTTCAGGAGATTTCCCCCGTAATGAATATAAAAATGTGCGCGCCATTTCTGGCCGCCTTATGCGTTCTCAGCGCCAGCCAGTCTGCCCGGGCCGAGCTGACAGCCGCTGAACTCAGATGTGATTATAAATCAGATCCCATTGGTATTGGTGTAAATAATCCAAAGCTGAGCTGGAAACTCTTCGGTGGAGGCAGAGGCCAGGTTCAGAGCGCATACCAGATTATAGCTGCTCGAACTCAATATGACCTGAACCATGAAAAAGATTTTATTTGGAACACGGGAAAAGTCGCATCCAGCCGTGCCTTTCAGGTGCCGTATAGCGGCAGTTCGCTCTTCTCGCGGGAAAAAATTTACTGGAAAATTCGAGCCTGGGATGGAAACGACCACGCCGGGCAGT
>JBBRDM010000045.1:0-32229 GCA_038203935.1 Chthonomonadales bacterium
TGTTGGCAAAGAGTGTACCTTTGGTATCAGGCCGGAAGATATCTACGATAAACAGCTTATCGCTCTGGTTCCATCTACCCCTGGCAACACGATTACAGTCGATGTAGATGTAGTAGAACCACTTGGAAGCGATGTAGAGATGTATCTAAAAAATGGAGATATCACCCTGATATCTCTCATCGACAGTGCCTCACAGGCGAAAATGGGTGACACTATTCAGGTAGTGCTAGACATGAAAAAATCGCATCTATTTGATACGCAGACCGAACAGGCCCTCTACTGAGAATGCCGATAGCTGCACCACAAGCGGATGAAAATACCTCTGGTACGATTTTAGAAACGGTCAATATAAGCCTCAGTTATTTTGATGGGGATCAGACTACATTCGCTCTTCGTGGACTTAATCTTGAAATCTCGAACCGAGGATTCTTTGGTATCATGGGCCCGTCAGGGTCTGGCAAGAGTTCCCTTCTGTATCTCCTCAGCGGATTAAAACAGCCAAGCGAAGGAGAAGTAATTTTTCGTGGACGCTCACTGCACAGCATTTCAGAATCGGAACGTACCAATCTGCGCAGAAAACGCTTTGGGTTCGTTTTCCAGCAGCCGTTTCTTTTAAATTATCTGACTGCGAGGGAAAATGTTCTTCTGGCAGCCAGAAGCGATGATCCGGACAGAGAAAAGCATGTCGATGAGCTGCTGCGCGAACTTGGCATATCTAATCTGTCTGCCCGAAAACCTGCCCATCTATCCGGGGGAGAAAAACAGCGCGTAGTGGTGGCTCGCGCTATGGTAAATCGCCCGGATATTATATTTGCGGACGAGCCTACGGCTGCCCTGGATCATATCAATGGCCGCGTCGTAGTGGAACTATTGAGCCGGTATAGAGATCGGGGTACGGTTATCATCGTATCGCACGATCCGGTTATGCTCACGGATTCAGATCAAATATTTCATTTAGTTGATGGATCATTGGACAGAATTGAATATAAACTGACTTCCAGCTGAATACAGCATACAAATTCAGATTCGTCAACTACAGCAATTTCAGGAGAAAATAAATGGCATTAAGAACGGCAAACTTTAAAGGATCACCAATTACTGTAGAAGGGCCAGAACTAAAAATTGGTGACAAAGCGCCTGATTTTAAACTTCAGCTGCGGGGTGAAGCGGGGATTACGGATGCATCTCTAGCAGATTTTTCAAATAAGACCATGATCCTTTCCGTAGTACCCTCGCTGGACACCGGTGTTTGCGCAATACAAACGAAGAAGTTCAATGAAAAAGCGTCTGCACTTCCAGATTCAATAGCAATTCTCACCATAAGCACCGATTTGCCTTTTGCTCAGGGCCGTTTTTGCGGAGCAGAAGGAGTGGATAAAATCCAGTTTGCTTCCGATCATCGCGATGTAAATTTCGGTAAATCGTATGGCCTGTTAATCAAAGAGGGTGTTCTGGAAAGGTGCCTCGCTCGTTCTATTTTTGTGGTGGCTCCAGATGGTATACTAAAACATGTCGAGTATGTCGACGATATTACACACGAGCCAAACTACGATGCCGCCCTATCCGCAGCATCCAGCTAAAAAGGTATCGTAACGAAACCACAAACAAGGTCAGTTCGAAGATATGCGTAAAATTCGCTTTAAAGTGGCGAGTGAAAATGAAGTGGAAGAGGACCTCGGAAAGATCGTTCCTCTAGGTGAGGATGGTGGAACCTGCGCGCTGTTCCGCCATCAAGGCAGATATTATGCGGTGGGAAGCCTCTGTCCGCATCAGAATGCCTCACTTCAGGATGCGCAAATCGACGAAACTGGCCAGGTAGTCTGTTTGCGACATGGTTATAGGTTTGATCTCAAAACCGGTGACTGTACAACACTTGGCGGATATGGCCTTCCTACTTTCGAAACCTCGGTCGAAAATGGGGAGGTTTTTGTCTCTTTCTGGGAATACGACTGAAACTTCTGGATACTGAATGCGAACCGATCTTTTTAACTATCACTTACCAGAAGAACTAATTGCCCAGCATCCTCTCCCTCGCGGCGAATCCCGCCTGATGGTTATCGACAGATCGACAAAGCGTATCGAACATCTTAATTTTTCTGATCTTCCCCGTTTTCTAAAATCTGGTGATACCCTCGTACTGAATGACACCCGCGTCACCGCCCGACGTCTGCATGGTTTAAGAGAAAATGGCCTCGAGCTTGAGGTTTTCCTTTTAAAGCCTATAGGAGATCGAAGCTGGGAAGCGCTGCTGCGACCTGGAAAATCTCTAAGACCAGGAAAAACTATCACCCTCCAGAATAGATCAGGTGAAATGATCTCTGCAATGGTTTCCGAAGTCACCGATTCGGGCTCGCGATTAATCGAATTAAGCAGTTCCGAACTGCGCGATTCGCTCGCTGCATGGGGCGAAACTCCACTTCCACCTTACATTCATTTTCCTCTGGATACACTGCAGGAAGATCGTTATCAAACGGTGTATGCGGATACTGGCGGATCGGCAGCAGCACCGACAGCAGGGCTGCATTTTACTGCCGATATGTTAGACTCCCTGCAGGAAAATGGGGTTGCGCTGGCAAAGTTAACACTCGAAGTAGGTATCGGAACATTTCGTCCCGTACGGACCGAAGATATCGAGAATCATCAAATGCATGCGGAAACGTACGTGCTTTCTGAGGAATGTGCGCAGATCGTAAATAATACCGAGGGCCGAATTGTCGCCGTAGGAACCACTTCGATAAGAACACTGGAAGCCTGCGCCTCAGATAATGAATCCAGCGAGGATAACAAAGCGGTCAGGGTAAAACCAAAAAGCGGTGAAACACGTCTTTTCATTACACCAGGTTATAAATTCCGGGTTGTCGATGCCTTGATTACAAATTTTCATCTGCCGCGATCTACACTGCTCATGCTTATCGCATCTTTTGCAGGCTATGACTTAACTATGCAGGCCTATCACGAAGCTATTGAAAATAAGTATCGTTTTTTCTCATTTGGTGATGCCATGTTTATTGTATGAAATCAGCGCCGGAGCTTCCAATACAGAATCGTGACCAGATATGAAACAGAATACTACCCATAAAATTGCGAACGGTCACCCTCCGCTTCGAATAGGGATCTTTTCGGAAAGCTTCCAGCCAGTACAAAACGGAGTGACCACTTCTGTACTGACACTGATTTCAGGCTTGCGATCAAAAGGACATAAAGTCTGGGTATTTGCGCCGGAACATCTGCAGAAGCGCGAGCCCGAGTTTAACGTAATGCGGTTTCCAGCTTTTGTTTCCATGTTCAACAAGGAGTATCCACTAGCCTATCCTTTCATTCCCAGAATAGCGCTGGCCACACACTTTAATCGTTTGAGACTGGATATCGTACATACGCACACACCGTTTGTGCTGGGCCTCACGGGCGCTAATCTGGCAATTAGCAGAGACGTGCCCATTGTCTCCACTTTCCATACTTTATATACTAAATACAGCCACTACCTTCCATTTTTACCGGAAACAGTAACGGAAAGAATGATTCAGCACTATCTGGAATGGTATTATAATCGATGTGCTGCGATCATATGTCCTTCGAAAGTTGCTGGTAATGCGCTCGCCGCTCTGGGAGTTACAAGTCCCATAGAGATAATCCCAACAGGAATTCCGCTTCCTTCCAAAGAACTCGTTGGGAAAATTGCAAGAGAAACTGCCCGGAACGAACTCTGTATTCTTCCAAACACTCCGGTTATGCTCTACGCGGGACGGCTGGCAAAGGAGAAAAACGTTGGATTTCTACTGGAAGCGCTAAAAAATCTGCTCAAAGTTTTACCTGAGGCTATGCTGCTCATTGCGGGAGGCGGTCCCAATCAGGAAGAATTGGAAAGTATGGCCTTGAGCATGGAAATTGCGTCCAGTATAAGATTTCTCGGGCCTACCCCAAGGAAAAAAATGGACAGTCTCTATGCTGCTGCAGACGTCTTTTGTTTTCCTTCACCATCCGAGACGCAGGGTCTTGTCATCGGTGAAGCTCGCGCTGCGGGTGTGCCCAGCATCGTCATCGATGCCGGTGGAGCTCCTGAACATGTTCAGGATGAAATAGACGGTTTTCGAATTGCTGCTGGGGACTGTGAGGCTTTTACCTCCAGACTGCTTCAGGTTCTAACGAACCATACTTTGCGAGAATCGATGAGCATCAACGCAGAAAATAATGCACGACAGTTTACTCCGGAGGTTATGATCCGCCGTGTAGCCGAACTCTATGTGCGCGCAGGAAGCAATAGACATATCAACAAGATGGATTCAAAACCAGGCATCGATTGGGAATCGATGAGCGGCCAGCCTTATGAAAACACACTGAATTCTTAATATTCAATCAGATTTGGAAGGACTACTTTTTGGAACATATACTCACCATTCTGGGAACCTGGATAAAGGGAGTCATTAATAGCGGCGGATATGCTGGAATAGTATTGCTGATGGCTATCGAAAGCGCCTGTATTCCTCTTCCCAGCGAAGTTATCATGCCTTTCGCGGGATCTCTCACATTGGTTGCTTTTGCTGCTCCTCGGTCACCAATGAATATCCATCTGGTGGCACTGGCAGGCGCTCTCGGCTGTGCATTAGGCAGCGCACTGGCTTATTGGGTGGGAGCGACTGGCGGCAGAGAGTGGATTCTTAAATATGGAAAGTACATTCTTCTTAAGAGAAGAGATGTGCATAACGCTGAAAAGTGGTTCGCCAAAAGGGGGCCTGCGGCAGTGTTCATCGCGCGCCTGCTGCCTGTAGTAAGGACGTTCATATCTTTACCGGCGGGCATTGCAAAAATGCCGTTCGGATACTTCCTATTTCTTTCATTTCTGGGTTCTGTACCCTGGTGTTACTTCCTGGCTCACATTGGTATTCAGTTCGCCTCTCATCTGGAAGCGCTTAAAAAATATTTCCATGGTGCAGATATTGTGATTGGTTTAATAATATTAGCCGGAGCGGGCCTGTGGCTGAAACATCATCTTAAGCCGGAGATTGAGGAGCCGGCTTGATACTGCTCCCATCAAGTTTTTTCTTACCTGCATGGTGCGCACTATCGGCTGCGATTTCCGCGCCAAGCAGAAGAATAGCCATAGAGTAGTAGGTCCATACAACTAGAATTACCAGACTGCTGAGAGAGCCATACAACCTGTCATAACTATGTACGTGCTGCAGAAATATACCGAAACCTATCTTGGTAATCTCCCAGAGTACTGCTGCTACAGCCGCTCCTGTAAGAACAGATCGCCAGGGAATATGTCTATCTGGAAGTGAGCGATAGAGGTAAGCACACAGGAATGTCGTAATTATCAGCGGTATCAAGCCGATGCTGATTTTAGTTAAGAGTGGATTGCCGAACTTCTGGTTGATTAACGGGATATCTACGTTTTCCAAGTAGGCTATAAGTGCGGAAACAGCTAAATCAGCACCCAGCAAAAGCAGGGTTATTATAGTTAGCCCAACTGCTATGACGCGCTGGCGAATCCAGCTTCGATCCTCTTTTACTCCCCAGATAATATCCATTGCCGGCATCAGGGATAGAAATATTTGATGTGCTGATACAAAAAGCCCTATCAAACCATAAAATCCGATCAGTCCCCGATCTGCGAGAACTCGCTGCAACGAAACTTCAAGAAAATTAGGATTGATGGGAATATAACCTCGGATTGCAGTCATCACGTGGCTGAGTGTATCCTTTGAACCACCCATCACGTAACCCAGAACCGAAATTCCAACAATAAGGAGCGGCAGAAGCGATAGCAGAGTACAGTAAGCACAGGCGCTGGCCATCAGGCTGCACTGGTGCTCCGAAAAGGAATTGGCTATCCTGGAAAAATAACCATAAATCCTTTTTGCCAGATCAGTTATTGATTTCAATAATGCCTCATAAAGGGATATTAAGAGTTCACTTGCATTGTTTTAAGTATTCTGCAGCCGCTGCAAGCGCTTTGCCTCTATGAGAGATACGATGCTTTTCTTCGGGAGTTAGTTCCGCCATATGTTTCTTTGTATCAGGCAGGAAGAAAATCGGGTCGTATCCAAAACCATTTTTACCAAGCATCTCCTCTGCTATCATTCCTTCGCAGGTGCCTTTAGCAATAAATGAAGCAGCCCCGGGTATTACAATCGCGACACAGCACTGAAATCTGCAGCTTCGATCCTGGCCTTTCACATCTCGCATCATGTCCAGAATTTTGGTCATCTTATCCGGAAAAGAGGTATTTTCTCCCAGAAAGCGGTGCGATTTCACACCAGGCTGCCCATCGAGCGCATCGATGCATAGGCCGCCGTCATCGGCAATACTAGGCAGGCCGGTATGCTTGAATGCGGCTTCTGCTTTTAGGAGGGCATTCTGCTCGAATGTCTCCCCTGTCTCCTCCACATCCGGATAATCTGGGTAGTCGATGAGAGTTTTCAGTTCGAAATCAAGATCTGCTGCAGAGAGTATCTCCTCCATCTCTTTACATTTTCGAGGATTGGTAGTAGCAATCAAAAGTGTTTTGAGAGCAGTCACTTTAGTTTTTCCAGGGCAGCATTCTGCAGGGCAAAAAGCTGATCCAGCCCTACCTGTGCAATATCCAGCAGCCTGTTCAGCCTGGGTCTGTCAAATGGAGTCTGTTCGGCAGTGCCCTGCACTTCTATGTAGCGCCCTTTATCGGTCATTATCACGTTCATATCGACGGCAGCTTTGGAATCCTCTTCATAGCAGAGATCGAGAAGTTCATCCGTACCCAGCACCCCAACGCTGATCGCGGCTACTTTTGCAATGATCGGCAACCGATTTATAAGCTTTCTATTCAGCAAACTCTGGCATGCCTGTGCAACGGCGACGTAAGCTCCTGTAATCGAAGCGCATCTCGTTCCACCGTCAGCCTGCAGAACGTCGCAGTCGATCCAGATGGTTCGTTCTCCCAAAACGGGCATCTCAACTACAGTGCGGAGGCTGCGGCCAATGAGGCGCTGTATCTCAATAGTTCGTCCGCCTGCGCCTTTGGTCTCGCGCATAGTTCGGGTATGTGTTGCGCGCGGAAGCATTCCGTATTCAGCCGTCACCCATCCTTTATCCTGGCCTTTCAGGAACGGAGGCACTTTATCTTCTACCGAGGCCGTGCAAATCACCCGGGTATTGCCCATCTCTATGAGGCACGAACCTTCCGCATTGGGCATAAAGCCCGGTGTTATTTTTGCCGGCCGCATCTGTCCGCTGCCACGGCCATCAATTCTGGACATTTTCGTTCTCTCCCCATTGCAGATAAATAAATCACCATCGACTGAATGAATGGCTTTTTACTATTCTCTTCCAACTGTTTCTATTCCTGCGATTCCCTCAGTACAAGCTTCACACAAAATAAGTGTCGAAAGTAAATCGTATTTATAAGATCGAAACAGATGGCTAAACCTTACAAATTACCTTGGTCCTTCTGTTCGGTTTTAGATAGTCACGAGCAGGTCTATTGACTAGCAGGCACATTCTGCCTTATAATTGCGGCGTGGAAAAGTCTCAAATACTACAAATAATTCATCAAGTTCCTGGCTGGGAGGCTGTCAAAGCGGTGATTAATCCACTTCCTGGAGGCTTGACGAACCAAAACTACCGCATCGATATTGATGAGGACAGTTTTGTTCTGCGGATTCCCGGGGCAGACACACACCTGCTTGGTATCGACAGACAGCATGAATTTATCTGCACAACCATCGCCGCCCAAATTGGTATCGGGCCGGAGGTCATCTGCTTTCTGCCGGACGAACCCGCCCTCGTAACAAAATTCGTGCATGGGGAGGCGCTCTCCGAAGACGGGGCACCCGAACCTCGAATTCGAAAAAGTATTGCTCTCGCTCTGCGTCGATGTCATGCGGGACCAGCATTCCCAGGAGTTTTCTCTCCCTTCGAATCCGTGCACACCTTTCACGCCAAATCGATGGAACGACGCGTCCATTTCCCGTCTAATCTTCATGAAGGGCTCGCCTTAATGGACCGTCTTGAATCAGCTTTAATGCCTGTAAATAATCTGGTTCCATGCCATAACGACCTGGTGCTGGGAAATATGATTGACGATGGGAAGAGTATACAACTGATAGACTGGGAGTATGCAGGTATGGGAGATCGGTTCTACGATCTGGGGAATTTGACTGCTTTCTTACTGTATAATTCGGACCAGGTTGCCGCACTTCTCAACGACTATTTTGGAGAAATTCGACCAGAACATATCGCTCGCGTGGAGCTGATGCGCATCGTTTCTGACCTGCGCGAAGCTTTTTGGTATTTCCTGCAGTCCGGCGTATCCAAACTCGACCATGGTTTTGCCGAATCCGGCGTCTACTATCTGAACCGGGCGCTGAACGCATCCAACGCACCTTACTTCACAGATTGGCTGGCGATTACTGCAGCCTCGAAAGAATGATTATATGCATCAACAAGCACGAGCCGTCATCATCGGCAGCGGCATTGCCGGCTCCAGTATCGCCTACCATCTTGCTCAACTCGGCTGGCAGGATCTTGTCATCCTTGAGCAGGGGGAGCCTTTTTCCGGGACCACTTCACACGCTCCCGGTCTCGTCGGTCAGCTGCGAACTTCCTCGAGCCTCACCAGGCTGCTAATGGAGAGTGTCGATCTCTATAGATCGTTGAGAGTAGAAGGTGAACCAGGGTTCTTCGAGGTAGGAAGTCTCCGCCTCGCCTCTTCTAAACAACGGCTGGCTGAGATAACCCGACAGGCAGCTTTCGCTAAGCAGGTGGACCTGGAGGCGGAACTGATTGGCCCAGCCGAAACTCACCGGCTATTTCCTCAAATGGATATTGCCGGTGTTGAAGGTGCGCTCTATCTTCCTACGGATGGATCGGCGCGTGCCCCTATTCTAGCAGAAGCGCTGAACAAAGCAGCCAGAGATCGAGGGGTTACCGTATATCCACAAACCAGGGTGACTGGGATAGAAGTGGTGAATGGGCGAATCCAGAAAGTGCACACAAATCAAGGAAATATCAGCACGGAGATTGTCGTGGCTGCCGCCGGTATCTGGTCTCCACGCATTGGCCGGATGGCAGGTGTCGAAATCCCTTTATTACCCATGCAGCATCAAGTTATCTGGACTGAAACGATTCCTGAACTCGATCCAGAGAATCCCGTCCCCAACATGCGTGATCCGGACAACCTCGTCTATTTCCGTCAGGATGGACAGGGCTTTGCGATGGGTGGATATGAGCACGATCCACGTCCATTTGCGGTCGATTCTATCCCGGATAATGATAACCCCACGAAACAGACTTTCGACTCCGTTCACTTCAAGAGTTTGATGGATGGTGCCTGCAAACGTGTCCCCTTGATGCGAAACGCTGCTATCGAGCGAACACTGAACGGACTGGAATCTTTTACTCCGGACGGCGAATTTATCATGGGAGAAGCTGCCGAAGTGAAAGGTTTTTGGACGGCATGCGGGTTCTGTGCGCATGGTGTATCAGGCGCAGGAGGAGTGGGAAAGATGCTGGCGGAGTGGATCGTAGTAGGCAAGCCAGGTCTCGATCTTTCCAAAATGGATGTTCGCCGATTCGCAGGCAAAGCACCCACAGCTGAAAAGCTTCTTACGGAGGTAACCCATATCTACAGCACCTATTATGGCCTCGCTCCACAAAGTCATTAAGTTCAGAAATCAACTGGTGGTGAATTTGGTATGGGTATATATCGAAACACGCAGCGCGCTCGAAATTAATCTGAATGATATCTTGCTTCGGATACTCGATCGCAAGAATACAGCCTTGACAGTTGTGTCCGATCCAGAAGATGAATAAGCCTATATCTAAAAATTATCAAATGGGTTAATAAGGGAAACGGATGCGTCAAGTTATACTCATGATGCATTGATCGCTCGTGATAAAAAGTGGATTTTTAAGGCAGCAGTATGTAAAGACGAACCCGCATTCGGTATTATTTGCTCTGATTTAAACGCCACCGAACTTAGCTGCCAGGCTATTCCGATCATACCCGAATACTTCTTATGAATAAGCTGCCAAAACGGAATTCTCCAGTCACTAATCTGGCTTCATTGATATTTAGGGCTCATTCTATTGATTACGGTATAATAGTCTCAGGAGGTGTGAAATGTCTACACTCTTACTCGATATTGAAGGTACTGCTGAGGAGATTCAGGAGCGCCTTGCTGATTTTGCCGGACAGCGTCTGCATGTGACCTTGCGGACACTGGAATCGCCTGCCGAAACAACACAAGAGATATCAACGCGCAAACTCAGCATATCAGAGAAACTTATAGCTATGGCGAACGAAATGCCGCCAGAAGAACGCGCTAAAATGCCAACAGATTTAGCGGAGCAACACGACCACTACATTTATGGCTGGCCTAAAAAATGAAACGCGTCTTCGCAGATACGTTCTATTGGCTTGCTATTTCCAATCCTGCAGACCAATGGTACGATCTTGTTCAAATATCGACCTCTGCATTGGGCATACTACAGATCGTAACCACTGATGAAGTCCTCATGGAGTTCTTAACTGGTATGTCAGGATTAGGCCGTCATAATCGACTCGAAGCCGTCCAGACAGTTCGTGATGTATTAAACGATGAGAACGTGAGGGTTATTTCTCAAACTCATCAATCCTTCTTAAATGGAGTCGATCTCTACGAGCGGCGTGCTGACAAAGGGTACAGCCTCAAGGATTGCATCTCCATGAACACTTGCCGACAGGAAAAGCTGAAAGAAGTGCTTACCAACGACCATCATTTCACGCAAGAAGGTTTCACAGCGCTTATTTCAAGTTAACTACACGTGAAATTCTTTCTCGATATACTTTCCGTAATTGACCGAATGGAATATGATGTATGCTATCGAAGCTAAAATTTCTGCTCTGCTTCCTGATTTTCTCGTTGCCATGCCTCGCAGAAGAACCATCCTTGCTGAAAAATGCAACCAGAATTGCGCCGCTCTCAGGCACAGATATACGATACTTAAATGGGCGTGTATACTGCTGGGCCACTAAAGATAAACTCCTTATACTTCGGGATAAAGCTCGAAAGGGAAATGCAAACTTTACTCAGATTTGTTTGCGAGATGTAGTAACGAAAAAGGAAATATATCTTGAAAAAATATCGAAGTGGTTTAATAAATCAGCTGCAGGACTAACTGATGTAATAGAAATGTCTTCGGATGGTAAATGGTTATTGTGGGTAAATGACGTGGCTGAAAATGGCTACAAGTATGGGACTTATGGCTGCAAATTGGACGGCACTAAGAGATTTCAGCTTTTTCAGTTTCAGGAATCAATTGCATGGATACCAGATAGCTCAAAATGGCTTGCTATCGATACTAGGAAAAAAAGTCATATGGCTATTGTGCAAGTGCGAGGGTTGGATGGTAAAGTACAAAGCTCAATTCGTTTTAAAAGTTCTTTAATCGATAGTGATGGTCTGGATAGTGTGATGTTGACTAAACAGAATAATGAATTGTATTGGCTATTTTTGACCGATAGTAATGAGACGAATAAAGTAAAAATAATAAAATGGAAACTCGGTAAAAGAAGCGCACCAGTTCAAACCATAAGTATTCCATTTCCATCTGATACAGAGGTAGACCCTGGTTTTCCGCAGCTTTCACCCGATGGGAAACAGATTGCATGGGTCGCTGATCGTAGAAATAATGCCTACGCAAAGAGTATATGGATAAGCGATCTAGACGGCAGTATGGCCCGTGAAATAGGCCAATTGACTACTTCTTTAGATGAGACCGCAACATTCGCTCTTGGGGTAAGATGGGTACCGGATGGAAAGCATCTGAGCTTTGTATACAAAAATGCTATCTGGACTGTTCCCGTTTCTAAACCTCAGTAACTCAGTGATATAACAAAATATTTCCACCCCTCGCAATATGCTGGCCGGACAGCAGTACCAGATGAGCGTGACTATGAAGAACACTGGAACCACTACCTGGCCTGCTGGCAGTACCTAATAATTGGAAGTTGCGAGAGGCATCGGAGCCAATCCGCGGGGAACTGATCATGGGATTGATTAACTGGTTGCGCCGGAACGCGCGCTCGAATAAGTTGCATGATGACTTTTGGCATGCAATGTTTATGAAGGATTGGAAAGCAGTCGAACGCCTAGCGCAGGAAGGTGCAAGCCTTTCACAACTACATTCGAGCATCGAACCGAATCCACCGTTAGTGTTTGCAGTGGAGTATGAGGCACCTTTGACATTGATCGGACGACTGATAGAACTTGGTGCCCCCATTAATAAGTCCGGTGAAGGAGATTCGACTGCTTTGATGTATGCCGTTTCAAAAGGCCAAGTTGCAGTCGTCAAATATCTACTTGAAAAAGGTGCAGATGTAGATATAAAAAACGCAAGAAATTTAAAGGCAATAGATATAGCCAAACGACGTCTCGAAACACGTCCTGATATTTCGCCATCAGATCTTAAGGAGATAATTGAAATCTTAGAACAACATTCCAGCTAGGCGACCAGGCAGCAGCCATCGATGTTCCCATCCCTCGCAATATGCTGGCCGACCGGAAGCACCTACCAGCTCGACTATGCGGTTATTCGAACCAATCCATAGGCCACGACGACATTGAATCTGTCCCATTCGGAAACGATTATAACACACCAATATAACTTAAATAATTCTCTGAATGCCGAGTTGAATTATAGAGATTATTCATATCATAAATCATACATGAAAATGGGAGACTAGATAAACTCCAGTCTCCCGCTTTCACTACACCATTACAGGCGCACTTTTACCATTTGTGAGAAGCTTCCAGGATACCTTTTCATTCCCATGGCTATTCGATTTGATTTCACGGTGCTTATCACGAAGCTGGCAGACGGTGGCCACAAATGTGGCATGAGACCAGGTTAATGGCGATACTGAAATCGGCGCGCCACTGAATGGATTGATCTGCTCCGCGAGTACACCAGATTCCAGCGAATGATCCATGCACCACCGCAGCAGCGCCGTAGGTTTTTCCAGATCGCTCTCGCACTTAGCCTTCAGTATCTGCCACTGAGCCAGCCACATCGTGCATAAAAACCACGGGTTTCCGGGCACATTCTCGGTATCCTCAGTGGAGGAGTAGTAAGAATCCCGCTCATATCTGGCCATTCCTCCTACCCATGTTTTCACCCACAACCGCGATTCCAATTTCTCCATTGTCGCAATGAGACGTGGGTCCTCCGGTGAGAGGAATTTGAACATAAACAGCCCGGCTACGCTGGCATCGACTGTCTCATCCTGAGTAATTACACCATGGTCCACGCTGATTCCACGGAGATACCTGTCCAGTTCTGTATCGAATAGATGCTTATCGGCTGCCTTGCGAATTGCCTCCGCGACCTCAGTCCAGCGCGTAGCTCGCTCCGTATCGCCAAAAATATTCGCAAATTTCGCTGCCGCGGTAAGGCCGGCCCACACACTTGCTACCGTAAAGGTATGAATGCCCCGACGCTCCTCCCACAAGTCCCAGCACATATCGGGCAGGCCGGTTCCACCATCACGGAATCCCGCAAGAAAATCTCCAGCCGGCTCAACCAGTGTGCGGTAGACCCCGCGCAGATAGTCAACATCGCAGCAGCGGTCAAAATGCTCACCCAGCGCAAACAGTACCAGCGCCGTTTCATCCTCCTGGATCGGAAGCTGAAGACTGCCCGTTCGATCTGCCCAGGGATGCCAGGAAGAGCCAACACTGCCATCTGGATTGTATTTATGCCAGAAAAATCCTCGCGGATCCAGCAGATGAGAACAGAAAGTAAAGAATCGCCTCGTCACCTCATGATATCCTGCTAAATCGAGCGCCTGAGCAACAAGCGCTCCATCACGAGGCCACATGTAGGAATATGAATCCCGGTTATACTGCAGCACATCGGAGTCGTTTGCCGCCAGAATGGCCCCATCATTATCTATCTGGGTTCTCAAAACCAGCAGGCTCCGGCGATAGGCGCGTGTAATGTCATCTGGAATCTCTGGAGCGGCATCCCCTTTTGTCACCCAGAACTGCCAGTACTTTCGCACCCGGTTTAAAATGGTTTCAGGTCCCAACTCCCGCAGTTCATGATCCATCTGCGTGACCTGTTCCAGGTCATGGCCTGCGCACAGCCAGTAATAAGCTGTTGCTTTATCACGGACTTTCACCATGACGCGACCCACCGAATCGACACTTCCCTGAGCAATTGCATTTCTGCCCAGCGAGCCATCTTCCGCATCTCGCCAGGTACCCTGTGCCTTGTGATGGCCAATAATTCCTGTCGCGTAGCTCGACAATCCCCAGTCACTTTCACTGCCACCGTTGATCAGGAACCAGTGCTGGCCTTTGTAATGTATGAGTGACCGTGTTGCGGGATCATAGTAGGCGGTGTCTCCTTCACGGCTGCCGGCAATATTGAAATCCTGATGCCAGAACAAACGAACATCTCGTTCGCCGCCCTGCAGATTTTCAATCTCGATTTTGCGCAGATAGATGTCCAGATTGCAATCGATGCAGTCGTGGCAGACGAGCCTCAGCCCTAGTTCACGATGCACCAGTGTTACGTTGGTGACGAGCGTATCCTCTTCATACTTTAACGATCGCTCCCAACCATCATCGCATGTCCAGGAGAGGCGGCCATCCACCCACACACCAAACCTGCTGGGATATCCTAAAGTGTGATTATGCTGCCCAACATGAGGAAAGAAAAGCTCTCTGAGATTATATTTCTCATCAAAAGCAACAAGCAGTTTACCATTACAGACAGGTATATCACGTGGCATTAGTTATGTATCCCCCAGCATTGCAGAAATTCTTACGAAGCAAAGATTTCCTTGCGGTCATCTCCTATCGCATCTGCTAGGATATTCCATATATAATGATGGGGTTAATACAGTATGATTTACAGGATACCGGCAAATAGCCGGATTAGGGAGGAAGTTCCATCCTGGATAATGGTACTCACAATTTCCTCATAGTGGTAAGGAGAGGGCATAAATCGACACACTTGCGCTTTGTACTGACAAAGATCACCGGTCGTACTTAAGATACAGTGAGACTCTAATGACGAATCATTTCTCAAATGATGACTTTCGAGCAATGTAATCAAGTTTTTCACAGCGCTAACCGCTGGATCTATATAGTTCATTTCGGGAGCGATGGCACGAATGGCAGACAGCAGAAAAGGGTAGTGCGTGCATCCCAATACCACAGTATCAACTCCAGCCTGAATGAGCGGCGCCATATACTCTTCTGCTGCATCAAGTGCATTCTGGGTACCGCACTGATCATTCTCCACCAGCGGCACAAATTTCGGGCAGGCAGCCTCAGTAACCTGGAATTGATCATTGATAGATGCAAAGGCAGCAGTATAGGCTCCGCTTAGAACGGTGCCCTGTGTAGCCAAAACTCCTATGCGGCCATTTTTAGTGGACTTGGATGCAGCTTCCGCGCCGGGATGAATAACACCAATCACTGGCAAGTGTGGAAAGTCGGTTTGAATAGACTTGAGACTCACCGCTGAAGAGATGTTGCATGCCATCACAATCGCTTTACAGCCACTGCTAATCAAACTGCGGCTGATATCGCTGGCAAAACCCTTTATCTCCTCCAGCGGCCTTCCCCCATAGGGAACGTGCAGCTGATCTGCTATGTAGAGAATATTTTCGCGGGGTAAATGCTCTTGAATCTGTCGAACAACAGTGAGGCCGCCCAGCCCAGAATCAAAAACACCAATGGGAGCTTTGTGCAGATCGAGGATTGTTCTCAACGCAAATTCCCCGAATCACGCCTCGACCTTGTAACTTCTCCTGGTTCGGCCTCGCTCAGCCGAACAGGAAACGGCGTATTCCAGTCCGTATTCTGGCTGTTGAATGGCTTTCCTTCCACAGTTACTCTCAATTTTGAAACAGCAGGAAAACTGCGTATTGTATCCACTATTTTTTTCTGTGCTTCCGATTCAGTTGTGTCGCCCGCATCCGCAAGTGAATTGAATTCCTGGCTAAAATCTAAGGTTAAAACATCGCCCTTCAGCATAGCGCTTCGAAGTTCGCTGCCTTTAGGAATCGGAGAGGAGCTCGCATTTTTTTCAGAAACCAGCATCTTTTCTACTGCATCCTGAATCGTTTTATCATCTGAAGAGGAAGCAGTCTTGCTGTCTCCTGTACCGTTTGCAGGGGATGAAATCGGTACAGGGCCGCTGACAGCAGCTGGATTTTGCGGGGAAGCTTTTGGAGAACATCCATAAAAAGACGCCAGTAATGAACAACAAATCAGCACAGATATTGTAGTTTTATTTATGATCATCATACTTCTCTTAACTTGCAGGGCAGCCCGATTACTTTTCCAGGCTGACGGGAAGCTGAATTGCGGGATCCGCGGTTTCAGGTTCTGATGCCACTCGAATTGTTTTAGCCGGTTTTACCGGCAGTATCGAGGCCGTCCTGGGATTACCTTCCACATAATTCCTCAGCCCTTCGCACATTGCATGCGCCACTCTCAATTGAAACTCAGAACTCGTCAGGGCAGCTCGGTCACGCGAGTTATTTATATACGCAACTTCGCAAAGCACTGCTGGCATTTTACTCACTCGAAGCACCGCGAAGCCATTATGATACATTATACCGTCTGAAAGCACGCCACGGCTAGGCAGTCCGCTGACAGCAACGACCTCTTTTTGAACGCAGGCGGCTAGTGCACGGCTGTTCGGATCTCCCAGATGGTAGTACGTGCTGGTCCCAGAGGCAGAATTGGAACGGCCATTAGAATCGTTATGAATGCTGATAAATAGGTCTGCACCAATCTGATTGGCTAATCGCGGCCTGTCGTAAAGAGGGACATCGATATCAGAATCTCTCGTCATCACCACTCGCGCGCCGCATTCTTCCAGATCTTTTCTAAGTTTTAATGCGAGAGCAAGAGTGACGTCCTTTTCGTAGAACACTCCCTCGCCTCTCCCGAGTGCGCCTGATGAGGAACCACCATGTCCCGGATCTATCACAATGAGCTTATCTGCCAGAGCGCCCGTTGCGTTGGTGGGAAGGCGAAGTTCTACCGAGAGTCTGTCGTTGAACTGAGAGACACTAAATCCGATTACACGAGACATATCCAGAGCTATGCGCACCATCGGAGGAGACAGCTGAACTTGCGAGGCATGCAGTCCGGTAATTAAGGGATGGTTGGTCTGCTGTTCCATCGCATCCGCAGAATTTAGGCGCAGTGTTGCGTTAGGAACGTCCACAATAAGCTGAGATGAATCTGGTGAGTAGTGCATAAACGCCGCGGACCGTCCGCTGGTCGCGATATCCAGCCTCATCAATCGGTCGCTCTCAGCCCGCAATACTAAATTATGAATATCTACTGGCAGAACAGAATCTAATCTCGATTTACCGCCTCGTGATGGTCTTTTACCACGAATAGATTCCGCAGAATTGGGATTACCGGCGGCCGCAGTACTGGAGGCAGGGTTTGCAGGGGAATGATCTGGATTGGACAAATCGGCGCCGGCACCTGAGGGAGCAGTTACCAACGGAGCAGGATCATCCAGGGAACCAGTAATTTGGGTACGCGGAAGTGCGCCCTTAGTTGGAGCATCTACTCCCTTAAGCTCAGGAGAAGTTATAGATTTTGTATCCGGCAGCTTAGCGGCGATCGCAGCTGTAGGTTTGGCATCCAAATCCGATTTGGGCTTGTCGGAGAAATGCTGTTTAGATTTTTGTGCCAGAACTGCAATCTGAAGCGAACTGTTTTTAGAATACTCCCCACTATCGAAGGCAGCGCCATCTGACAACTCAACAACTACTCTGGAAACTTCAACGCTGTTTTGAGCGATTGAGATTCGTTTTCCTACTTTTTCTAAAATAGGCAGGCTGTCCGGCTTAAATTTGTCCGGGATCACCGTTCCATCGACATCGACATATCCGCGAACAGGACGATTCTCCGAAAGCATGTGTACATGATAAGGCACAGGAAAACTGGTAGTAATATTCAAACCCCCATTCTGAACCTTCACATTCAGAATGCTGGCCAGGAGACAAACCGTTTCAGAAGCGGGATTCTGACCACTGACCGGCGGCTTGATAATGGCAGCCTGGAGGCACCGTGCAGCATCCGCCAGGACGATCATTGGTTCCCCTTTAGGGCGCGCAACACCTAATTCGAACTCATGGGCGCTATGAGCAGGTTTAAAGAAAACGGAATCCCCGCTTTTATGAAGCCGGTACTCTCCGCCGACAGATTTCAGCACATCCAGAGGTACGTAGACCTCCTGGCCATCGGATAGGCATGGAGATTTAGATACGTACTCCTTTGCGCCGACATGCAAAATTACCGGATGCAGATCGGCAGCATGGGATACAGAAGCGATAGTGATTGAATAACTTGCTGTAAGAAATGATAAAGTGAGAAAGAGTTTACGTCGATTTTGAAGGAGGCTTAGTGTAGATTCTTGCATTATTTTTTTAATAGATGACATGCGATCCTGCCTTTACAAAGATAGGACTATTTGATAGTGCTCAATTATAACCGATTACTTCCAGGGTGTCCAGCAAAAAAGAAAATATTTTGCTGCTATTAAAATTATCGGCTGCAACCATCAACTATCTGCAATTTTCCATGATTTAACCACGACTGAGTGCTCCATCCAAAAGATGTGTGCATCATTACACAGCCCGAAGGTGCAAAGCATCATCTCATAGATTGGATCGATAGATTATCATAATCCCTGTAAACTGGTTCAGAAAATACAGGTGTTGATCGGATGGATTTATCAAGAATATCCTGTATTTCTGAATACTCTCACGCTGAAAAAGGATTATTCCACAATGAACACATCTTGGAACCGATTTTGTTTCGTAATTGGCCTTCTGACTACCCCGCTCGCCGTAAAGGCCGCCACAACCGTTAACTTCGATAGCGTTCCGTCCGGCACTATAATCAATAACATTTATGCGGATGTTCAGTTTTCGCTGGTAAATGGAAATGGAACGAATGTCTATGCCGCAAACGCCGGCGCATTTGCAGCATCGGCGCCTAATGTGGTATCGCCTTTTCCTTCAGGGATGCTCCCATTCTTCGACCGCAGGAATGGCGGCATTCAGGCGACGTTCGCTAATCCTCAATCAACAGTCAGCATCGACGCCGCAGCAGTGCTTCCGCCGGAGTACTTCGGCACTCCTATCAACAAACCATTCCTACAGGCTTTCGATGCCAACAACAACTTTATTGGGATTGCTTACTACCCGTTAACCGCTTCGCAGGCCAACTACGGTTCCTATCAAACCCTTACTATACACTCCAGCACGGCAAATATAAAATATGTACAGTTTTCCTCGCAAAATGGAAATGGATCGGTAGCAGTTTACGGGGAATTCGATAACCTCACCTACAATAACGACTATCTGGTGACGCTTCCTGCAGCGCCTTCCGAACTGAGAGTGATAAAGTTTGGTCGAAATGCTCTAGCAATAAGATGGATGAACAACGCTGCCAATGCGACGAGTGTGAAGGTTTATCGCTCTATCAATAATTTGCGATACGCACTGATAGCCACTCTTGCACCTGGTGTAACTACCTATACCAATACAGGGCTGACAGCAAACACGACTTACTTCTATAAGGTCTACGCCTACAATACAGCTGGATTTTCGCCCCCTTCGAACACTCTGCAAACCATGACATTAAGGTAATCCAGATTCAATAATCCATTCCAATTTACCAACACTGGTGCGGGATAAACTAAAGCTGCCTGATCCCGGCAATGGCTTATCCCGCATCGAGAACGAGAGGTGCTATAATGATGAATGATGCAAAACAACTCGCCGCTATATCTCGACTATGCAGCAACGACGCCATTAAATGCAGAAGTGCTTCAAACCATGCTGCCGTATATGGATGGCTCCATGTCTTTCGGCAATGCCTCGAGTATACACAGTTTCGGAAGAGCCGCCCGAGCCGCTATGGATACGGCCCGAGAACAAACCGCCGAACTGATCGGAGCAGACTTCGCAGAGATTTACTTCAGCAGCGGAGGCACCGAGTCCGATAATCTAGCCGTTATTGGAGCTATGCAGTCCGCCCCCGCTCATAAAAATCACCTGATTACTTCCGCAATAGAACACCATGCCGTGCTGCACTCGGCACATTTTCTGGAGAAGCAAGGATTCGAGGTCACCTATCTACAGCCGGATAGTGCAGGAAATATCTCACCAGAAGATCTCAGAAATGCGATAAAACCCTCTACAGCTCTTGTCTCTATAATGCACGCCAACAATGAGATCGGAACCGTCCAGCCGATCACAGAGTTCGCAGCAATCTGTCATGAGATGGGCGCGCTGTTCCATACAGATGCCGTCCAGAGCGCAGGTCTGCTTCCCGTAGATGTACACGCTCTCCAGCCTGATCTTCTCTCTTTCTCCGCACATAAAATATATGGGCCGAAAGGTATTGGCGCACTCTATATCCGTCAGGGTACGAAACTCTCCCCACAGATTTTCGGAGGGTCGCAGGAGCGTGAAAAGCGGGCAGGAACGGAGAACATCCCTGCTATCGCCGGTTTCGGCAAAGCATGCGCCCTTGCTGCGGTTTCAAAAATGAGCGCTTCCAAAGAAATCAGTAACTTAAAGAAAGTTCTCAAGTCGAAGTTAGAAGAGCTTGTTCCGGACATTCAGTTCAATGGCAGCAGGGAAAACAGCCTCCCCTCTATTCTGAATGTGTCTGTTCGAGGCGTGGAAGGCTCGACACTGCTCATGAATCTCGATAGAATGGGTATTGCAGTCTCGAGTGGATCCGCCTGTTCCTCCGGCTCGATCGAACCATCACATGTGCTCAAAGCAATCGGGCTGGATCGTGAGATGGCATCCAGCGGAGTTCGCTTCTCACTTGGCAGCCACACTACTCTTACGGACTGCGAAACAGCAGCGCAGATATATGCAGAAATCGTGCAGCGCATGCGCGATTGATACTGCATTAATCTGCTTGAGGTACAATATAGGTATGCAAACCATCGATGTTCCAGTAGATATAAACGACCCCGTCAACGCCGCTATCCTGTCCGTATCTGAAGACAGGGTTCAGGGCTTTCAGACTGACCCATTCGGCGTAATCTCAGAAATGTGCGGCGTCCCCGTCGATCAGGTGATCCTGCGCGTGACTGAAATGCTGAAAGCGGATACTATTCGCCGAGTCCGGCAGACGCTTATGGCGACTAACCTTGCAAAAGGTTCGCTGGTAGCGTGGCAGATACCGGAAGAGAAACTGAATGCAGCGTTCGACTTCCTGTTTCAAAAAGACCCCTACTCCGGTCATGTCGTGATCCGATCTACCGATAATGTGACTTCAGGATCGCACTACCGCCTATGGACTACGCTTAAAGTGCCTCAGAGATTTTCGCTCGTGAAACATGCCGACTTTCTCAAGGAACAGATCGGGGCCATATCCTACCTGCTGATGCCGGCGAAACGGCTGTTTGCGCTGGGGGTGGGCCACATCCGGCGCCGGGAGCTGGAGATAGGCAGCTATGCGGAAGTGCCTGCCGAAGTGCTTGATACAGAGATCGTAGAGCTTAGCGAGCTGGACTGGAAAGTGCTAGTCGCACTAAAAAGAGAGTTTGAGCCGGAAGAGTTATGCCGCGATCTCTGGGCAGCTCGTGCGGAAGAAGCCGGTGTAGATATGGAGACTTTCATTCGAGTAAGCCAGTCATTATCAGACAGAAAAGTGATTGGAAGGTTCTCTACCTTCCTGGAACATGTCAAGCCGACTGCAGGCGATCAGCGGGTGACTCGCTACAACGGGCTGTTTCACTGGGCAGTTCCCGCAGGCAGAGAGATCGAGGCGGGCCAGGAAGTAGGCCGTTTCCATATCATGACGCACGCCTACTGGCGCGAAGGCGGCCCGGAATTCAAGAATGTCAATATCATGGGTGTCGCGCATGGTGTCGACAAAGCAGTGGTGCTGGAACATAAATACGCCATTGATAGGCACCTGGAAAAGATCGGCATTCCAGTCTCCTACACAAACGCATTCTGGGGCGGCCGCAGCGAGATCAAACCCTCTGAGATATCACCGATTGCTTATGTCGAGTTCTGCAGAGAGAATGGCCTCGATCCGGAATCGATGCGCGAGTAGTTCACACGGCGCAGTATACCAATCCGTTCTATATAGCAAACTCCTCACCTGAAAAGTTGAGGAGTTTTGTGCATTTATGGTGAATAGTAGTTCGCAGCGAATACCTGGCCGATAAGTGCAGCGCCAGGCACGTTGATATTCCTCACAGCAAACTATTCCATTCGGGCACTCACGCCCAATAAATCCACGGATTCAGGAACAACATGCAACGAAAATCAGTTAGTCTAGTAACTTCAGTGCTGCTGCTCACGGCGCTGACATTTGCATTCGGAGCGGCCAGGCTCATGATCGCGCGCATGGGCAGGCAGGCAGATGGGAGTTATCTGGTGAGCAGCGGCCAGCGAATCGAAGGCGATGGAATCGTTTTCAATGGCAGGCCAAGTGATATTGCGCTGCATCCGGATGAGAATGTCTTTGCGGTGCTGAACCAGAAGGAGGTATTCATCTCCACTCCGACAGGCATGGTGGCCCGTTCGCGCAGCCCGCTAGGCGATGCAAGCGCTGGATTTCATGGGCTTCTGTGGACGTATGACCGCCGAGGCTCGGATTGGTGGCCGAATGCAATGCGTTTTGTGGCGAGCACGGATCAGGGCTATCTGATGCTGTTCAACTACTCCGACCTGCAGCTTGAGCAGCAGGGGCGTATCTCGCTGGTACCGGAGGGATCAAAGCAGAACGCCCGCCCGGGAGGCATGTGCCTCACGCGTGACCATAAAACCCTCTTTGTGGCGGCGGCGGGACTCGATGCCGTGGTGGAAGTGGACATGGCCAGCCTGAAACGTGTGAGGGAATTCAAAGCGCAGACTCTCCCATACGAGGTGAAGCTTTCATCGGATGAGAAGACTTTGATTGTGAGCAACTGGGGCGGCAGGAAACCACTGCCGGGCGACGCCACTGCGAAGAGTGATGATGAGGATATCGTGATCAACGGGCAGGGCTCGGCAGCCACCGGCACCGTAAGCCTCATAGACAGGCAAACCGGTGAGACGGCGAATGTGGAGGTGGGAATTCATCCGACAGCGATGGCCGTATCAGGTAGTTCTGTCTATGTCGCAAACGCGATGAGCGATTCCATCTCCAAAATCGATGTGGCATCGCGCAAAGTGGCAGGCACCTTTCCTGTTCAGTGGAGAGATAGGAAAGTGGTGGGGGCCATGCCGAATGCGCTGGCGATTCGCGGCGACACGCTCTATATCTGTAACGGCGGCGATAACGCTCTAGCCGAGATGGACATCAAAACCGGGAAAGTGCGCGGCTTCAGGCACACAGGATACTTCCCCTGCGCGATGGAACTGAGCCGGGATGGCAGATACGCTTACGTTCTGAACAGCAAGGGTAACGGCTCTGTCGAGAATACGCGTGTCGGCAATCCCGGCAGCCCGCACGATTTTCAGGGGACGGTCACGGTGGTCGATCTTAAGAAAGACCTCGCAGCAGAGACGGAGATCGTGGCGCGGGACAATCGCTGGAATGAGCGTTTCGAGAGGCCAAAGCTGGCAGTCTATAATGGGGCTATCAAACATGTTCTGTACATCATCAAGGAGAACCAGACTTACGATTCGATCTATGGCGATATGGAAATCGGAAATGGCGACCCTAAACTGTGCGTTATCGGCGAAAAAGGCATGCCAAATCACCGCGCTTTGGCACGTCAGTTCACGCTATTCGACAATGGATATGTGAGCGGAACGAACAGCGCAGACGGCCATGCCTGGTCGACACAGTCGATTGCGAATGACTATATGGAGCACTTCTACGTGGGCTACCGCACCTATCCGGATGGCGGCGACTGCGCGATGTCGCTCTCTTCCGGCGGGTGCCTCTGGGATGCAGCTGCGAAGAAGGGGAAATCGATACGAGTTTATGGGGAGTACTGCCCGGAAAACCTTTCGCATTATGAACCTGCACGCCCGAAGAGCTGGTTTGAGGCGTGGGAGGACTACAAAAAGGGCCAGAAGCACTTCACCTACACTACGAACACCCTGATTGCGGGACTGAAACCTTATATCTGCCCGAATGTTCACTACTGGCCGCTGATTCAGAGTGACCAGTCCCGTGCGGATACATTCCTGAAGGAGTATGAAGCCTACAGCCGCAAAAACAGTGTGCCCGATCTGATGATCCTGTGTCTGCCGTGCGACCACACCGAGGGAATGAACCCGGACTACCCCACACCGCGCGCCATGCAGGCAGACAACGATCTCGCCCTCGGACGCATCGTGGAGGCGATTTCGCACGGGCCGCATTGGAAGGACACCTGCATCTTCGTGATCGAGGATGACGGACAGGCGCTCCCGGATCATGTAGATGGTCATAGGGTTCCCTTCATGGCGATCAGCCCCTACACGAAGCGGAAGGCAGTCGACTCGCATCTCTACACCACAGCGAGCATGCTGCGCTCTATCGAGTGGATTCTCGGCCTCGATCCTATGACGCAGTTCGATGCGCTCTCGCATCCGCTGACGACGTGCTTTAATGAAACGCCTGATCTTACCCCCTACAACCATGTTCCGAACAACATCCCTCTCGACCAGCACAACCCGCCGCCATCCGAACTAACTGCGGAAGGCAGGTACTGGATGAGGAAATCGGCCAAACTGAACTGGTCTCATATCGACGAAGCAGACCCGTACTGGCTCAGCCGTATCAACTGGTACAGCTTCACTCAGGGACGCATACCCTTCCCTCATACACCCGGCCAGCCTGAATCTCCGCGCGAAGTCCGTACCGCGAAGTTGGATAAGGATTAGATTTCAACATGTTTTCATCGGCTCAATATTGGGCAAACATGTTGTGCGCAGACAGTCTCCCAAGCAGTGTCTTTGCAATAACCTGGCGGATTCTTCGCTCGTGAACGACGTATCTGCGAGGAATCTGCGAAGGCATTGCGAGGTATCACCCTCATGTTAACCGTGTTTCCCTGCCGATAATTCATCGAAATTCGTAGGGCACGGGCCCCGTCCCGCGCCGATAAATTGCTCGGTACGATCATGATATTGTAGAACGTACATGCGGGTGTGATTGTCAGGTTCATCGGCGGGGGACATTACATTCATCGGGGCCGGACGTCAGGTTCATCGGCAGGGGACGGAGCCCCTGCCCTACGGGGGCTTGCCGATGTTTGGCACCTGTGTTGAGTATTGATGCATGGTGGGGAACGTTGGTTTGATGCAGCGAGTTATGGTGGGTTGTTCAATCGAAACGGGTATTCATCGCCGAGGTCGTCGCGGATAGGGTTGGTGATGATGTAGTGGATAATCGCTTGAAATTCGTCGCCTTCAGGTGCGGCAGTGGTTAAAATATGGTCGTAAAACGAGGTCTGCCAGAGCAGGTATTTGCTGTATTCCTGGCGGATTGCGGTGCAGCATCGCGTTTTGATTCGACGGATTATGTCGCTTATGCTTTCTCCGTTTCCGCTCGGAGATAGGAGCAGGTGAACGTGATCGGGCATGAGGCACGCCGCATATACACGGCAGCCAATACGGGCTACTTCATCGCGCAGCGCGTCCCAGGTGCAATGACCGAGGTCATTAACGAGTTCCAGGCCGCATTCAGTCTTCACGTTGAAGGTGACGAAACAGATTAACCGGGCATTGGCGTAGTTCACACCGGCATGGCGCATCGGGCGATGGTGTATCGGGTAGAATACGTTGGGTTTTGTGGGGTGCTGCAAGATGCGTTTCGTCGGCACGGCTTCTGCCGAGGAATAACTTTTGTAACGCGAATTGTTCATTATGTTCGTCACCGCCTATTTGATCGATCACACATTCATATTCCCAATATCGGCATGCCCTCGTAGGGCATGGGCTCCGTCCCATGCCGATAAATGTAACGCCGACCGCCGGTTGTTTTTCGATTGTCATCCGATCCAATTGATTTATACGGCCGATTTATAATCGGCAGGCGACGGAGCACCTGCCCTACGGGATTCATTTGAAACTTGGATCGGTTTCATCGGTTAATGGTTATGTGCCGATCATATTATCGGCGCGGCACGGATTTATAATCGGCAGGCGACGGAGCACCTGCCCTACAGGATTCGATGCATTTCCATCGTGTTCGCGTGTTATGCATCGCAGAAAGCCGGAACCGGTTTCTGGTATACTCCACTCGTGACGGCATTTTGCGGAAAACTGATCTTGAACGAACTGATGACGATTGGATATGAAGGCCTGGACAGGGAGCGGTTCTTGCTGTTATTGAAAGCGGGTGAGGTGCAGACGGTGGTGGATGTTCGGCAGATGCCACTCAGTCGGAAGCCGGGCTTTTCAAAGGCATCCCTTGCTGCATTGGTTCAGGAGTATGGCATGAACTATATACACATAGGCGCTTTTGGCTTTCCGAAGGAGATACGGGACGACTATCATGCGGATAGAGACTGGCCCCGATATACTGTTCGTTTTAATGCTTACCTGGATACTCAAATGGAGTTCGTCGCCGGCCTGGGTGAACTGGCTTCGAAAGAGGGATCGGAATGGATACTCTTTGTCTTGAAGGATTGCACATGTTCTAGTGCCTGTAATTCAAATAGATTGGCGTCATAAATGACCCTATATTAACTCATGCATGTTATGTTCATCCACGGTTCTACTCCGTGTTAAGGCAAAGAAGATTTTGTGCCCTTGCAAGAACTTGGGTATACGTTATAACCTGCATACTGCTTAACGAGCCATTCAGAAGTCGCTGAGCAGCAAATTCATCATCTTTCCAATCTTCACTACTACAATTATGAGGAGACCACGGGGTCTCGCAATAGCAGTATTAATTAGCTTGTTTTCCATTTCCTTACTATCAATCTTACGTTCAAGATCAAACAAATAGTTGTTTAGTTGCGTGAGAGCACGAGTCAATTCCGCATGGGGTACAAGATTAGAATGATCTCTGTTCGTTTCCCAAATTTGAGTTGATGTGCGTTTGATTTCAATTATATCAGCATGTCCATCATAATTTTTGACTATATAGTCTGTTTGATGGTCAAAGCTCACGTCAAGCTGATCCAAAATCGTAATGAATTCAGACCCAAATACCCAGGTGTTCTCTTTAAACCACTTCTGATATTCTTTTTCCACTACGTCAAAAAGTATCAAGTTTTCAAGTTCTCTAACAGCGGCCTCTCTCTTTGCTAATATTACGATTGAAGCTATATTCTCAGGAAGTATAGCACCTTCACGAGCTAATAACAACAATTCAGTTTCTGAAGCTCCGCTAATTCTAGTCGCAAAGTCGGTGAATAGCTGTCTCATGTCATTTTGTGGAAGTTGTACATATTCTCCAGGCTCACGCATAACAAGGTTTGCATTCTCACTCAAAAACGATAGTAGTTCTCGGGACTCGGTTTCGTTTAGCGTTAGCTCACTTTTCGGCTCCAATGTTTCAGGCGATTCACTTGAGGGATATTTCTTACCGCCAATCGTCATAAAATTTTTTATGTATCGCCCGATCTTCAGCCCTAAACCACGAGGATTCGATTCATGTGGAATCCCCCATAATGTCACTCTTGATATTACTCTTTGCTTATCTTCAAGTACACAACTAATTCGATTTAGTCCATTTCGGCCTTGTAAAACTTCCATAGTCGCTACAGTATCTCCAATTTACTTCTCTTAGTGTTATAGCTCTCACTTCCAAAATAGTATGAAAATCAAGCGTTAAATTTAATAATTGACCTAGAAATGTTAGTTGAGGACTGTTTTCTCTGTGTCTTGATCGAGCTGAGGTTATTTGCTATTGCGTTTGTCGCTTAAGCGGGAGTATTGTAACCATGCCAACCCGCCAGATAAATATAACGTCTCTTGTGGGCAATTCTTCGGTAGTCGCAATAATTCGTCTCTAATATTTTAGTATCCGCAACGTATGTTCCTACTGTATGGTGTTAGAAAACTGAATAGGAAGCAATATTGCTCATACCTGTGTTCTGAATATACCTGCTCGTACCGTCTCCTTTATAAGCATTTTCCGATCAGGAGTTACAACGATACATCCTGGCTTAGAAGTTACTGTAATCCAGTTAATGTGAGCGTAAATTACCTTCAGTGCTGAGTGTCTGTACAGGCATTAGTTTATATTTATCGAGCTACACGAATTATAAACAAACAGTCAATAAATCTTTTAGACACTCAATTGCCATCTTCCTCCGTGATGCACAAAAACTTGTAATTTCATTCAATTTGTTTGACCTCACTCATTGGTGAATTACAGCAGAACATGCTCCTATACCCCCGAATAAATACCTGTTTTTGCCTGTATTATGGCCGCTTGCCCTAATGTCCACGCTCGCTTCCTCCACAATTTGCATATCCTAACCCGTACGGTCAGTGATGACCGTATAATACAATTCCAGGAGGAATTCACCATGGCACAAGGTTCACTCGGAGTACTATTCAATTCACTGCGCGGCAAGGCAGGCAGCGTCGTATTTGCACGATCCAAAGACGGCACCGTCATCAAGCCCCGCGTCTCAGCAAGGAACCCGCGAACACCCGCACAGGTCGCCGTCCGAGCCAACCTCGGTAAGGCCGCCGCAGCTTATAAGAACATGACACCCGTACAGGTAGCCGCCTGGACCAACTATGCGACCGGCCAGACCAAGCACGATACCCGAACCGGCAAAACCTATCAGCCAGCCGCCATCACCGCGTTCACCGCGCTTGCCAGTAAGTTCCTGCAAAACAATCCTACCGGAATACCGCCTGTCACGCCGCCCGCCGCCGCGTTTGCCGGCGATATCATTACAGTCACCACAGTCGGCGCCGCAGGTAAAGTGACCTTCACGGCCAGCGCAGCCAATACCGCCGGAGTAACCACCGAACTACTGCTCCAGCCGCTGAAAAGCCGCAACCGGGCTCCGCAGATCAAGGGATACCGCACCAAAGGGTTCCAGGCATTCGCAGTCGGAACACTCACCAACAACGTCACCACCGCAGCCGGCTGGTACGTACCCGCCTACCGATTCGTCAGCATAGCCACCGGGCAGGTCTCAGGGACCGTCATCCTCCCGGCAGTCCAGGCCACATAATCAAACTGCCCAAAATAGCCCCTCTCTTAGCGAGGCACGAGTGATTAGGAGAGGGGTTGGGGTGAGGTTGCAGCCCCTCTCACGATTAATGAGAGGGGCTTTTGTTTACCTCACCCCCGTTCCCCCTCTCCTACCTGCGTCGCGATAAAGCCTGCACCACAAAAGAGAGGGGGCGCAATCAACGGAAACATTACCATTCTAGCTCCCCTCTCCACCGAGGAACGAGGGAATCTAGGAGAGGGGCCGGGGGTGAGGTAAGCCATTCCCTTCGAAACTTGCACTATCGCGCTGCATGCGCCATACTGAAGAAAGTCGTTTAATGTTTGCGATGTTCGCCCAGAGGCTGCGATGCCACAAGAACTACTGCCCGAAGATAATATCCGCCCTCCCGCACTCCATACAGAGCCGCCAATCCAGGCAGCGCTCGTCGAACCTGGAAATATTGTCCACGATACAGCCGCAGTGGCTGCGCTCCTTACAGAAGTCAAGCAGAAACTAGCCGAGCGCAAACGCCACTATATCAGCACATTCGTCCCTATTATCTCTCTGGCGCTGCTGATGGATTTTTTACCGTTATTTCTCATCAAACCCTGGGCTAACCATGTACTCATGATTTTCCTGATCTATCTCGCCATAATCACATCCTCAACCGTGTTTGTCCTCAAACGAGTAATCAACAAGCCTTTCACATTCGACCTGAAAGAACTGTCCCGCATCGGCGGATTGAATGCTGTCGGAGTACTGATCGAAGCCGCCTCCCAGAATATATCGATTGATCAGGCCAAGGCGGTCTATTCCGTACTCACGCCGCTTCTATACCAGTTAAAAGCAAGTGACGCCCATCTGCTTACGCCCGAGCATCGTCGGTTATTGCATGCCCAGCTGCAAGCAGAACTCGCTGCTGTATCCTATGTTGTAGATGGCTTGCCGTTAAAGTTAGGCATCCTCAAAGCCCTTGAGCAAGTAGGTGATCGAAGTTTCTATCCAGTCGTGAAGGGACTGTGCAATTTAGGATCGCGCACAGATCGTCAAAGACAGTTACGCGAAGCCGCCCGGAACTGCCTGCCCTTCTTAGAGGCGCACATGGGTGAAGTCACCGCCAGCATGACTCTATTACGCAGTGCTGCAGCCATACCCGAAAAGACCTCTACACTCCTACGTCCCGCAGACGCCAGTACTCCCACCCCCTCAGACGAACTCCTCCGCCCAACTGACGTTTCTTAATGCTTATGAAACTGGATATTTAGAATAGCAGCACCGGGCAGCGTCTTCATCCAAATGAGAGGCACTGATACACATCGATACGCGTTATGTTTTAGCTTCCATTATTCACTTTGTTTGATTGAATGTTCTTGATAGCTTCGACAATGGTGGTATGAAATTCTTTATCTTTAACTTTGAGAAGTTTCTCAAGATATGGTAGTGCAAGTTTGGCGTCCTCACCAATCTTACCTAACGCTTCTGCGGCCGAGCTGCTTACAAACAATTCACTATCGTTTAGCCGTTTTATAAGGCTAGGTACTGCAGACTTAGCCGAAGGTCCGATGTTTCCCAACGCTTCTGCAGATCGGCAGCGAACATAATCATCACTATCATTTAGCGCAGCTATAAGGTTCGGCACAGCCGATACGGCAGTCGGGCCTAGGCTCCCCAACACATCAGCAGCATATGCACGAGTAGTTGGTTCTTCATCCTTCAATAGCACAACTATACGTGGCATTGCAGCAGCAGCGGATGCGCCAAACTTGCCAAACGCCCAAACCACTGAGCGCGATACTCTGCCGTCATCGTCTTTGAGGTGATTTGTGAGCGCTCCTAAAACAGGCATTGACGCAACCCCAATGTCTCCCAAGGCATCTGCTGAGTACGAGCGAACATTCCAATATTCATCATTCAGCGTTTTGATCAGAAATGGCACTGCTGATGCTGCCATAACGCCTTTTGTATCAAGAGCGAAAGCTGCCATATCACGTACGGCACTACTTCGGTCTTTTAAGGCATCGATAAGATGGGTGATTACTATCGGGGTAGCCACTTTCATCCGTACAAACGCAAATACACCCGACGTACGAATATAACTATCTTTGTTCTTCATTAATGAGAACAGTTCAGGTATGCATATATTCGCTGCAGGTCCCATCTCCCCCAACTCATCCGCTGCCTTATCACGTACACGGTTATCTTTAACTTTCAGCTGACGAACAAGTCGATTTGCCTCAGTCTTATCGGACTCTTGCGCAGCACACGAACTCAAGAAAAACGACTGCATTACAAGACTTAATGTAATCACAGACACAAAGATATTACGGCTTGTTATGTACATCAACATTTCTAACTTTCATACCTCAAAGTATATCAACGTTATCATTTCGATGATAACATAATTCTAATCTCATTCGTAAGAATGATTCAAACATCATATTGCTCATCACTTTTGCTATTATCTCAAGCCTGTATTCTATAAAGTCCTATTTTATATCTACCAAATATGTGTAGTCCTCGTGCACGACAATTTATGGAACCAAAATGTATGCTTGAATATGCTCACTTACCAGCCAGCAGACCGTAGTAACGTCCCATCCAGTAAGCCAGCAGCCAGTCGGTGCCTTTCTCTTCACGTCGGCCTTCGTTGCCAATCGTGGCGCGGTTTCGTGGCTAGCAGTTATATCCTCAGCCCTTTTAAACTTCTAATCAGGCTCCAATAGGATAAGACAGCGCGTATTATACAGACAGTACTATCTTTATACCGACGTTCAAGCCTGTGCGCTGAGAAGACTGCCTTCCGAGCGGCGGAGCATCACGGCGTTGCTCGCGACGATAATACTGGATGCTGACATGAGCAGCGCTGAAACCTCTGGACGCAGTGACCACCCTAACAAGTGGTAGAACGCGCCTGCCGCAACCGGTATTGCTAGAACATTGTAGACGCTGGCCCACACCAAATTTTGCTTCATCTTCCGCACGGTAGCCTTCGACAGGATAATGGCGTTGAGGATGTCGAGGGGGTCCGACTGCATGAGAACGATTTTGGCGGCTTCCGTCGCGACGTCGGTGCCCGCGCCGATAGCGATCCCGATGTCGGCGGTCGCGTGAGCCGGGGCGTCGTGGACACCGGCGCCG
>JBBRDM010000046.1:0-31907 GCA_038203935.1 Chthonomonadales bacterium
ATCCGTTGTGCTGAACACATGTCTTGGATTCGCAACAATCTTCACATTCTTCTTTAATGCATCAGCGAAGCATTTCTCATTTGCAATTTGATTCACTTTTTCGGTCGCTTTATTACCAAGGTGATATTTCAGCCCTGCATATCTCTCAATCGCAGACCAGAGCAACATATAGGCCATTTGCAGCCGAAGCAAGGCCCTAAAATCCCAATCGAAATTTGAGTTTTCCACTAATATCTTCTCTACTTCCTCTAATCCCTGTTTGAAAAAAGGGTCGGTTCGCCCATCCCATTCGTCTATATGATAAAGTTCGGAACTTCCCCGTTGTTCTCGCTTCCCAACAAGTACATTCGCATCTGAATTACTTACTTTAACGCGCGTCCATCGATACACTTCATCTGGCTCTATACCTACTATTCGATCGTATGCCTCGCCTTCTTTCCCGGCGCGAAAGTAAATCAGATAGCCTTTGATGTTGGAGTGATTAATTCTCAATTCTAGAAGAGGTATTCCATCTCTTTCTCTAAGTAATCCGGGAACCGTACATTCAATACTATGCTCGACAAGATCAACTATGCGCGAATGGCATAGTTGTCCAGGCTTGAATATTCCATAAGCGAAGAAGGGTAAGAAAATGTTTTTTGGAAGGTTCATGCTTGATTTGGATGGTACATCGTTACAATATCCTTTGCATGTATTCAGGACTGCAAATAGTAAACCCTTGGCATCATGGGCTTCATCATTATTCGCCAAATTGTCAATCGCTGACTGAGCAAGCACAGCATAAAAATCATACTTCGATACATAATCGAGTTTCTCAGAAAAAATATTCTTTAACTCAGTGAAAAGCCAACTCAATTCCTTGGAATATTTTGTAATAACCGCTCTTCGTTTAGGCTCAATATGTTGGAAACCAATTACTAATGGCTGATCTTCCAGCCATTTCTCTGTATCTGCGTCCATTCGACTTTTGATGATGACATCGGCGCCACCCCATTCCTTTACAGTACTTGCTCGCATGGCAATATCGAGAGTCTCGATTGTATGTTGCAAATCTTCTAACTGTGTCAGCAAATTACGTTCCATTTGTGTCCCCTTTATATGACGTTAACTTGTTTATTTATATGAAAACCTGGTGCAATGACTGAAATACAGAGTAGAAAATCAATGTTTCGGTACAGATTAATGCGGAATGTTTGGATGCGTATTTAAAAGCTTACTCGCTAATTATAACACTTCGACGTGCCAGCGTAAATATCGTAACACATGGATCATTAAGGGGTTGTCGGCAGGTGCGGTGGCTCTCATTATCAATTCAAATCCTAAACGAAATTATACCGATCATATCATGCGATTGGGATAGTTAATGGGGATGGGTCGAAATCATCACAATTCTACTTGACCTGAAAGGCTGATTCATGTTAGCATTATGGCATGAACTATGAAAAGTCCTTTAAGGAGCATCTGTACTTCCTTTCTGTATTTGCTGCTGGTCTGTTTATACTTTCTATATCGGTATTGACCGGATGCGGCAGAGCGCAGGCATCTCGAAAAGATGTGGTGGAGCTTTCGATCTGGTCTATGTGGTCTGGCCCGGAAGAGCAGAACTTCCTTAGGGTATTGAAACGATATGAACAGCTTCACCCAAATATTCATATCAAGAATCTAGGGGCAGTGAGTGACGATACCAAAACGATTCGGGCGTTGGTGGCAGGAGTTCCACCCGATCTCTGTACGCTGTCCGATGCCTCCTATTTAGGTCCTTTAGCCAGAAACCACGCAATCCTGCCCATGGATACTATGTTTGCCCAATCCGGACTAAAAGTTTCTGATTTCGTGCCCTCCTCACTCAATCTGTGCCGTTATAAGAATACTCTTTACGGGCTGCCTTTCCTGATCGACGACGAGGCGATGCTCTGGGATAAACAGGCTTTTCGCGAAGCCGGGCTTGATCCGGATCACCCGCCAAGAACATTGGAAGAGCTTGCGCAGTATGCTGTAAAACTTACAAAGCGTGATTCGGAAGGTAAGATAACTCGACTTGGACTGCGCCCGCCTCCCGATTACTGGGTGCTCATGGCGCTGTATGGCGGCAAGCTTATCGATCCCGTGACTGGGAAAATTACAGCGGATGATCCAGGAAACGCGGCTGGATTAAAGTGGTACAAAGGGCTGGTCGACCAGGTTGGGGGAATATCCGAAGTGAACGCATTCGCGTCCGGATTTGGGCGTGATGCGAGCGCTTCCAACCCATTTTACACGGGAAAAGTGGCCATGATGTTCAATGGCGAATGGAATCCGTACTGGATAAGCCGTTATGCCCCGCAGCTCGAGTATGGCGTCGCTTCTATTCCTGCCCCGGCAGCATGGACTGCAAATGCAGGCACTACCTGGCTGGGCGGTAATGTATTCTGTATCCCGGCCGATTCGCGACATCCGAAAGAGGCATGGGATTTTCTGGTTTGGACTCAGAGTGAAGAAGCGCAGGTTCTATTTGCTAAGGACATGAATAATGTACCTAATCAGCGCAGCGCCATTCACTCACCTATCCTGCGTCATGGGCCTGCTTTTCGAGCTAAATATTCACTATTTCTAGATCTGGCGGATGGCCCGAATGCGAAATATTTCCCGGCGCTGCCAGCCACCAATCTCTATACAAGCCAGATGAGCACGGCTATTGATAAGATTATGCTCGGCGATCTGACCGCTGAGAAAGCGCTTGCGGATGTGCGTGTGCGAGTTCAGAAGGAGATGGATAAGTGATGAACACAGTAGTCATTTCGCCAGGAGAACTTGAGAGCGGCCAGATTTCCGAAGAGCATCTTAAAACGGCTGCTGAAGCAATGCGTGTGGATGGATACGTCGTTTTGAAGGATGTGGTGAATACAGACCATCTTGATATTATCCGAAAGAAAATGCTCGAGGATCTCGGCCCGATACTTGCGCGTGAGGATGCTCCATTCAATTTTATAGCAGGCAATGTACAGCAGGATCCGCCTCCATTTCCACCTTACATTTTTCGCGATGTTCTGGTGAATGATATGGTTATCGCTGTTACAAAGAAGATTCTCGGGCGTGGTATGAAAAACGCGTTTTATAGCGGAAATACAAATCTCCCTGGCTCTGATGCACAGCCTGTGCACACCGATTCAGGAAATCTGTGGGAAAATTTGGAATATCCACATCCGGCATATGCAATTGTGGTAAATATTCCGGTGGTGCCCATGAACGAAGTAAACGGCAGCCCGGAGATATGGCCTGGAACCCACCTCGATAAGACCATGCATATTCACATGGACGAAATTAAAATTCCACTTGATCTGCTTGAAGAACGCAGAAAGACAAATCCACCCATTCAGCCGAAGGTCGAACTGGGCAGTGTGTTGATTCGGGATATGCGGCTCTGGCACAGGGGAATGAAAAACCATTCCGATCAGCCCCGTCCGATGATTGCACTCATACATCATCCCGGCTGGTGGGCAATGGGGGGCAACATACCCTTTGCGAAGGGAACCGAGGATATTCTTTCTCACCCGGATCTGCACACGAATGCCATTTATGTAGATGGTACTATTGACTATCTTCATCACGGCGCAGCGTACGATTATCACAAGTAGATAAATTCATCGCATTTCTGGCTGATGTTGATATGTCTCATGTTCATCATTGCAAATAACACTTAGTATTTAAGGAATTCCGAATTCATGACTGCATTTGCCACCGCCGAGAATAAACCAATAAATTCAGATGATCCGCATGGACGCATAGCCCGAGCCAATCGCCGGGATACGCGAACCGGATTATGGTTCGTCGGTCCCTGGCTTGTAGGTTTTCTTATATTCACACTCTATCCCATTCTGGCTTCGCTTTACTACAGCTTCTGCGATTATCGCGTACTCAGCCCCCCGCACTGGGTGGGATTGCGCAACTATACCGACTTATTCACCGATCATGACTATTTTCTGCAGTCGCTTTGGAATACTGCGTTCATGTTCATCGAGCTGCCGATTGGGCTCATACTTGGGCTGGCAATTGCTTTGCTGCTCAACCAGAAGCTGAAGGGAATGGCGTTTTTCCGTACCCTGTACTATGTGCCCTCGGTTGTCCCAACGGTGGCTTCTTCGATCCTGTGGCTCTGGCTGTTGAATCCGGATTATGGTCTGGTAAACAAGACTCTGGCGCTTCTGCATCTCCCGCACAACTTTACGTGGCTCAATGATCGAGTGTGGGCCAAGCCGGGTTTTATCGTGATGGATCTGTGGTCAGTGGGCGGGGGAATGATTATCTATTTAGCTTCGCTGCAGGGAGTGCCGCAGTATCTCTACGAAGCGGCAGATCTGGATGGCGCTAGTCCCTGGGATAAACTTCGGCATGTCACCATCCCTTCGATCTCTCCGGTCATCTTTTTCAACCTGATTTTAGGGGTAATCGGCACGTTTCAGTATTTTACGCAGGCATTCGTTATGACTGGCGCCAATGGATCCGTTGGCGGGCCAGCAAACTCCACGCTCTTCTTCTCGCTCTATCTCTACCAGAACGCATTCCAGTATTTCAGAATGGGGTATGCCTGCGCGATGGCGTGGGTACTCTTCGTATTTACTCTAATCGCATCTGCTATTGTTTTTAAGACATCCGCAGGCTGGGTATATTATGAGGGTGAGAAGTAAATAGGTATTAGATTACTGCGTGTGGATATCCAGCGCTTAATCACTCACCTTCATCCACATAATCTGCAACGCCTGGAACTGGCCCGCCGGGATTGAATAGCTGCTCGACTTCCATTTTGCTGATGAGTATTTCGCGTGGCTTCGCCCCGTTTAAGCCGCCTACGATTCCACGCTCTTCCATCATTTCTACAATACGGGCAGCTCGCGTGTAGCCGATCCGGAAACGGCGCTGCAGCATGGATGTCGATGCCTGGCCGTTATTCACCACCAGACGAACCGCCTGTTCAAACAGCTGATCATCTGCTTCTTCCTCCGAGCCAGGCGAACCGGCGCGATCTCTTTCAACATTACTGGCTTCGCCTATTGTGAAAGTGTAACTCGGCGGCTCCTGCATCTTGAGATAGTCAACGAGGTTGTTGGTTTCAGTCTCGCTCAGATAGCAGCCTTGAATTCGAAGAGGCTTTGCTGCATCTATCGGCATGAAGAGCATATCTCCTCGCCCGATAAGCCGATCTGCACCCGTCATATCCAGAATAGTCCGGGAATCTACCTGCGAAGCGACAGCGAACGCAATTCTCGAAGAGATGTTTGCTTTGATGGTACCAGTGATGATATCGACAGAGGGGCGCTGAGTGGCGATCACAAGATGTATTCCGGTGGCGCGGGCTAACTGAGCCAACCGGCAGATACTTGTCTCGATCTCTGGCCCTTGCTGCATCATGAGGTCGGCCAGTTCATCTACAATAAGTATGATGTAGGGGAGCTTCTCAGATTCCGGTACGCGCTCATTATAGCCATCGATATTGCGCGTTCCCATTACAGAAAAAATATCGTATCGCCGATCCATCTCTTTTATTGCAGCCCGGAAGATTCCCGCCGCCTGCTTCACATCTTTGACTACAGGATGCATGAGATGAGGAATTCCATCCCACAGGCTGAGCTCGACGCGCTTGGGATCGATCATCATGAGACGTACTTCCCGAGGGGTGGAGCGATAGACAAGGCTTGCTATGATCACATTGAGGCAGACCGATTTACCACTGTTTGTAGAGCCGCCGATCAAAAGGTGGGGCATTCGGGTGAGGTCCGCATATTTGAACTCGCCTGCTACGTCTTTACCGAGTGCAAACGTGAGCTTCGAGGCGGCGTTTTTGTAGGTATCCTGATCCAGGCATTCTCGAAGAGTGACAATAGTCGGCGTTGAATTGGGAACCTCGACCCCAATTGCAGCCTTGCCGGGAATGGGAGCTTCCACACGCACATCAATGGCTGCAAGATTCATCGCCAGGTTATCCGCGAGGCTTACTATTTTGTTGACTTTAATACCTGGCGCCAGCTGAATTTCGTATCGTGTAACACTCGGCCCGCTCGCCACCTCCACCACATTCGCACCGATGTTAAACTGCTCCAGCGTCTGTTCTAGAATTTTGATCTTATCTTTGAGTTCATTTGGTGAGCGTTTGGAAGTAGATGGAGCCGCTTCTTTTAATAATGAAAGTGGAGGGAGAACGAACGTACTGCCAGTTCCTGCAGGATTCGCGTCTTTTACCGTAATATCTGTGACTGAAATTGGTTTAGAATCGGATGGTTCCTCAGAGTCCGCTGTGCGACGAGAGGGGAGTTTCTGGCGGGCTTCTTCTTTTGAAGGCGGCGGAGCCAGCACCAGCTCCTCACCTAGATCATCGTTTTTCCGCCAGGATTTTGTCAGGCTGAAAAGATTGAATCCTTTTTTCGAATCGATGTCTTCCGAATCTGAGTCAAGACCTTTTGGACCACTCGCAATACTTTTGCTGTTTGATTTGAGGACTCTCTGCGCAGGAACCCTTGGTGAACGGCTGCCAGACTCCTCCTGTTCGGCTTTCCGGCGTTTAACAACTGCCATCCCTGCGTTCAGCGCCTTCGCAGTACTGCGATCGTGGAGGCGGCGCATTATGACTATAAAAGGCTGATCTGCTATGAGTACAATCGAGATTGCGAGCAGTGCGAAGAGAAAAAGATGACTGATAGCATCCCCCAGCAGCGAACGCACTCCTGTCGCCAATAGGCCGCCCAGCCATCCGCCAGCGATCTGAGCCTGCTCGGTATCCCATATAGCCCCGGAAGGAACTACTCTTAGATGCTGCCACATCAGAAAGATTAAAAAAAGCAGCGCAGAGCCGAATGAGGAGGTGCTCACTGAAAGCCGCTCATACCCGATCAAAAACATGGAACCTACGAACATAAATAGAATAGGGATGGCAAAGGCGCCATTGCCTGCAATGAATCTGAGGATCGTGTCGACATGCTGCGTAATTCCGCCGGACTGCTTCCAGAATAAGCAGAGGAGACTTGCCGCACCAATAAAGAATAGGGAAATGCCAATGATATCCTGAATACGCCGGCTGGGATTCTCCTGCTCTACTCGTTTTTCTCGCTGTGTTTTAACCATAATACTGCTCTCCGTTGCAAGGAAGTATAGCAGAATTATGACGGTGGGTCAATGAGTTCCTTAGGGTAGTAAAAATGGTATACTGAACTACTCTTTTACAATTGATCTATTTTGAAAATTATTATCCTATGAAACAGCAGCAGCCACATCCAAAAAGCGCCGAAATCGAGAAGCAGCAGAATACTCGTAAGCAAGTTTCTTATAATAGACGAGCTCGCCATGAGTACGAGATTCTCGATACTTATGAAGCTGGCATGGTGCTGGTCGGCACAGAGGTCAAGTCGCTTCGTGCTGGTAAGGTCAATATTCAAGACGCTTTTTGTAAGATCGAAAGTGATGAGTGCTGGCTTTATAATATGCACATTACTCCATACGAACTGGGAAACCGTTTCAATGTAGAACCTACGCGCAAACGAAAACTGCTGCTGCATCACTGGCAGATTCAGGAATTGAGAACTAAGATGGAGCAGAAGGGGCTCGCGGTCGTGCCAATTTCGCTTTACTTTCTCCGCGGATTTGCCAAGATGGAGATTGGGATTGGCCGTGGTAAGAAACTGTACGATAAGCGAGAATCCATTGCAGAACGAGATCAGCTCCGCGATGCTCAGCGCGAACATGCACGACGAGATTAATCTATTTGATGGGAGGATTGAATAACTATGGCTGAAGAAGTCATTCTGATACTGCACGGTTGGGGCGGAAATAAGCCTGCGCACTGGCAGGAGATTCTGGCTGGTAAATTGCGTGAAAGTGGGGCCACGGTGTTCTATCCGACCATGCCGAATCCTGCCGCTCCCGATCTGGCTGCATGGCAGGAAGCTCTTGGAGCGGAACTTGCAAAGATAGAACAGACTCATCCGGGAGCCAGGCTCAGCATATTAGCACACAGCCTGGGGGGAATCAACTGGCTGCATTTCGCGAATAAGAACGCTGCATCAGGAAAAAAATGGGCTGATAGGGTGCTGCTCGTCGCTCCGCCTTATGTGATGCCGGAGGCTCCGCCTGTAGACGCTCCACCCTCTGTAACAGGGTTTTTTCCTCCGCCATTCAACCCTGCCTCCCTTGCGTCTGCAGCTGGAGAGACAGTGATTATTGCTTCTGATACAGATGATTATGCGACTTTCGATCAATCGACAGGATACGCCGCAAAACTGGGCATTCCGATACATCTGCTGAAGGGCGCCGGACATATCAGTCCTTATTACGGTTATGGTGAGTGGCCCTGGAGCCTCGAGTGGGCGCTTCGCAGGGCCGATTTGCCACCAGTTCCCAGAGAAGCGTAAAACATATTCATCCTGGAATTATTTATGCGGGAGCGGGCTGCATTTCGAAGGCATAGACTTAATTCCAGGAATTTTAATTTTAGTTTTGCGAATAGATGTCCGATGTGAAAGGTTAACATGTCTGAGCCAAACACTGTAAAAATTCTCTCCTGCGCGGAGGTTGAAACTCGAAAATCGAGTGGAGCAGATATCATCTTACTCGATGTGCGAACGGGTGAAGAATGGGGAGAGAGGCATATTCCTGGTGTGGTGCATATATCGCTGCAAGCATTAGCCTCTAAACATCGTGAACTGGATCAGACAAAAGAGATTATCTGCATATGTGAGCGTGGAATCCGAAGCCTGCACGCGGCAAACTTTTTACTTTTTCAGTGCGGCTACCCGAACGTCTGTAGTATGGATGGCGGTATGAGCGAGTGGACCGGAGAGGTTGAGAGCAGCTATATTTAACACAAATTCGTAATAAATGTAACCATGAGGAGATTAAGAACACTTTATGGCATCTGTGAAAGCAGCGGAGTCGGGTGAGATTCCGCAGGGCGGAAGTAAAGTGCTGGTAGTAAATCGACGTGAACTGGCTGTCTTTCGAATTGAAGATAACTACTACTGTATTGATAATTCGTGCCCACATCAGGCAGGGCCATTGAATGAGGGCCCCTTAAACGGCGAAGTCATAATGTGCCCGTGGCATGCCTGGCAGGTAAATGTCCGAACCGGGGAAGTGCTCTATTTTCCGAACATGTGCGTAAACACATTCCCATGCTCCGTCGAATCGGATGGAATCTATATTGAAGTATGAGGAATGCAGAAGCTGTTTTGCAGTCCGAAGTGAGCGGTGGAAAGCTGCGGCTCGCTTATCTAGATGGAATTCGCGGTCTTGCGGCTATTGGAGTTGTGATACGCCATCTTACCAGCCATGAGCAGTATGGTGTGAGTGAAATGCATGCTATTATGCCCCGCTTCTTCGCTGCTACTTGGCAGCCATTGCGGCTAGGGGTGCATGGGCTGAGCATATTTATAGTGCTTTCAGGTTATTGCCTGATGCTTCCTGTAGTGCGTTCTGCAGACATGACCCTGCGTGGCGGAACGTTAGAATATATACGGCGCAGGGCGAAACGCATTCTTCCCGCTTATTACGCGGCGTTCTTGTTAACCATCGCTTTCTGTTATATCCTCATTCCTAATCTGCAAATATTATCCCCTCACTGGTACTCCGCTTTAAACGAGAACGAGAAACTTTTCGGGTTTGAAATGGATGGTGTGGCAGCCCACCTTTTTTTGATACATAATTTAAAGTCTGAATGGGTGAGCCAGTACAACGGCTCTCTGTGGAGTTTGGCGACTGAATGGCAGATATATTTTTTGCTGCCTGCGCTGATACTGCCTGCCTGGAGGCGATTTCAGAACTTATGGTTTGTGCCACTGGCCATTTTGCTTGGATTTTTGCCGCAGTATCTTTTGCCGGAGGGGGCAAATTTCGATTGGGCCAGGCCGTGGTTTTTTGGGCTTTTCGCTATGGGAGCCGCAGGAGCGCTGATCGGATTTGTAGATTTACCAACGGTTACTCGTTTGCGAGAGCGCATTTCATGGACAGGTATTGTATTGATACTGGGGACTATCTGGGCGCTGTGCTGGCCAGAAACGGAAAATCTACCGACCCGTATTCTCGCAATACAGGATACTTTTGCCGGGATGATTACAACCTGCCTATTAATCCTGTTTGCAAGAAGCGCTGCACTGCCTGCGGTCTACACAAAATCTTATCTCGTAAAATTATTCGAAACACGTTTTATTTTGTTCTTAGGATCATTTTCGTACAGTATTTATCTAGTTCACTATCCCATTTTGCATAATTTTACGATATACCTTGTGCGTCAGCACTTTTCCGTGATGAAGTTTTGTATTCTGCTCTGGTGTCTTGGAATTCCACTCATACTTCTTTCCGCCTATGGTTTTTATCTGCTATTTGAGCGGCCATTTCTAAAAATCCGGCATAATTCTGCTTGAGCAATCTTATGGTTCAACTGTTTGTTCACCACGTCAGATCTTTATTTCCGCTTCTCCTATAATTTCCCGGCACAGATTTACGCATTCAACGCAAACACCTCCATGTACCCCTAAGATCAGCTTTACTCCGGTACTGTCCAGGCGATCACGATTTTTCCCACACATTGTGCAGAGTTGATTTATAGGTTTCATTTGGGGATGTACAATTTCGGTTCTCATATTCTGCAACTTCATCTTGTCCATTAAAGTAAATCCGGATTCTAGCGTAATCGAAGTGACTTTAAACCAGCCGCACGAACTGCATGTATTGGCTTTCCCTACACAATCTATTCCAACTTTAACTTCCAAATCTTTGCATTTTGGGCAGTTCATCGTTGTGCTCCTTAATAAAGGGTTTATGTGTATATTAAATTATTTGAGAAATGAATTTCAAGCAGTAAGGATTCTATTACGGAGAATGATGTCTGAATAATTACTAATGGATAGAATAAGTGATGGACTCATCCTATCCATTATTGAGGATTATGGGTCGTGAGGGGCTCGAACCCGCGGCCCGCTGATTAAGAGTCAGCTGCTCTACCAACTGAGCTAACGACCCACGCAATGTTTACCGATAATAAAAATATCAGCAACTACGCTCGCATTATACACGATTCCCTCCTCACGCGTCAAGGCTGATGCTCCTGAATTCCTTGTTAGTAGTGAAACGTCCAGCTACCAAAATAATTACAAAATATTATCTAAACAGATATTGCGAGATTAGCACGAAATATGCTATTAATTATACTGTGTATTTCGGACATGGATTGAAAATCAGAAGTTAGGATTGCAAAATACTGAAAGGGGGATCTGCATTTTAAGGATTATTTCTCAATGTTAGTGGACTTGAACACCCTGGCTTACGAATCTAAACAGTAGCCCCGCATAAGACATTCCGCCCAATAACCGCAGCAGTAAAAGCTGTCCTATTATTCACGCACTGAGATAGCAGTTGTCCCCATGAAAATGTCATCTCGTTTTGAAAGGAGCCACCCTCACATGTTCAAGAAAATTTTCACTGGCGCAGCCCTAACTGCAATTTTGGGTTTCTCCACACACAGCAGCCTCCAGGCTGCCCCTTTGCAATTCTCATTCGACAATGTAAAATTCACAGAAATTTTAACGGATGTTCTGGGCAATACTACGATCTACCACGTAGGTTCCTATACTGTGCTTCCGTTCGATGCCGTCAGCGGCATACAGCAGATAGAGTTTAATGTTGGCAATAAATTCAGTGTTGGAATACCTGATTCGACGTCTGGGAATATCATCACTTCCGCTGATTTGAATATTACCTATGATGTCGACCCAGGGAATATTGGTTTTATAACCAGTATCCATTCTTATGCGATTAAGGTGGATGGCTCTTATTCTGTGCTATTCGGGACGGAGACAGTTACCGCTGATCAGGTAGATTACTTCATCGATCCTGTTAGTGACAGCGAAGTGCATATTCCGGCGACCGATGCAGTACATGTCGTCAAGGATCTGGAACTATTCGGGAAAAAGGATGCGAAAGGCTCTATATTGCCCGGAGGGGTCTCGACCGTTGTACAGGGCGTAGATACCCCTCCTACTGTACCGGAACCAGCTGCTACGGCATCGTTTATTGGTTTGGGAGTGATGAGCTGCCTGCTTCAGAGGCGGCGGAGAAGTTAACTCAATACAATCAGATAGTGTATTTAATCATTTAATAGTTTAGAGGCGGTGACTGCGAAATTCGCAGTCACCGTTTATTTTTGTTTCTGTGCAAAATATCACATATGAAAAAACAGGTATTGCATAAATCCTCGAAGTGTTGTATAATCCCATTGTGAAGCAGACAAGCTGAAATCAAAATTCAGCTCGAATGCTTAATGTCTGCGTATTTAAACTGAATTTGAAATTATTTGAATAATTTTTATAAAATTTGGTAAGTTGGCACAGATATTGCACACTAGCAACTATGAGCAAAAATGCATAGGCTTCTCATCGAAATGAACGGCTCTGTATCGAGTGAGGAGTAGTTTAAGTTGCAAACTCACATCGTTGCGGAGGCGTGGTGGCCTCTCATCGAAAATTTTGAGCAGTTTGAATAATCTATATTTCATACTGTTTAATTACATCACCATTGTCTGAAAGGAGACAAATTCTAATGTTCAAGAAGGTTATATCCGGGGCAGTATTGCTTGCGGCTCTCGCTGTAGGCTCGTCCAATGTTCATGCTGCACCGCTGTCGTTCTCTTACGATAATGTGGTGGTAACAGAAACTAACGTCGATAGCGCTGGCAATACTCATATCTATCATGTTGGTATCCTGACTCCCAACGTTCCCGTTGTGGATGGTACAGGCTGGCTTCAGACGATCGACTTCAACGTTGGCACCGCGTTCACCGTTGGCGTTCCTGATCCGATCTCAGGCCTGACCGTAGTTGCATCTGACCTCAGCATCAGCTATGATGTCGATCCAGGCAACATCGGCCCGATCACAAGCATCCATTCCTATGCAATCCATCTTTCAGGCCCTGGCACAGTCGTTGCCAACGAGACTGTTACGGTGAATGGCGTGGATTACTTCATCGATCCTTCAGTAGACAGCGTTGTAAACTTCCCTGCTAACAGTGCAGTTCATGTTCTCAAAGACATCGAACTGTTCGGTGCACGAAACGATGCTGGCAAAGTGATTGTCAGTGGAACCTCCATCATCCGACAGGGTGTTGACTCCCACACCTCCGTTCCTGAGCCTGGTTCAGTTGCCATGCTTATCGGAGCCGGTATCAGCGGTGGCTTCCTGGTTCGCCGACGCCGCAAATAGTTCGAAACGACTGAAGAAGTACTTATCAGTCGAAATATTAACCGCTCTCTTCGGAGAGCGGTTTTTTTTGCTCATTCCCTCATCCCCTGACTTATCCCTGATAACCTTGTTCCTCGGAAGGAGAAGGGTGCGAATGCGATCATTTTCTTGGGCCTTCACCAATAAATAAGAAAAGAGGGATTGTATATTTTTGGCTGCAGAATATCAGGTATCGATTGTCTGGTTATGCCAGGCAGTTTGTGAAGCGGATATGCCTGAAATTGAGCAGATGACGAAGTTTTGTACTTTACGATAAAACACATTTTAGAAATATTTAGTAATTTTTTCGGTAAATATAAAAGTTGGCACAAAATATGCAGCATTTGTACTTGGAGCGTATTGTGTAACAGACTCCTCGAAGAGACTGACGTACATACCACATCGAGAAGCAGTTACTTTCGTACTCTCATTCATTGTGGAGGCGTGGTGGCCCTTCATTCAGTAAAGAAAATGTGTGGTGACAATTCACACATTAATCACATCACCATTCTTTGAAAGGAGAAAAATTCTAATGTTGAAAAAGGTTTTTTCCAGCGCGGCGATCTTTGCAGTTCTCGCAGCAGGTTCTACCAGCGCACTTGCTGCTCCATTAGCGTTCTCTTACGATAATGTAGTGGTAACGGAAACCAACGTTGATACTAATGGTGATGCCCATGTGTATCATGTTGGTATTCTCACGCCCAATCTGGCAACCGTCAGTGGAGGCACGATTCTTCAGACCATTGATTTCAACGTCGGCACCGCATTTACCGTTGGTGTGCCGGATCCCATCTCTGGCCTGATGGTGGTTTCTTCCGATCTTAGTATCAGCTACGATGTGGACCCCGGCGATTTTGGACCCATCACCAGTATCCATTCGTACAAGCTCATTTTCGCTCCTAATCAGCCTGCTGCTATTGTTGCGAACGAAACGGTGACTGCAAACGGCCACGACTATTTCCTTGATCCTTCGGTAGATACCGAGGTCGATTTCGCCCCCACTACCTCCGTGCATGTGCTGAAAGATATTGAAATCTTCGCAGCATTGGATCCAAACGGAACTCCACTTACCAGTGGAACTTCTATTATCCGGCAGGGAGTAGATTCAAAAACGAATGTACCTGAACCAGGCACTGTTGCAATGCTCATCGGAGTGAGCATCAGTGGTGGATTCCTGGCCATTCGCCGACGCAAATAGTTCTATCGTCGCATTGATCTAAGTCAAACTATTAAATCCGATGCCAGCCGGCATCGGATTTAATAGTTTTATATTTAGTCTTATGATATTTACTATCTGCGATCGTTGTTTAATATCCACGCTCATGATTGTAGAGGTTGCTAAGGGGCTGACCACGGAGATATTCTTTTAGATTAGCGCCAAAAAGCGCTGATTTTCGTTCGAAATAGTGCGGAGTAAGGCCTGAAACGTGCGGAGTGATAATCACATTATCCAGCTTCCATAGTGGACTGTCTTCCAGAAGCGGCTCCTGCTCGAATACATCCAGGCCTGCTCCAGCCAGTTGTTTCCCTTCAAGCGCTCTTATCAAAGCAGGTTCATCAATAATTTTGCCGCGGGCAATATTATAAAGATACGCGGACGGTTTCATATGGGAAAGCCGTTCGGCATTGATCAAATGATGTGTATCTCTGGTATAAGGGAGTGCAATGCAGACGTGATCAGCTCTCTCTAGTAATTCGTCGATTTTATTTGGCGCGAAAAGTATGTCGGGGGCCAGATCGGGATTGTATTGATGACTGGTATCCCGCTTGAGTGCGATTACCTGCATGTCGAACGCTCTCGCTCGCTTCAAGAGGGCTTCGCCAATTCTCCCGAGCCCGACTATTCCGAGAGTCTGGCCAGTGAGTTCATCTGCAGTGCCATTGCCGGACTGCGCTTTGAAATTCCGCTGCCATTTCCCCTCTATCTGCGCATGCATATAGTGATGCATCCGCCTTGTAAACATCAACATCATTGCCATGACATGTTCTGCAATGTTTGGGCCGTGCACTCCGCTGGCATTAGTTAGCAGTATATTTCGTGCAAGAATTTCTGGAGTAGCTTTGCTCTCCATACCAGCGCTCCAAAAGCTCACCCATTTAAGTTTTGAGGCACGATCCAGAAGTTCAGCGCTCAAACCGCCTGTAACGATCACTTCTGCTTCTGAAATGACCGTGTGTGCGTTTTCCGGTGCAGCGAAAAGGATTTCGACCTCATTTCGCAGCTCGGCATCTCTTCCAATCATTCTTCGGAAATATTCTGAATCAGGATCATCTGGCGCCAGCATCACCAATACCACATGTTTACTCATTCGGGTGCCCTTCTGATTTCAGAAAATCCCACATCTTTTGCCTGCATTCGGAGTAGCTTAAATCTCGAACCCGCTGCTTATATTCTAAAATCGAATCAGGCGGGATAATAAATCCTCCGATGCCAGCTCCCAGCATCAGTTGGAATTCAAGAGTATCTTTATCTGAATATTCATTCCTCACAGGCAGCGATTCTAGAAATATTGGGATAGTGTATGCAGCCGCAGCAGCACAAAGATTTTCAAGAAAACGAATAGGGGGTGGGGACTCGCCGGTATGGTAGATAATTCGTTCTGCCTTTCGTATCGCCAGCTGCGCTGCCCATTCCTTAGCATTTTCATCCGAAAGATGATCGGGATCGTAAGCGGCCTCTGCGGCGAGACGGGGCTGATTTCCCAGAATATCAAGTTCTTCCAGCTCCGATTCTTTTTCGCTCAGTTCATTTTCCAGTTCCGTAAATCCATAACCCTCCAGATCATATTTAGGAGGAATAGAGATCATCAAATCAACCATCGCAGCGGCTTCCAGAACTAGTGACGGAGGCAAAGCGTAGTCATCGGAGAGGATAAGCGGTTTGCTTACGGCTAATTCGATCAGTCGGAACAGCTTTTGACGCAGAATTTCTTCGTCGCTTTCATCTGGCAGAAGCGCACAGTTGAATGGAACATATAGCACATCTGCACCTTGTGTTATGGCTTCTGCGATATCGGATTCGGTGGAGACAGAGGCAACCATTTGAATGGTTCGACCATCAAGCGTCTGAGCTGGCAGATGTACATCATCAAGGAAGAGGCGTCGTTTTGGGGCTATGTGGTCGTGTTCTGCCTGATATTGAGCCAGCCGGACTCCGTCCGGATCGATATCCACCAGCCCGCGATCTGCGTCTATCAATACGAGTGTATCTATGGTCACCATTTCAAATAGTTGAGCAACGCTGAGAACTACGGGCATATCGGGATATGGGCCATCGTATTCGTCCGATTCCGCTGCAATTCCAACTACGCTGGCCCATCGGATGGAATCAACAAATGAAAGCGCTGTGGCCAGATCACGAGCTATGAGTACAATGTCCGCTTTTTCGGTCTGTTTTCTTGAGGCGAGTCTTTGCGCGACGCTGGCCGGCATCGATGGGAAAATTGGCAGACCATTATTAGACTGAACTGCGACAGCGATGCCAAGCGCCATTCCTGAACCGATACTTCTGCCGCGAAGACGTGACATCCTCTGCTCCTGTCTCAAGATGGTTCAGTTCCGATGGAGATTAATGGAGAGATTCCCCTTCCATCTCACCAATCTTAAGATCGATATCCGCCCGCTCTTCGATTTTTGCGATACGGCCATCACGAATCCAAACAATTCGATCGGAAACGTCGACCATTTTTAGATCGTGCGTCGCAGAGATAATAGTGACGCCCTGTTCTTTATTTAAGCGGCGTAGAAGTTCAATAATTTCTGTACCCGTTTTAAGATCGAGGTTCCCAGTAGGTTCGTCGGCAAGCACGATAGAAGGATTGTTCGCGAGCGCTCTTGCTATAGCCACACGCTGCTGCTGGCCTCCTGAGAGTTCTGTAGGGCGGTGATGATAGCGGGCCCCAAGTCCTACCACATTCAGCAGGTACATAGCGCGTTCGATACCGTCATCGGAAGGAGTGCCGGCGAAGACCGTAGGGAGGGTAACATTTTCCAGCGCAGTCATAACAGGAATAAGGTTGAAGGTCTGGAAAATATACCCTATTGTATGGCAGCGCAGATAGGCGAGCTCGCTCGCATCCAGCTGAGCCATATCTACATCATTGATGAAAACAGAGCCTTCATTTGGTTTGTCCAAACCGCCAATAGCATTGAACAGTGTGGATTTACCTGACCCTGATGGACCCATTATGGAGATATATTCCCCACGCTTGATATCCAGATCCACGCCATTAAGGGCTCGCAGGGTCTGATCACCCATTGTGAACTCTTTAACCAGACCTTTTGTTCGTACCACATACTCATTCGATGCCATGGAGTTATATTCCGACCTTTCTCAAAATCAAAAGTTGTTGGGTTGGCCAATGTACATTCGGACTAAATTTCCGATCTCAATGCTGCTGCAGGAGGCATATGCGCCGCCTGCATAGCGGGCGGAATTGCAGCCACGAGAGTAATGATCGAACCAATAAGGGTACAAACAGTGAGCTGCATTAAAGTTCCTGCAAAGAATGCACTGTTAAAACCTTTCAGGTCTCCGCTAAAAAGATGGAGCAGCACGACAATGAGCCAGCCTCCCAGCCAGCCGCCAAATGACGAAATTACTCCCATGAGCGTCGCCTCGATAAAAAAGAGCTTCACGACGAAACTGTCCAGCGCACCCAGGCACTTCATAGTCCCGATCTCTTTATAACGCTCAGTTACCGACATCAGCATGGAGTTTGTAATCCCGACGAAGCAGACGAGGAGAGCCATGTATGCCAGCCACTGCTGCCTATGTTCAGCGGCTATAACTTCCTTACCAGTTCCAGGATTTGGAAATAAGCCAGCAGTCCGCACGGAACTATAGAAAGCGATGCCTAGAAAAATACCTGCTGCAGTGATAACAGAGCGGGCAAAGCGGATTTTGATACTCTTAATACTTATCTGCCAGGCTTTACTGAACGGCAGCTGGATCTGTTTTTGTACTTTCATGCCGCCAGTCGGCACTCGTTTATCGTCGATCATACCGACCTGTCTCCCTGAGATTTCTTCTGCACTTTTTTATACAATCCGATGAATTTGCGTTCATGCAGCATCTGCAGGAACATCGTCACGGATACTTCTGCTTCACGGCGATTCATCTTATATTTTTTGCCGGCCCGCTGTACGATTCCTTCTACAGTCAAATTACCATCGCACAGTTCCCAGACGAATCCACCCACTTCGTCAAGTTCGACTCTGCGTTCATCCGGAGTTCTGAACCATCTGGACATAAATTTATTTATACGCCCTTTATTACTGGAATTCTCCAATGGAATGGTTAAAATCGTTTCCCCGGTATTTTGCTGTTCCCAGGTAATAGCAGAATTTCGGCCTGGCCGCAATACAAGGACAGCATCTCGATCCACTTCTGGCGGGCGGATTTTAAGGAAAGGAAGATGTCTTCCCACTCCGTAATAGAGCCTGGTTTTAAGCGGCAAACGCATATTTGTTACCTTTTATAATCAGTTATCACGATATTCATCATCGGAAGTGTGACAAAAACAGCGATTAGCGATATCTTCCCAAAGACCGACCGTTTTTTTAGAATGACAAACCTGCAGCGCAAAGATTTTATTGGTCTCTGTGCATTCCCATACGCCACCGGCAAATCGAGTGGGGAAACGTCGAAACGAACGAGATTCTTTTACTGTCTGCGCTTTCGCAATAACGGAAAGCGGGCCAGTATAGATCTCCGCTTCATGTCCGGAATCTAGCTTTATCTTCGACAGTTTCAATTTCTTTAAGCCAGTGACAGCTGCATTCTGAAACCATTCAATCAGTGTGAATTTTTTCTTCGTCATATTCGCCAAGCCCCACCGATCAAATATAACCCGTTCTGCCTGGCGAATAAAAGATAAATGCAAGTGACCGGATAGCAGTTTCTGGGATTCCAGCCGGAAATCTTGAGGTATATACAGTTTCAGATCGTATAAGCCCCACAGCTCATATCCATCCTCCGAATGATCCTTGAGCGTAGCAAACAGCTGCGCGGCAATGCTGGATATGCTGTTTTGATCTTTTCCCAGCCCAACAACCTGTGCTACAACAACTCGATTACACGTTTTGCATCGCCATATCTTGCCCTGGCCTTTTCCTGCGCCTGTCCAGGAGAAATTGATGGAGGTTCGCTCTTCATTATCTCCCTCAATTTTTTCTGCTTTGATGCTGCTCTCGAAACTCACTTTCGATTTTTTAGCAAGTTTAGCAGTATCTTTTAGAACTTTTTCCAGATTAGCTTTAAGGTCAGTTTCTGGTACAATCGGCTCTGGCTGGCGAAACAGCTTACGAAAATGCGGTGCCATGATCGAATAAAGATTATTTTGAGATTGGGCCGGTTTCGCTGCATTCGTCCAGCGAATCTGCACCGTGGTTGTTCCGTTTCCGGGCGAATCTACTCTCAGGTAGCCGCTGTCTCTATCCATTGAGAAGCCGGTTACATTCCAGTCAGGAGGCAGCTCACAGCTGATTCCCTGCCATCCCACTTCAGTTTTCTGTACAATTGCTGCTGTCAAAAAGTCTTGCCCTCATCCTCGCGTACCCTCATGCTCACTCCTTCTCCCTGGTTGCCTTGTACTTCGAAGGAATAGGGGGAGCGATTATACGATTTTGAGGTGTACCATACCATTGCATACTTATTAATGTGACTCGTTCGAGTATGCCGAGGTTGCCAGGCCGAAATCACCTTAAGGAATTACTGCTTCCACATGTCCATCACAAAAAAGTATATTATCTCTGCCGCCGTGTCTTCCCGGTTTGGGCAAGCTGCTGAAATTATCATGCGCACTTCGAACCAATGCGGAGGAATCATAGAGAAGCGGCAGTTTCTGTGCATTTGGAATATCGTGCAATGCCTTCCCGTTGAGTTTTAAGGCGGAAACTTTATCATTGAATGCATAGCCATATTTATCATCCTGCCTGTTCGACACCGCCGGGCAGTGCAGCCACTCATTCTGCCTGATTTTAGAAGTCAATTCCTCGTTTTCCAGCCACTTTTCTGCCGGTGGCAGCGCATCCCAATCCTGCGAGTAGAGGCTAATGGCATTATAGAGACTCTTAAGGTTTTCAGGGCACTCTTTGTTTTTCTGCGGCTCGTATTTAGTCTGCTTAATGATACCGAGTTGATTTACTGCAGAAGCTGCCTGCTTGCATAGCAGGTAACCCCCGGACTCCGCAGCCATCCCAATAATCAGTATCAGCCAGCTAATACCTCTTACCTGGGTGGCTCGGTCAATAGGTGCTTTTATACCCAGGCCGTAACCAGAAAAAAAAGAGAGCAGAACACCGGACATCTGGAGTAAAAGCTCCCATATCACTATGGGGCCGATATTTTTTGAAACGGGCAAAGCTACCAACACTACCAGGATTACAGCGGCTATGTAGATTAATGGAAAAATCCAGCCAGGAAGTAGTTTGCGCGCGTTTTTACCTAGAATATAGCCGAATGCAAAGCCTGCGCCTGCCAACCCGATCGATACCGCAGCAACTATTCTTAAAATCGTCTCGACCTGCAATCGAACTCCTCAATCTCACGTACTTAAATCAACAACCTGTTCGTTAGAACGGCAGATAGTTGACTGATTTCGCGATGAGCGCCAGAGCAATGGAAGCCATTGCGATAAGTCCGGTTCCACATGAAAATCCTGCCAGAAGTACCGGAGTATACATATTCCAGTTTTGCAGTCCAAATCGTTTCGCAAAATACTTTTTACCAAGCCAGGCACCCAGGAACGAAGCGAGCATATCCTGTGGGAATGCACTTACGCCTCCGATAAACCCATAGAAAAAGAGAATAGGGAGCTTGAATACCATGAACACTCCGTAAAGTCCCAACCCGGCAATGGCTCCTCCGGCGATCCTCGGAAAATTGATGGCCTCTTTCACCCAGGGCAAACCGCCTTTGTGGTTGATCTGATTGAACATGGCCTGGAATGTTGCACGGATTGGCCAAACTTTTGATGCATATGGATGCTGCGAGGATGGGATCTGGCTGCTGTGCCAGAAGAATGACCAGAAAACAAAACTCGATATCAGCATGATTGGAAGCATTAATGCTTCGACTTTCACGACGCTGGAAAATTTAGTGCCGGTCAATTCAACTTCGCGGAATTTCTGCGCGAAGCCGCCGAATTCGTTCAACGGTATGGGGGCGTACCAGATGTCTACATAGGGGTAGCCTGAGCGCATGATTGCTACTTCTTTGAGGTACGGTACCGCCACTCCTGTTCCCGTAATTCCAATCATTCGAGCCGAAATATAAGAGTTGATAGGCGACCAGATCAGCCCGAAGAATACTAATAAAGCGACGGAGAAATGGTGGTTTTCTCCAGGTTTTGCACCCAGTCCCAATAGGTATTCGGACATCATGATATAGATGATAGTTACGCTAAGCCAGACAACTACCGGAATCCAGAGAGGAAGATCCCCGCGGCCTTTCGGAATATTAAGCTGCAGCCCGCGTCCTCTGGATTCTGCGCGCATCTTCTTAAAAGTTTGAAATACACTGTAGAAACCGATCAGCGCTACGGCAGCCTGCAAGCCAAGGTTCACTGAAAGCCAGAATTTGATATCGGTGACTTCCTGCGTATAGAACGAGTCCATACCTCGTGTCCATCCGCCAGAATCTGCGCTTCCAAAAGCTCCAAAATGGTGTAAAAATGGCGCCGCGAACACTCGGCAGAGAACAGATCCCCATACTCCACCCAGCATAATGGGATAGGGGATGACGAATCCCGTAAGCACTTTGCCGAGATCGCCGGATATGCCTGTCATCGCACCAGGCAAAATGGTCTCGGTATTCGTAGCAAGGTCGAAAAATGGAATTGGAATTAAAGTGAAGGCTTTACCAAATACAACGCTGGTGAAAACTGGAATGGCGATATAGATAAAGCCAAACAGTAATCCGACCATGGTTCCGACTGAGAAAACTCGCCATCGCCACGATTCTTCTTTGCTTGCTGCTTCGGCAAGTGCAGTTGCTCCAGAAGCTGCGACCGGCGCCATCGGGAACGGAAGTTTTTCTATATCGGAAGTCACTCTAAACAGGAAGTAACCTGCACTCATCCAGTTCAGGCGGTTCAGAATTTCGCCAATCAGAAGAAGAAAAATCGGCCAAAACCAGGCTCTGTCGAGGAATGTTCGATGTATGAGTGCAATGGATCCGGGAGGCGGAACTACCCAGTGCGGTATGTCTCTAGCGACTGCGCTGGCTACGGGCGCCTGCACAAAGTACTGACGCCATATCAGTTCGCCAAATGCGCCTCCTGAGATACCTCTATCCGCCGCCAGGCCGGTAAGCGAAGCCGCGACATAGTACAGCATGTAAATTTCCTGCCGTTTCATCGGCAGGAACGATCGGCGCATAATTTCCGCAAATAGCACTATCGTGACCCACTCTGCAGCAGGCCCAAGTCCCTGTCCGGCTACTAAGCCAAGATAGAGGGCGCCGGGGAGCATGATAAGCCCGACGAAAAGCGCTCCGAGGATAGTTTTCGGACTATATCCATCTTCGAATTTAGTCCCGCTGCTATCTTCTTCCGCACCTTCTTCTCGAGTCTCAATTTCAATCTGTTCTCGAAGGTGCGCGATCTCGTTGTCTTCCGCCACGCTGAAACTCCCCTTTCCTTACTTCCAATGCCTCAATAATACTATTTTATGCCCGCATGCTCGACAGCGGTGCGAATACCCTGCTCATCAAAACCTAAAAATGAAGCTAATATCCTGCCATCGCTTCCCACAACGTAATTAGTCGGGGTAGCAGAAACTTGGTACTTTTGTGCGATCGCCCCGCCATCCAGTCCAGCTGGTATGGAAAATTTACTTTTTTTCCAAAACTTTGCGATCTCGGGCTTTTCATCCTGAACATTCACAGCGACAATTGAAAATCCCTTACTCTTCAGGTCGAGATACATTTTGTTCAAGTGTGGAAGTTCTTCACGGCAAGGCGGGCATCCAACGAACCAGAAATTAACGAGTGTTGCCTTGTTCTGTTTAAATAGGGATGCCAGCTGAACTTTTGAACCATCCAGAGTATGCACCAGAAGATCGGGCGCTTTTGAACCTACTTTAAGCAGGCCATTATCGTCGTCTGCCGAACGAGCAGGGATTAGTACCTCCGAAGATTTTGGATCGTATGGTTTGACTCCTGCAGGCGGATTCCAGGTAAATAGAGTTCTCGCAAAAACTTTATTTACCAGCAGCTTTTTAACACGGCTCTCCTGAAGGACGTTCGAGTTCAGAGTAGTTACACCGCGAAGCAATCCATCCGGTCCAACATAGATGGTAACTGCATGGCCAGAAGGCGCACCCACGACTTTTAACACATCGCAGGATATTCCGTTTACCCTCTGTGTTCCCACCCTTTTAACACCTTTTCCCATGAGCGGCAGACGGTTGAGCAGATCAGGATTAAAGAATACAGCGGCTTCAATTGGACCAACAGCAAATATGTTTCCGCCGTTCATATCCACCGAATCGTGCAGAAACTGATTATTATCGCGGAAAAATGTGGTGAGCTGTTTACCATCAGAATATACTGTGGTCTTCATGGCAGCTTCTGTTCCCGACGAAATCACTTTTGCGAAATTAGGGCGTTTAAGGCTTATATCGGCGGTTCTGCTGAGATTTTTGCCACGATCTTTGGTATTTACTTCTACTTCGAATTCGATGCTGTTCAATCTTGCCGTAGAAGTAATCGCTCTCTGGAGTAGTGCCTCACCTGCCTTATCGGCACGCGAGGGCTGAGCAATCACCCCAACAGAACAGCAAGTCAGCGTTATTAGTAACGGATTAATTAACTGCTTCATAGCATTCACATTGCTTTCGAAAACTACACGCCGGGCGCTGGCTCTGCTCCAGAGATACCCGGAGACGGTATACCGTCGGTTGAAGGTGCTGCGGCGTTCACTGAAAGATAGCGTTCACGCTCCGCATGTTTCAATGTTCGCCAGATAAGGAACTGTTTACGCAGGGTGTTCAGGAATCGGCGATTTACGCGTTTCCAGTTCGAGATGTCACCCGATTCTGTATCGATGTGCAGGCGTATATCGAATACATCCTGAGTATCTGTCGGAGTGGTTTCAACGGCAACTCGCTGCGAAACTCCCAGGTCGAACGGAGCCAGCCAGCACATACATTTAACACGATACGCAGTGCCATTCGTATGCTGGAACTCCTCCTGCACGACAGCTTGAGTTACAAAGTCCCCGATACTGTACTCTTCATACGCTGAGAACCATTCGCCGAGGAAGGAGTTGAGCCCAGAAGCCTGCTCTCCTGTTACTGCGAAGGGCAGCGGGATAATCCAATGATCGCCATCAGGATCCGGTGCGCGCCAGGTTCGTTCGATGGCCGGTGTGGCGACTTCGGATGCTTTTCTCGCAGGATATAGTGTAGATAAAAGCACCACTGCTACGATGATAAGCGTCGTCATGACGGCACTGACGCTGGAGAAGTTTAGGTAGAGATCCGGCAGCCACCCGGTCAGTACAAGAATTTTACTTGTGAGCTGACCAAGAAGATATCCTGCGACTGATCCGAAGATTGCGTAGACCATAGCTTCGGCAATGAAGAGCATCCCGATATGCGAAGGTGACAGCCCTATCGAGGAGAAAATCCCAATCTCTTTAACGCGCTCGAATACCGACATCAGCATCGTGTTCAGTACGATGAGAGAGGCGATCATGATGGGGAAGAAAACCAGTTCCATCCCGCGTGAGGAGGTTGCGGCAATAGACGAGTAACGAACAATAGTTCCTCGATTTTTTGGATCTGGCGCGGTTGGATTTGTGATTTCGCCGGCGTAGAGATTCAAACCCAGTCGGTGCATGAGTGGATTCAGCCTCTGCAGAACGACCTTAGGATTACCAAAGTCGATGGCGATAGACCGAAGTTCAGCTCCTAGATTAGTGGCGGTTTGATAAGGGATAAAAAATACCATATCGGGTTCCAGGTGCATATACTCCTTGAAACCCTGGTTACCGCTTCCTTTGCCAGTCTTAGAAGCTTTATTCATCGCAATAAAATCGACAGGCGTGACGGTCTCGTTATCCAGATCAGTGAACTGCTTGATCTTCTGGGTATCCAGAATTCCAATGACTGTATATTCTACACCGCTGAAAATTACTTTCGCCTTGCCAACGTCAGCCGGATCGATACGAAGCTGCGACGCGATGGTATCTGGAAGAATGATCGTGTAAACATCTTCCGATTTGAACCATCGCCCGATGGGCTTGCCAGTCTTATCGTCTGTGATCAACGCGTCCTGAGGGCGCGTGATGCTCGCCTCTTCAGGAGACAGGCCGACCATTGCTTTCGCTTCGTACTGCTTATCCGCTCTCTTGAGAGTGAGGAAGGACTGTTCACCCATCTGCGTACCGAAGAACCACGATCTTGGAGCGACGGAATGTTCTCGCCCGAACTCATCCGCAAGAAGGCGATACGCGGGTTCCTGCAGAGGATCCCACATCGCCGTTCTGATCATGATTCCGTTGTATCTCGGGCCGTGATCATTAGGAGCGGGAACCTGGTTGAATCGAATAGTCTGTACTACAGAGGTGAATGAGAGTACTGTAAAGGTCAGGAGAATCAAGGTGACACAGGTCAGGAAAGTACGAGCTTTGCGTCTGCGCATATTGGATATGCCGAGGTTGAACGCCGCCACTGCGATGGATACTCTGCCGATATCCGCTTTATGGACTCCACCAACACTTTGATTCATCTGCTTTAGCTGCTCTTCGAATTTTCCCGAGATCAGCCCTATGACGATACAGGATAGGGCGAGCATGATAAACGCAAGGAGTACAATAACCGGATTGCCAGTAATATCGAATGCTGGATGGATATATCGGAAACAGAGGAATATGAGCAGAAAGATAGCTGCTGCGGCGGAAAGCTGACGACGCAGATCGTAGTACCCAAAAAGCAGTCTCTCAGCGAAGTAGGCGAATGGCATGAGCAGCGCCAGATAGAAAAGCACTCCCTGCACGACGTCGATGGCAGTCTGCTGAACATCCGGATAGGCTCTGCTCTCGTATCCCCAGGCTGCGCGCGACTGGGCATCGAAGGTTTCCCAGTCCTTATTTTGAGCGGCAATTTTGGATTGATTTATCGCTTCCAGAGCCAGCTTATGGAGGCCGGGTACTCCTTCATCGCTTTTCATATCCAGGATGCGGTATTTGGCAAGGCGCCGCATGCGGAAGTCATCGAGTTTCCACATATCTTCCGCTACATGGAGGGCCGTATCGAATATGGCTCCCGATCGCGCAATCTCGATAGCAGGATCGTACTTAACATCAGTTACGTTGATCAGATCAGCATTCTGGGCATCGTGCGGGTCACCGCCAACCAGATATCCCATTCCTTCGGGGGATGGAGACTTTCCGCTCTGATTAAAGGGGTCTGTAGAAGAATATTGTGCATTTATCAGGAGAAGTCTGGTTGCAGCCGGACCGCTGCTCATAGCTATTTTGAGACGGGAGCCAGGCTGAGAAAAGAGAACCGCCACATCTTCGACGTACGAACCGACCAGCGTAGGATCCTGCGGATCGATGGCGTAGCCATACATGCGCGGTTCCCCGTTGGAATCTCCATCGTAGACATCGATACCAGTGAGGGCGCGTAGTGACTGCTGATCGACGAGATCATAGATAGCGGTTGGAACACATCGGAACACGACGATAGGGGTTTCCTTCGTCGCTGTCGTGATCATGAGATCTAGTGGAATCCATTTTGCGCCGCCGCTGCCGAGGTCGGGAGCGTAGTCGATCTCACCGCGAGCGTTCAGATGATAGGCAGCTACTGTAGTCGCTTTGTTTGTACCGAATGCAGTAAGGGGCGCTATTCCGTGGAAGGTAAAGAAGTTTGCCGGACCAATGTACCCGCCTGTTTTAAGCTGGGCTTTTGTATGCTCCGGATTTAGTATGGGCAGGCTATCGGCATCCAATTTGAGCTGAGCCATCTGGTCAGGGTCTGTCCATTGGGTTCGCTGCACCATATTGCCACGTACGCCCATAAAGGATTTGGTTCGATTCCGAACTACAACGAGAGAGTCGGCCAGTCTGGGATCTGCGCTCGCAATAAATGATTTCTTCGGGTTGAACATCTGAACGCGGCCCTGAACTGTCGCGAACCCACCCTGCAGCGCCATGCGTGACCATTTTGAAGCGTCGGTGATTGGCATGCGCTGTGAATTGATATCGCCTGGCGCGTTGGTATCGTTCACTATGTGCCACATCAAGCAGTCGAGGAGTTTCACCTGTCGTGTGAGGTTCGCGATGTTAACTCGGTCGCTGCTGTCGAATGGAGTATCTACCAGGGCACGGCTGTCATCGGTCGAGGCGAAGGTAATTCCATTTCCTCCCGCCATCGTGACTACTTCAGAGTCGAACGCAGGTTTTCCAGGGATAAAGTTTCGCCAGTTCTTACCGTCGACAGGATTGATACCATCGTTGAAATAGCGCTTAGAATCGAATCCTAAAGTATTCCCAATCTTTTCGGCGTTCTCGCGGCAAACGCGTGCAATATCACTGAATTTCCCCTGTATATCTTCTCGATAGTCGTAGAACCAGCCTTTATAAAAGATGCCTACCGATTGAGTCTGGCTGGTTAGATCCAGCCCGGCCCAAAGGTAGATGTCTTTCGTATCTTTTTTATGCTGGAACCAGCCCGCAGGAGTCCAGTCTGCCATGTGTTTTTCGATATATTCTCGAATTCCCAGCAGCGCTTGAAAGTGCCCGCTCGTCGCGACGAACATCATCGAACGTTTCGGAGGATTGGCTTTGAAGGTTCGGATCATCTCCAGCATGGCAGAGAAGGAACAGGAGGTATCGGCGCCAGGAGCAAGCGCAGGAACAACAGAGATGGAATCGTAATAGGATTGGACCACGATGATCTGGTCTTTCAAGACGGGATCTGTACCCTGGATCCATCCTGAAAAGTTGCTTGCTGTTTTGGTTTTCCAGGGCATCTCACAATTGAGCTTTACGATCGGAGGCCGTCCCGCGACGCAGGCTGCCAGCAGCGGAGCGGCATCCTTCTTGCTCATGTAGAAACGGGGAATTGTGATTGGGATGGAGATAAATTTAGCTTCAGCCTCACCGCGCATTGTGGTAGTTGGCGCAACGAAGATTACTGCTTTGGCTCCCAGCCTCGGCGCATTCATCCATTCGGCGGCGCAGTTGAAATCTACCATTACTATCGAGCCATCGACTACTTTACCATTGAAGTTACGCAGCTTGCCATCTTTGACGTAGATGATGGGCGCAGTCAGTCCCTCAGCGGGCAAAGTAGGGGTTCGAATTAAGTTCGGCCAGAGGGGAAACATCCGCATTTTGGATCCTGCAGCAGATCCATTAGAGGGCTGAATTTGGATGTTGGCTTCCAGGTCGGCGCTATCGACACCCAAATCGTATGGGATAGTGACAGGGAAATCATCACGCTGAACCTGCTGGAGTCCAAGCACCTGGAATTGCTGCAGGACATATTCCGCTGCTTTACGGTCACCCGGATAGCCTGCAACGCGCGACCCGAAACCGGAAAGTGTATTAATCGTTGAGGAGAGATTCCGAGGGCTGACTCCGGCGCTTAATTTGCGATATGCGTCTTGAAACTGCTGGGGAACAGCAGCATAAGAGCTCTTCCATGATGTGACACCTAGGAGCAGCATCATCGCCGCTGCGGCAAATGATCTTATTACCAGGCGAAATGAAAGCCTCTGGTGGTCACAAGGCATGGACAAATCCCTTTCCCTTGAGGCAAACTATCGAACGTAATCTTAATAGTCACACGTCGAAGTGAGTCTCTCATACAAATTATTAAGCTGCGAGCAGCGTGTCTAAAATCTCGTCGAAGGTCGTTACCCGGCAGTTCTCTTGGGGGGCAGCAGTGTTATCATAATAACACAACCATGTCGAAAAATCAAGTTACCAGCCGGTCTCGATTAGTTAGTCAATCCGCTATACAATTCCGTTACTATTATTATAGATTTCCATTTAAAAACCCTCCTTACCGAATTATTTCTAATTAAATCAACCGAGTGATCTACTTTGAAGCGTTCCGTGTTAGGAGGGTATATCTAACTAGCTGTTTTGCACTGCGAATTCCTGCAGATAGTCTGCCAGCGCTTTACAGCCTTCCAGGGGAAAAGCATTGTATATAGAAGCCCGAAATCCGCCCACATTTCTATGGCCCTTCAAGCCGTCCATCTTCCGTGCTTTAGCGCCTTCCAGAAATGGTTTTTCCAGTTCGGTGTTTCTGATGCGGAAGGTGACATTCATCAGCGAGCGGTCTTTATTGTCTGTGACTGCCGGGTCGTAAATTTCAGGATTTGCATCTAAGGCATCATAAACGAGAGCCGCTTTCTCGCGATTACGCTTATCGACGACCGCAAGTCCGCCCTGCTCTTCAATCCATTTGAGAACAAGCCCAACCACGTAAATCGGGAAGACGGGCGGCGTATTATAGAGCGAGTCGGCTTTGGCGTAGGTTTTATAGCTGAGGATTGCCGGGATGTCCGAGTTCGCCTGCTCGAGATAGTCTTTTCTGGCAATCACGAGAGTCACTCCAGCCGGGCCTAAGTTCTTTTGAGAGCCTGCATAGATGAGATGATACCGGGAGTAATCGACGTTATGAGAAAGAATGTCCGATGAGGCATCGGCAATTAATGGGACGCCATTCGTATTTTCCGGACCATCCCATTCCGTTCCTTCGATTGTATTGTTGGTTGTGATATGAACATATTTAGCATTGGGGGTGAGGTTTAGTTCGGTAGGTATATAAGAGTGGTTACGATCTTCCGAACTCGCTGCGGTGTGGATATTACCAAATCGCTTTGCTTCTTTGATTGCTTTAATGGCCCATTCGCCGGTATGAATATAATCGGCAGTGTCTTCTGGACTCAGGAAGTTCATAGGCAGCATCGCGAACTCCATACTGGCGCCGCCGCCTATAAATAGAGCCGTATAGTCTTCTGCAGATAGGCCCATCACACGAAGCAGGCGTTCGCGTGTTTCCACATGGATAGCTTCATAATCTTTTCCCCGATGGCTTACTTCGAGGATAGACATGCCAGACCCGTTTATTTCCAAAACACCTCGGCTTGCCTCTTCAATTACCGATTCTGGCAGGATTGCGGGTCCGGGGCTGAAATTGTATATTCGATTCATTTCAATACTCCTGTGTAGTGCAATGCAAAACTTTTATTAATTTGGGGCGATTTTGGGTTCTGCTGTTACGGCAGGCACCCAATGATCGAAGCGAAGTTTCCAGGGCATGAGCAGCGATTCAAGTATGACTCTGCGGGAAATTTTGGATTTGCCGTGCAATCGATCTGTGAATAGAATAGGGGATTCGACAATTTTCATCCCGGCTCGGATTGCGCGGGAAGTCATTTCCACCTGAAAAGAATAGCCCTCGGATTGGATAGATTGGAGATCCACAGACTGGAGAGCCCGCCTTGACCAGCATCTATAACCGGCGGTGGCGTCTCTTACCGGTATTCCGGCCACTCGCTGAACATACCAGCAGGCAAATCTGGACAGCAGCAGACGGTGCTGCGGCCAGTCACGCACACCACCGCCCGGACAGTACCGCGAGCCGATTACCAGATCGGCAGACTGGCATTTATCTATAAGTTCAGGCAGATATTTTGGATCATGTGATAGATCCGCATCCATTTGAATTATAAGCTCATAACCTTCGCTGAGCGCAGTTTGAAATCCATCGCGATAGGCTCTTCCTAACCCCCTTGGCCCAGATCGAACAATCACTTTATGATTGCTGTATCGCGGATTCTTTGCAAACTGCTCTTCTGCGAGTTTTGCGGTAGAATCGGGAGAGTTATCGTCTACAATCAGGACATGCGCAGTTGGAACAGCATTGATAATCTGTTCCATCAGTGCCGATATATTTCCTGATTCGTTGTAGGTGGGTATGACGATAAGCGTTTTCATGAGAGGATATTATACCCGGTTGTGCAGAGGGAAAGGACACTAATATGAAGCGAGAGGAATTCGAAACGCTTTTTCAATATAATGATTGGGCCAATTATCGCATTCTCTCCACGCTGTCGAAGCTTTACGGTGTAAATACCGACTTGAGTAGGCATGCAGATATGCGTGTGCGTACAGTGCACTCGATATTAGTCCATATTTTAGGCGCGTATGTGATCTGGCGTAACCGCTGGGAAGGCACCTCACTCAGCGCTATGCTCGATCCCGGCGATTTTCCAACCCTGAATGTAATTGATAGTGAATTCCAGGCAGAACGAGGACGACTACATGCGTTTTTTGAAACGCTTCCGACTGAGGCGACATTGGAAAATGTTATCCACTATCGAAATACCTCAGGCGAACCATATCAATGCCAATTGGGACAGATGATGCAGCATGTCCTCAATCACGGGACATATCATCGCGGCCAGATTACTGGCTTGCTGCTCGATATGGGGCATGGCGAAGCTGTTGTATCCACCGATTTGATCGCTTTCTATTACGAGCAGCAGCAATCAATGGCTTGAAGAAAGACCGCTGTTTAAATTCTTTTGAGAGCCAGTGTCAAACCATCGCCTATAGGAAGCACGCTCAGAGTTATTCGGTCATCGTTCTTCAGTCTGATATTTAATGCACGAAGGGCGACTGTGCTTTCATCCTGGAATGATT
>JBBRDM010000047.1:0-30948 GCA_038203935.1 Chthonomonadales bacterium
TCAGCACACTGTTGTACCTAACATTCTATATTTCTTCCATGCTGGCATTTTTATCCAGATGGAATGTTCGAAAGGCTATGAAGAGCATCGCAGATTTGACCTCAGAGTATGAATGGGTTGATAAAACCTCCTATCTGCTTGATAAATATCCGGACCACACTGCATGGAATAGATTGTTACGGTTCGATATTGAAAAGAAATTGATTTATTAGCTGCCATATTTAACAGATTCTGGATTAAAAAATCTGACCAAAGCTCAAAAAAGTACACTTTGTAATGCGATTTGTGTAAGACGCAAGTCAGTGAGCAAATTTTCAGTATCACATTGGAATCATCCAGATTTTGTTGTTAGAGGTTTGGAGGCGATCGCACAAATCGGTGATCCTTAGGTGATACTGAAAATTCAAGAACTCTGGAGCCGGACATCTGACAAAGAAGTCAAGCGGGCAGCTCAAAAATGTGTGCAGTTGTTGAATGCATCCCGAATAAAACGCGATACAATGAGCACACTTCTAAGAGCCTATGAACCATCCACTGAAGCATATACTACTCTGCTCCGCCCAGTAAGCGATGTCAATGCCTGTGCCCCCTCTGAACTCCTACGCCCCACCGAAAATTAAAAGCCTCACGATGCATCCATGGATTCGATGTAGATACTTTTCGATTACTGCCAAATGCGCTTCGCAGGAACATAGCTTCAGAATAAATTTTTGCGCTTTTTCGCGGCTAAAACCCTGTCTTCATATGCCTTTAAAATTGAACACAGATGATCAGGATTTTCAGGATAGATTCGCCCCTCCAGTATACTCTGTGCATTGATGCTAAAAAAATTATTCAAAAACAAAATTTCGTATGGAAATGAAATGATTATGAGATATGAGAGAAGACCTGAATAGAGGGGCATGCATTTTTGTTGAAGTCTTTGTCGTGAGTGAGAAGGGGAATATTTAGTAGAAGAGCAGTCGCTGCAATCCAGGCGTCACCGTTTTCTAATCTTCGACCAGCTTGCCTTGCTTCCTGCATCACAAGAGCCCATCTCTCCGCAAGTTCCGATGAGTACTCGATGATTCCGACTCCAGAGAAGAATTTATTCAATTTGTCTAGTTTTTGAATTCCCCAGTGCTTATTTAGGGCACCGAATTTCATCTCTGCAACAGTCTGAAAGCTGATGAACATATGCGAAGCAATCTCTAAGTGCGGACGATATGCTTCGAGTTCGGGTCGATCTTCTAAAATGAAACTTGCTACAGTTGTATCGACAACACAGCTCATTCGCACTCTCTTTTTGATGTACTGCTTCTCCTCATAGCTCTATTTTGAAGTATTGGCTCAATCAGGCTTTCTTCATCAGAGATAGATTCGCTGTCCGACATCAAAGCCATAACGTCTTCGAACGATCCCGAGCCCATTGTAGCTATGACCAGACCAGGTATTTTGACTGGAATGTTAGGCTCGCTGCCAGTAGTTTTATCGAGCGGCAGGATGGTAAGTCGAACTCGATGATTGGCGTATGGTTCTGCCAGGGCCTTGACTTCATTCCAGTTTCCTTCAATTACTTTCGGCTTAGAAATCGTTTGCCGCATATTATTTCTCCTTAATTCAGCTGATATTCTAACATACTTAAATTATACCATGCTCTATAATTCGAACTCGTCATCGTTTTAATTAACACAGGAATGGATTTGTCCGAGCTGTAAATCCTGATCATCTATTTTCAATTTTATTTAACTTCTCAAGACTGATTCACTAATATTCTCCGGCGTTGCTAAAACTGCTACAATTACTTCCGTTAGAATCTATTTTGGAGGACGAAGCCGTGCTTTCGCAATTTAAATATCTACTCATAATTTCTCTTGGGCTGCTGGCAGTCCATGTCCATGCCGCTTCAAGTTCCGCGCATATTCGCACCAGCCTGGATGCTGCATGGCATTTCCATCTAGACGATAGCGCTATTCCAGAGAGCGTTACTATTAACGGGTGGTCCTGGAGAGCTGCAAAGGGAGAGGAAACCAGGCCGCCCACTAATACGACTGGAGAGGGATGGAGCCAGACTGCTTCTGGAGACGACACTTTTCATGGACGACAAGGATTTTCTTGGTATCATGCCACGGCTCCAAATCTCCCAAAACCCGGCAGAATTCTCCACTTCGAAAGCATCGATGATAACGGAATAATTTTTCTTAACGGGGTGAAATTGGCAGAACATAAGGGCTGGAACGAACCGTTCGATGTGCCCATGGATTCGGGATGGAATGCGACTGGCAAAAACAGCATCGATATTCTGGTAGAGAACACGGCCGGCGGCGGAGGCATCGGGAAAGCATGGTTCCAGCGTGAGGAGTCGCTGCCCGACACCGGTCCTGCAGCAGAGATTTTCGACGATTCCAGATGGAAAAGCGTTCATCTACCGCACGACTTTGTAGTGGAGGGAACTTTCACCCCGACGGCTGAGGCATCGCACGGATCACTTCCAGTTGGTATTGGATGGTATCGCAGGAAGATCGATATTCCCAAGGTCGATCAGGGGAAACGGCTGTGGATCGAGTTCGATGGGGTCTATCGGAACAGTACAGTCTGGCTGAATGGCATTCGGCTGGGCACTCATAAAAGTGGCTATACAGGTTTTCGATATGATATCACCCATGCAGTTCATTTCGGTGGATCAAACGAACTGGCAGTGCGAGTTGATGCCCGGTTTCCAGAAGGATGGTGGTACGAGGGAGGCGGGATCTATCGCCATGTGTGGCTGAATACCGCTGATCCAGTGCATTTCGCTCCCGACAGCGTCTGCGTCACTTCAGCAATTAAGGAACCAAACACCGCCGAAATCAGTTTCGAAGCCGTAACTGTTAATCAGTCCTCAAACATGGAATCAGATGAAGTTGTCACGGAAGTGCATACGCCAGATGGCAAGCTGGCAGGAACACTTTCTCAAATTCAGAATAGCGCCCCAAATCATAGTGAGACAGTAAAAGGTTCAATCGTTATCCCTCGACCGATGCTGTGGTCTCTTGAGCATCCGCAGCTCTATACACTCGTCACGCGGATCAAAAGAAATGGAAACGATATAGACCGTGTGGTGACCCCGTTTGGAATTCGAACCATCCGATTCGATGCGAACACAGGCTTCTGGCTGAACGGCAAAAATATCAAGATCAAAGGAACCTGTAATCATCAGGACTTCGCCGGGATGGGAATAGCCATGCCGGACAGCCTGCTGGTGTGGCGAATTAAGAAACTGAAAGAGATGGGCTCCAATGCCTATCGTATGTCTCACAACCCGCCCGCCAGGGAACTGCTCGATGCCTGCGACCGCATGGGAATGCTGGTGATGGATGAAAACCGCCACCTCGGCGATACCTACCGCGACCACTCTCCGAACGGAACTCCTTATTCTGATTTGAGCGATCTGAAAGACCTCATACTGCGGGATAGGAACCATCCCTCTATCATCATCTGGTCTATGTGCAACGAGGAAGGCTTGCAAGGTTCGGAGGAAGGCGCACGGATCTTCGGCGCGATGAAAGCCATTGTTAACCAGCTCGACCCGACGCGTCCTGTCTCCTGCGCAAGGAATGGAAGCTGGGGGGAAGGAATCTCGAATGTGGAAGATCTGCAGGGCTGCAACTACAATCCCGGTGGTTACGACGATTTCCATCAGCGCTTCCCCAATAAACCTATGTACGGCAGCGAGACGGCCAGCACAGTCTCAACCCGGGGAGAATATGTGAACGACCCGGTAAAAGGTTATGTGAGCGCCTACGACTTGAACACACCTTCCTGGGCGCAGACCGCGGAAGTCGCCTGGAAAGCTATTGGTGAAAAACCTTTCATGGCAAGGGAGTTCGTCTGGACTGGTTTTGACTACAAAGGCGAGCCCACTCCGTACGGCTGGCCCTGCATCAACTCCCATTTCGGTATTATGGATATCTGCGGGTTTCCTAAAGATAACTACTTCTACTATCAGGCCTGGTGGGGTGATAAGCCCATCGTTCATATTCTCCCGCACTGGAACTGGGCCGGTAAGGAAGGCCAGCAAATCGATATCTGGGTGCACAGCAATGCAGACCGAGTGGAACTGTTTCTGAACGGCAAAAGTCAGGGTTCGAAAGAAATGCCGAAGTTCGGGCATCTTGAGTGGAAAGTGCCCTACACTCCAGGAAGACTGGAAGCTCGCGGCTATCGAAACGGACATCTCATTGCGAAGGATACAGTTGAGACTGCCGGCGCTCCCGCTATCCTTACGCTCACGCCGGATCGTACCTCACTGCTGGCGAATGGGGAAGAGGTGGTGATGGTGAAGGCCGAAGTACTGGATAAAGATGGCCGTGTAGTTCCCTATGCAGATAACGAAATCAGTTTTAGTATGGAGGGCTCGGGCGATATTGCAGGTGTGGGTAATGGCGATCCAAGCAGCCACGAACCGGATAAAGCGTCCAAACGCCATGCCTTCCACGGACTATGCATGGCCGTTATTCGAGGTGGTAACGAGTCAGGTATTATTGCTTTGACCGCCTCTGCACCTGGTTTAAATTCTGCACAAATTGAGATTAAAACCGAAACCGGATCAAAATGAAGAGTGTTCGGAGGTTGAAAACCCCCGTCTGTAAAAATCCAGAGGTTGAAAACCTCTGTCTTGAAAAAGCGGTCGTCCGATACATTTGCCAGAGGTTGAAAACCCCCATCTGGAAAAAGCGGTCGTCCGTACCATTTGCCGAATTGATCCGGAGGTTGAAAACCCCCGTCTTGAAAAAGCGGTCGTCTTTCAGACGGAATATCAGTCCGCAGTACGGCTGGCAGCAGGCCTCCCAGACGGGTCGTTTACGGCCTGTGAGTCCCATCGCCGAATTGATCCGGAGGTTGAAAACCCCCGTCTGGAAAAAGCGGACGTCTTTCAGACGGAATGCCCGTCCTTCGGACTGGAATTTAATTCAATATTCAGCTCATGCAGGGAGCTTGGGACCGGAGATGGGCTTCGCAATTCCAGACCTGGGTTTCAACCCAATGTGTTGAATGGGCTACGCCAATCCTAAGTTGAGCTGCATTTCGGAAGATACAAATCATCCGAAATTACATCGCAACCTATAAACTCTATGACAGAGATTTAAAATCTCTGTCCTTTAAAATGAAGAAAGGATTCAAGAGAAATGTTTACAAAATCAACCGGAAAGCAGATTACTACTGGAATATTTGGATTGGGAATCGGAATAATGCTGGGTGGTATCGTATGGGTACACGCCGCTCCGCAAAGTTCTAAAATTCCTGCAGTTCTGCGTGCCCAGCGATTCGAGCTTTTGGGGGCTGATGGAAAACTGCAGGCCGAATTGGGAACATCCTCCATCTCTGGCCGAGCACAACTCATAATGCACGGTAATGGAACAAGAAGTGCAAGTGGTCCGAATATCGAACTGGAGGATAATGAAGGAAGAAAGATTATTATCGGAGGTGGAGGCAACGACTGGCTGTCTTGCCTCGACAGAGACGGGCTGCGGCTATTCAGCATCAATGAATCCACCTGGGCCAACGGTAAAATGAGACTGACAATTATTGATCGTGACCGTAAATCTCAAAATATTTCGTCGGAAGGTTCGTTTGTTGAGCCCGCGCCTGAGTATCACATTCCAAAGTAGTGATTCGAAATATTTAAATAGGAACTCCCTCCAAACTGTTTGAAATAATAGTAGTTTAGAGGGAGCTCGTATTAGGGTTAAGCTGGGGCAATCTGCGGGAGGGCAGTTCTCGCCGCCTGCAGCCACTGTTCGGTTAGCTGTGAGAGAGTCTGACCGGAGGCAGCTGCATCCTGCTCTGAAACATAAGTTAAAAAATAATCTCGAATACAGATACATGTTTTGCCATTGCGGCGTATCGCTCTAATATCAGAGCTTCGGAGACGAGGTTTTTCCGTTCGGGAAAGTATCTCTACCAGGCGGGCATCAAGTACCTGAGTCCGCATTATTGGGGTTGCGTCGCCGATAGTTTTTCTAATTTTGAAAATAGTATAACCACTAATCGCCCAATCGGACTGGGCGGTGCTCTCAATTACCGGGAGTGAACCTATAGGCAGCCGCTCCTGGGTACTACCAATCACGGGTATTAATGCTAAACCGGTAATTAATGCCAACATTTTCCACTTCATGGTTTGCTCCTTCTTGGTGTTATCGATATTGTTGCTGCGTCTTGTCAGCTAAATCGAATTTCATCTGATTTTGAAAGTTAGGAATTGTCTTTTCAATAATAATGGACTACCTCAAGAACGGCAGTGTTCCCTCTCGCTCGCTTAAATGAAGGTATGAAGCCAAAAATAGAAGAATATATCAAGAATATGATCCTGAATCGAGATAATGATGATTGAAAATTTGCCTACTCCTTCCATACTAATCGATCGAGACAAAGTACAGCTGAACATTCTCAAGATGCAGTCTGCCTGCAATGTGCATGCTGTATCCCTCTGGCCGCACATTAAAACCCATAAGATGCTGGAAGTCGCCAGGATGCAGCTTGAAGCAGGCGCTGCCGGTCTCTGCTGCGCTAAACTCGGTGAAGCTGAAGTGATGGTGGAAAGCGGTGTAAAATCGATTTTTATTGCTCACTCTCTCGTCGATCCGCTGCAGGCTCCGCGCCTTAGAGCGCTTGCAGAAAGGCTGGATAATCTGATATTGGCAGTTACCAGTGAGGCACAGGCTGAAGCGCTGGAGGCAGTACTTTCTGCCGCTGATTTGAAACTACAGATCATGGTGGGCTGCGATACTGGGCTTGGGCGGGAGGGAGCACGCGGGGTGGACGGAGCTCTCTGGCTTGCGAAAAAAGTGCAGTCTCTGGCGCATATGGAGCTGAAAGGAATTTATACACATGAAGGCCACTCCTATGCTTCCCCCTCTGGTAACTATCTAGATACAGCAAAGACAGTTTATCGGCAAATGATGGAGATACGCTCTTATTTGGATCCTTCGATAGAGGTTTGGCCGGGATGTTCTGTTACGGCTGCCTGGATGGCGCAGCAGCCGGGAGTGACCGGAGTGCGGCCCGGTACCTACGTTTTCGGCGATTTGTCGCTGACAGTAACCAACCGTATCATGCATTGGGACGATCTCGCAGCCACGATCTATGCCAATGTGGTGGATCGCCCCGACCCCGGACTTGCTTTACTGGATGCTGGTTCGAAAACATTTACCAGCGATAAAACACCATTAGGGCTGTCAGGTGCACTTCTGGATGGCAGAGATATTCATGTCACCAGGCTGAGCGAAGAACATGGATGGACCACAGGCCCTGCGGTCGATCAGCTGAAAATTGGGGAGCGGGTGCGTGTAGTGCCTGCACATATCTGCCCGGTCATCAATCTAACGGATGAAGTAGTAGTAATCAGCCAGGACGAAGTAGTGGATAGATGGAAGGTTGCGGCTCGGGGAAAAGTTCAGTAAAAAATACCCTGGCAATCCTTCAGGATTGCCAGGGTATTTTTTTATTTAGAATCTTGCGATGCTGAGCGTGCTTCCGGGCTGATCTCCACTTTAGCAGCCGGACTCTCTGTTGGCGCCGGTGCAGAGGGCTGGACTTTTTCAGTGGTTTTAGTATCACCCGCGCTCACCTGTGTTGCGGTCGGCGTGGTTGACGGCCAGACTCCGTTTGCATTTATGCTCATCTTTGCTCCTAAATTCAAAGTGCGGTGAACTTGATCACCGCGTTTTGGAAAATAATATGTAAAACGCTTCATGTTGCAGCGTGATAACTACTTATTCCTAACTTTAGCCTTTAGCAGTGCCATAGGAAGTACTAGTTTCCTTTAAAGATGGCGGCAGACAGTCATTTTCAATAACTTTTCTATGCGACGCGCAGAATATTCGGTTCTTTGGTCCCGGCCGGTTTATCTATTGGCACATGGGAGGTATCGAAGAACACCACTCTGCTCACTTCGCCAAGGGAAGTTTCTCCGCTCAGCACTCGCTCAATAGCTGCATGCTGCAGTGTCTGATATCCATACTCCTCTGCAAGGGCGCGCACGCTGTCCATAGGTTCGTGGGCTGCGATCGCATGCTGTATCGCCTGTGGAGCAGGGAATATCTCGTGCACCGCCACTCTGCCTTTGTAACCGGTGTTCATGCAGGCAGCACATCCGCCCGGACGCCAAATATGTTCGGCCTGCGATTTTTTTAAACCCATGGTGAGAAGCTCTTGTTCGCTGGGCTTATACTTCGTTTTACAGTGCGGGCATAGAATCCGCACCAGTCGCTGTGCCGTAATGCCAATTAGCGCGGAACTCAACAGGAAAGGCTCTATACCCATATCAATGAGGCGCGGAATGGCGCTGGAAGCATCATTGCAGTGCAGGGTACTGAGCACCAGATGCCCGGTGAGCGCTGCCCGTATCGCCGTTTCTGCTGTTTCCTTATCCCGGATTTCGCCAACCATAATGATATCCGGATCCTGCCGCAGAATTGATCTCAATTGTGCTGAAAAAGTAAGTCCCAGCTTCTCGCTCATCTGCGACTGATTTATCCCGTCGATGTCATATTCCACCGGGTCTTCACAGGTCATGATGTTGTTGGAAACTTTTCTTAATTGGTTAAGACTGGCGTAGAGCGTGGTCGTTTTTCCGCTTCCGGTTGGACCCGTCACCAGAATCAATCCATAGGGCTTATTGATCATATCCTGATACATCGTCAGGTTATGTTCACTAAAGCCAAGCGCTGGGAGCTGCTGCAGGGCTACATTTTTATCCAGAAGCCGGATTACAATTCTCTGGCCGTGATAGTTTGGCAGTACGGAAACGCGCATGTCTACAGATTTGCCGTCAAACTTCATATTCAGCCGGCCGTCCTGAGGGGTGCGGTATTCCACGATGTCGAGATGTGCCAGCACTTTGATTCTTGCAATCAAGGGCGCTTTAAGTTTGACAGGAATATCATGGACGCGTATAAGCTGGCCATCCACACGATAGCGAATTTCGATACGATCTTTGCGCGGTTCAATGTGTATGTCGCTAGCATGCATACGTAAAGCATCTTCAAATATCTGGTTGACCAGTCCCACTACCGGTCGAATATCGGTCTCGGTGAGCACGGTTTCGCCAACTTCGGAAGCGCCGGAATCGCTTCCGAACTCGTCCATTGCATCGTTCACATATCGATGCAGAGCCTGAGAATGGGAGTCATCCACTCCAAAATTGTTGACGATTGCTTCGACGATTCGCTCTTCGGAAGCCAGAACAGGTTCGACGCGCATCTTGGTGATATTTCGAACCATATCGATGATATCGATGTCGTCGGTATCCCGCATAGCGATGAGGAGGCGGCCATCCTTGATCTGCACGGGAATCAGCATATTGATGCGGCAGACCTTCTCCGGAAGCAGCGAAACTACTTCAGGATCGGGAGGAGCGCTTTGAAGCTGCCAGGCTGCGACTCCTTTTTGCATGGCGCAAACTTGCAGCAGACGCTCTTCTGTCAGCAGTCCACTTTGGATGAGAATCTGGCCCAGCGGCTGAAACTTCTCACGCTGTACCGCCATCACTCCATCGAGCTGGTCTTTGGTGATCAGCCGTTGTGCCACCAGAATCTCGCCTAATCGTTGTCTTGAGAAAACCATCACGCCTCCGAATATTCAGTTCATGTAGAGAATTCAGAAATTATTGACCCCGAGTATTTTGGCGGGGTTGAGCGTGTGAATTATCGGTGTGAATTTGCAGGATATTTAGACTTATAGCCCGTCTGTATAAATTTAAATGAGGATATGCTGACGTTCCATGTTCTGCTGCGTCCTGCACAATCAGGAACAGCAGAAGCAGATTTACCGTCATTGCAAAGAACTGAGTTACTGCTGCCTCCCCTGGATCCAGCTATTGTCAGCTGCGATAGATTGAAGAGTATCTGATGCTGCGCAGGAGAGCAGTTCCCATAATCAAATCACTCATAGCTTTCATAAGCGTTCTTATCATGGATATTAACGAATCGGCAATGCAATATAGCGTCTGCAGAAAAAATCTTTGAGCTTGCTTAAGTAATCTGCGGATAAAAAATCTGAAGTATTCCCGATGAGGATATTTAATATGCGAAAGATTTAAAAGCATTTTATCCACAGATTACTCAGATTAACACAGATTACATTGGTTCAATCATACAGGCTACAGCATCCCGAAAAATTTTCATATCCTCTTACGAAACTGATTGGCTGCGTAACATGAGTTAGTATTTCTATTTCAAAGTTTTTAATGGTAATTCAGAGTTACAGCAAACTCCATGAAGCAGGATTTTTGCTGTCGAATGGCAGCCTGGTAATAGATAGGAATCGACTGGGAATAACCGATGGAGAAGCACAAGTAATTGGATATTTGCGATCAGGCATTTCTCAAAAACGCTATCTATGCAGGACTTCACCCATTTATTCTTGAACTGACGAGATAATTCGTGTGTGTAAAGTAAGTCATTAAGCAAGTCGATGGCATTTTCATCGAGAGGAAATTCTATGTTCAAAAACTGCATGATTGTGTGTGCAATTTGCCTTTTAATACCTGCAGCAGCTTTCGCGGATCAAACTACGCAGGATTCGTTGAGACAGGATATCGAGTCCGCCAGGAAAAAAGTTTATCCAGCGCTTGTAAACATATCCGTAGTAACACGCTACTACAACGGAGGACGCGCCCAGAAAGCGCCTGCCGGCGGAAGCGGCGTGATTGTTTCGCCAGATGGCGTTGTCCTTACAAACTACCATGTAGCGGGTAACACCACACATATCACCTGTACGATGACGAATGGAGAGGTGCTGGATGCTAAAGTGGTGACTCACGACCCTCTGAGTGATCTAAGCGTACTGCGCCTCAATCTGGACAGGCGTTCTGATCCGAAATCGCCCCTGCCTTTTGCATCGCTTGGAAACTCTGATGCGCTCCAGGTAGGAGACTATGTACTCGCGATGGGTAATCCGATGATGCTCTCATCCTCTGTGACACTTGGAATCGTCTCGAATACGAAACGTGTTTTTACCGATTTTACGGGCTCCAATCTGGCAGAAATGGATCTGGATGAAGGTGAAAAGACCGGGCTGTTCACACGATGGATTCAGCACGATGCATTGATTTTGCCAGGAAATTCCGGCGGGCCACTGGTGAATTTGAAAGGGGAAGTAGTAGGCATCAATGAGCTGGGAGGCGGAGGAGTCGGCTTTGCGATTCCTTCTACGATCGTCAGTCAAATTTTAAAGCAGGCGCTGGAACATGGAACTATTTCTCGCGGGTGGCTAGGGCTGACTTTTCTCCCAGTCAGCAAACTTGGAAGAGATACCGGTACCCTCATATCTTCAGTATGGCCGGGTTCACCGGCAGAAAAATCAAAAATATCTCCTGGTGATATCCTGCTTTCAATAAACTCGGAGCCTGCTACCGCCCGATTTTTCGAAGAGATACCATTAATATATCAGCGCATCGCCAGCCAACCCGTTGGCTCGTCCATTAAACTCTCCCTGCTGCATAAAGGCATGCCCGAGACCTTAGAGCTAACCATCGCTCCGATGGAACGCTCGCTGGGCACCGAGGAAGAGGAGCGTGACATGGGGGTCACGGTACGCGATATCACCGATACTATGGCGCTGGAAGAACACTTTCCGAATAAGGATGGAGCGCTTGTAACCGGGGTGCGTCCGGGATTCCCTTTTGAAGCAGCACAGCCGCCTATTCAGCCAGGAGATGTTATTCTATCGGTCGGCGGAGCAGCCACCCCTAATCCGGATGCTTTCAGGAAAGCGTTGAAAACAGTCAATATGCAGGAGTTTGTCGTTGCGATTCGAAGAGAAAAAGAAAATCTGCTCACCGTAGTGAAAGTGAAATCAGATAAATCAAACGCAGAAGGCACCGAGCTCCCCAAGGCCTGGCTTGGTGTAAAGACGCAGGTGCTGACCCCGGAAGTCGCCAAAGCGATGCATATTACGGATGGCAAAGGTTTTCGAATTACGGAAGTATATCCCTATACAGAAGCGGCAAAATCCGGTTTTAAAATCGGGGATATTATAACGGCAGTAAATAAAGATAAATTGAAATCGTTCCGGCCGCAGGATTCCGAGGACCTGAAACGATTGGTGGAGGAACTGAGCATAGGTGATAAGGCCGATGTTACAATTCTGCGTGAAGGTAAATCACAGAAGCTGCAGGTCAGCATGGAAGCCGTCCCAACCTCGTCCGACCAGGCAGCAAAATCGCAGGATAAAGAGTTCGAGTACAGTGTGCGCGATATACTGCCGATGGATAGGATGGAAAAATCTTGGAAAAAAGATCAGGCTGGCGTACTCGTAACGGATGTGGCTGCGGGTGGATCTGCCAGCATTGCCGGCCTGCAGGTGGATGATCTTATTTTAGCAATGAACGATGCAGCGATTGAGAATATCGATCAATTCGATAAAGAACTGAAGAACATCGCTGCAAAAAAACCTAAAATTATTCAGATATTCCTTCGTCGCGATCAACAGACTCATTTTGTTTTCATAGAACCAGATTGGCAGAAAACTGCAGGAAAATAGAACGAAGGGATTTCCAACATGAAACGAATAGTTACCAGCCTCTGTTTCGCTGCCCTGTTAGGCAGCGGGGCGCTGGCACATGGCGCGGATGATGAATCGGCACAGCTTCAGAGCATCGTCAGCAAAATCAGCCCGGCGGTCGTCACGGTGCGGGCCCTGCTCAAAATGCAGGGCGGGGCGGGCGGGCAAGGCCGAGATATGGAATCCCGTATCGAACTGCATGGAATTGTGGTGGGTACCGATGGGCTGGTAATGATCTCTAACCTTCCATTTTCGCCCGCCAGCGCACTGGGTATGTTTGGCGGCGGCCCGGGCGGCGAAGGAAATGAAGCAAAAGCTACGCCTTCAGACATTAAAGTGATTTTTGAGCAGGAGGATAAGGAGTATTCCGCTTTTCTGGCAGCTACAGACAGCAAGCTAAATCTCGCCTTCATCAAAATCGAAGATCTAAGTGATAAAAAATTGACTATTGCCGATTTCAGCAAGACTAATTCTACCACAATTGGGCAGCGCATTATTTCCGTTTCGCGGCTTCAAAAAGGCTACGACTATGCGCCATATTTTGAGACTTCCCGCATCAATGGTGAGATCGATAAACCTCGTAAAGCCTGGTTGATAGAAGGGAAAATCTCCGAATTCGGGCTTCCAGTTTTCGATATGAATGGGGAGGTTATTGGAGCGCTGACAACCATTCAGGCAGGCGCGAAAAACGAATCGAATGATCAGTCGGAGATGTTTGGAATGGTGATGCGGATGCTGACCGGAAGCGGCGGATTATTGCGGCCGTTTGTTCTGCCCTCGCCGGTTGTAAATGCGCTGATTGGCCAGGCACGCATCAAAGCGGTGGCCGTGGCGGCCGAAAGAGCGAAAATTAAAACTGCTAAACCAATTCCCGTCGTTCCAAAGAAAGCCGCTAAGTAGCTCCATAAGTGTTCAATCCTTCTTCCACATTGAATTTGACAGTGGGAGAAGGATTGAATTATCGTTTCACTATGGCAGTTCAAAATAATAGATACCTGATCAGGAAGCAGCGCTTCTCAATCCAGCCAAGTTACAGACACTAAAGAGCTATTTTTCCAGCGTATATATGCGAATATTCTCTCATGTATCCAGCTGATCACCGGGCAGCCCCAGCGGGAGCGGAGCGGGTCGAGCACAGGTTGTTTTCATATCGTATCGGGAGCCGGAAGCAGCGGCATCATGGAAACCGTGCATTGCTTCGAGCACATGGTTCGCAAGCTGCCCGCTCGCCCGATGTGCCCTGCCGGACTGAATAGCATAGGCCATATCGGCCACCCCAATACCTCGGCTATTTTCCGCGAAGCCATGTGAATGAGGTATTTCTGTCCAGTCGGAAGCGCCTTTTCGACGCAGCCGCACAGAACCGCCAAAACCATTCGGATCCGGCACACTGAGCGATCCTTCCGAACCATAGATCTCGATGCATGGAAGCTGCGCATGCCAAACATCGAAGCTGGTGACTATAGTTCCGATAGCGCCATTTGCAAAATTCATTATTCCCGCAATATGTGTGGGAACATCTACAGTAATCTTGCTGCCGTATTTGGGCTTGCTGGTGATAGTTCGTTCCGGAAATGTCACCCGGGTGCTTCCCACCACACTGTTAATAGGGCCGATGAGAGCGATGAGCGCAGTAAGGTAGTACGGCCCCATATCGAACATCGGGCCGCCGCCTGTCTTATAGTAAAATTCAGGATCAGGGTGCCAGCTCTCGTGTCCGTGGCAGAGCATGTTTGCTGTGGCGCCAATCGGCTCTCCTATCCAGCCGTCGTCGATCAGTTTGCGGCATGTCTGAATGCCCGCGCCAAGAAATGTATCCGGCGCTGCTCCCACGCGCAGATTTTTGCCAGCGGCGATATCCAGCAGTTCCTGCCCCTGGGCGCGCGTTATGGATAGCGGCTTCTCTACATGGGTATGTTTTCCTGCAAGCAGCGCGGATTTGCAGACATCATGATGCGCAATAGGTATTGTCAGGTTGACGACAATCTCAATTTCAGGATCGCTGAGAAGCTCCTGTACCGTGCATGCTTTAGCAATTCCATGCTCTTCTGCTTTTGCTTTCGCACGGTCCAAATCTATATCCGCACAGGCTGCAATATCGAGTATCTGAAATGTTTTACCCGCCTGAAAATATATACCGCTGATATTTCCGCAGCCTACGATGCCTATTTTAACTGGTTTCATGAAATGGGTTCCTAATTCGAAAAGTTAAGTTCACATCCGAGAACAATTCGTGAAAGATTTCCACAATTCAGATTGGAATCCCTCCTCGAACGATGGATATCCTGTAAAAGAGGCGTCTCCGAACTTGAAAATCTCGTTCTATCTGCAGTCCCAGTGCGGCTGGCATCGACTGATATTCTGCTAGAGAATAGGCTCGCAGTACAGATGCAGGGCCATCGTGTCTGGTCATGCGGTTCATTCTGGTGATAGTGGAAACGATTCGGAAAAGCAGCCACGCTATTTTTGATCTTTGCAGGTCATTTACCAGCCATCCACGCCGTGCTACTCGTTCCATCTCACTCAAAGCATGGATACTTCCGTGATAACCGAAGTGGTGGAAAGCGAGTGAGCAAAGGACATAATCGATGCTTTTGTCGGCGAAAGGAAGCCTGAATGCATCTCCTTGAATCAGGTGAATGTCCTGTAAATCTTTTAACTCCTCCCGGGCAAATCGCAAAATTGGCGGGCTGTAGTCGAGACCAATTACTCTTACCGAAACGTGCTCCGAATCCGCCGTCTTCTGGATTGTCTGCAGCATATCTCCTGATCCTGTCGCAATATCGAGAAAGGTAAAAAAGGGCTGGGAGCTGTCCGTCTCCATTTTGGCGCTTCGAAGCCATTGTCTGACCTGCTGCGATACAATACTTTTACCGCCAAGATAGCTATTGACACGCTGCACATCTTTCATGCTCTGTCGAAAGTCAGAATAAGGCTGATTTTCATCATCGATGAGTTCTGAAGCATCGATTCGTTCCGGCGTATCCCAATCGTTCAGACTTTTAAAGAATCTCATTTTATGCTTTCCAAACAATCAAGCAGATAATTTGAACTTTACTCGAACTCATCGCGTATAGCCTATAAGTTCAAAGCATTTATTTTATAATCATGAACTTTGGAACCAGAGAGCCCCGGTTCCGAACTGCAAGTCTGGGTGCAGCCACTTTCTTTGAGCAGGTCAGATATTCGGTCTCGCTCCATAAAGTATAGCCCCACCACCATGAAGTAAGGGGAGATCTTATGTATAAATTCAAACAATCTGAAATAAACAGACGGGTTGTCGTGACGGGTATAGGCGCTATCACACCGATTGGAATGGGTGTGGAAGGTCTTCGCGCCGGACTAAGAGCAGAAAAATCTGCGGTTCGCACAATTACTAATTTTGATACGTCTCCTTTCAACTGCCACATCGCCGCATCAGTGAATGATTTCGATCCATCACTCTATCTGGACAGCAAGAAACTGCGCAGGCTGGATAAGTTTTCACAGTTTTCAGTAGCGGCAGCCAAGATGGCAGTTGCAGATTCTGGCCTCAATTTAGAGGCAGAAGATCGGGATCGAATAGGCGTATGCCTGGGAACCGCACTGGGTGGTGTTGCATTCGCGGAAGAGCAGTATCCCGCTTTCTTAACGAAGGGCACGCGCGGAGTCAATCCTATGCTGGCTCTGAGCGTTTATAACGGAGCGGGATCTTGTAACATAGCGATTGAATTAGGGCTCACTGGCCCTGCTACTGCCAACGGAGATTCTTGTGCGGCATCGCCGATAGCGATTGGCCATGCAATGGATTATATCCGAGATGGAACAGCAGACATTATGCTGGCAGGCGGGGCGGAAGCGCCACTTTCAGTCCTCTGTTTCGGAGCATTTGCGCTCATCCGAGCCATGAGCCAGCGGAATGACGATCCGGAAAAGGCGTCCCGGCCATTCGATAGCGACCGTGATGGATTCGTGATGGCGGAGGGCGCCTGCTTGCTGGTTTTAGAAGAGTTGAAACATGCCGAAGCGCGAGGGGCGCATATCTACGGGGAAATACTTGCACATGCCTGTACAAATGATGCCTTTCATATGACTCAGCCCCGCCCTGATGGTTCCCAGGCGGCGAGATGTATTCGAGAATGCCTCAAACGCGGAGGCGTCGCCCCTTCAGAAGTAGATTATATCAATGCTCATGCTTCCAGTACCCCGCTGAACGACAGTTCAGAAACAGAAGCCATCAAACAGGCTTTCTGTGAGGACGCTTATAATATTCCCATCAGCGGTACGAAAGGGTATCACGGCCATGCATTGGGAGCGACAGGAGCCTGGGAAGCTGCCATTACCGTGCTTGCCCTGAACGACGGATGGCTGCCGCCTACTGTAAATCTATTTCAACCCGATGCCGCCTGCGATCTGGACTATATTCCCGAAGCTGGCGGCCGCACAAAAGCCATTAATACTGCGCTTTCCAACTCGTTTGGATTTGGCGGCATCAATGCGTGCCTGCTGTTTGGACGTGCTGATTGATGCTGATGCCGTCCGTTTCGAAGAGTGAAAATCGGCCTCCGGAGGAAGGCCTACTTGGGCATCTTCCCGCCTTCAATAGAGATCCGCTGAGCTTCCTTTCTAACTGTGCCCGCGATTATCAAGGAGTGGTTCCACTGCGCATGGCGCACATGCCTGTCTATCTTCTGCTGAATCCCGCAGATATCGAACGGGTGCTGATTTCAGAACATCGAAATTTTATAAAACCTGCCTGGCTTCGTACACCTGCAGTACAGCGTCTGCTTGGAAATGGTCTGGTCACCGCGGAAGATCAGGATTGGAATCATCAGCGGCACTGCTCTCAGCCAGCATTTCTCTTGCGCCGTATGGGCAGTTATGGGGATAAGATTGCACTCATTTCATGCCGGATGCGGAATAAGTGGACTTCGGGGCAGAGCATAGATTTGCTTCATGAGATGGCTCTGCTGACTTTGGAAGTAGTTGGAAACGCTCTTTTCGGTATCGAAGCGAATGACTGGTGTGCCGAAGCCTCTGCATCCATCGATGTTTTAATGGGCCGTTTCGCCGCAGGTCTCAGTCTGTATGGAATGATACCCTGGCCGCCTGGTTATCAGGAAATACGAGCGAGTCAACGACTGAATAGAGTGGCGGACGATTTGATCAGAAAGCATCGAGCAGAATACACTGATAGCGACTGCAAGCGCGATCCTACCGATCTGCTCGCGATGTTTCGAGCTGATCCTCCTGCCCAAAATCCAACTGCAGCAAGCGCTCTCCGGGAGCAGGTCAAAACGTTTCTGGCTGCCGGATACGAAAGCTCTTCACTCACACTCACCTGGGCGCTGCTTCTGCTTGCCAGCCATCCAGACATTGAAAACAAGATATCCGCAGAACTGAATTCAGTGCTTCATGGCCAGCCTCCTGCGCATGAGCATCTGCCGAAGCTCCAATATACCCAGGCGGTAATTCAGGAGACTCTCCGCATCTATCCTCCCCTGTGGATGACTGGGCGGCAGCCTTTAAAAAGATGTGAAATAGGTGGAGTATCTGTTCCTGCAGGCGCCATGCTCATGACCAGCCAGTGGGCTGTTCAGCGTGACCCGAAGCTGTTTACTAATCCGGAAGAGTTTCGCCCTGAGCGGTGGCTAGGTGACGAGACCGCAAATCTACCCAGATGCGCCTACTTCCCATTTGGAGCTGGACCGCGAGTCTGTATCGCTCAGAATTTTGCTATGATGGAGACAATGATTATCCTTGCTGTAATCGTTTCAAAGTATCGAATAGAAATTTCCTCAGGACAAAATATAACTCCATGCCCTACCATGACGCTGCGGCCTCCGAAAGGAGTCAGAGTTCTGATTCATAATCGAGATGCTGATTAGCCATTACTCCTCTATACTCAAAGGCAGTGCAACAGTTACCGTTGTGCCGGCACCTGGCTTGCTTTCAAAATTTATCGACCCATAATGTATCTGCACGATATTTTTGCAGATCGAGAGGCCGAGTCCGGTTCCGCCCGTGGGCCGGGTTCGTGACGAATCGATACGATAGAATCGTTCACCGAGATGCGGCAGATGTTTTGCTTCCATTCCAATGCCGGTATCGGAGATTTTGATCACAGCGAAGCTGCCCTCCCGATATACTAAGACTGAAATCGACCCCTCTGCCGGAGTGTAGTGCAAGGCATTGTCCAGCAGATTGGTGAAGAGGCGAACGAGCTCGGATTCATTTCCCCGAACACGTAGTGAATCGTCTGCGAAATCCACTTTGATCTCTGCGCCTGGTATACGATTTACTCCTTTGACAGCATCTATAATAATTTCTTTTAATAACAGTTCGATATGGGTGCTGCTCGAATGACCTTCATCGGAACGGGCGAGAATCAACAGATCTTGAACGAGAGTGGACATACTGCTCGCCGCCCTGTCTATCTCCTGAAGTGACTCCCTGTAATCAGACTTATCTGGATCCGTGCTCAAAATCATGCTCGCTGTGCCTTTGATTATAGTCAGAGGAGTTTTCAGTTCATGGGAGGCATCTGCGGTAAATCGCCTCTGCTGTTCCAGTACCTGTTCCTGGCGTGTGTAGGCCGATTCTAGCCGTCCTAAAAGACCATTAAAAGTACTTGCGAGTTCGGAAAATTCATCATTTCCAGTCACTGGCAGCCGATCTGAAAATTTTAGTGCGCTGATATGATCTGCCGCTTGAGTCAATTTTCTTACCCGGCGCAGTACGCGGTCTGTCAAATATGCCCCGCCCATTCCTGCTCCCAGCAGACCAACGGGAATAAGCATCAATAACGCTCTATTCATACCCGAGATGGCTCTATTGATATCCGTAAGCGGATATGCTGCCTGGGCTACTCCAATCACCTGGCCACGATCGAAAAGTGGACGCGATAGTATCTGCAGAGGTTCGTCGTTCTCCACCACACTGGAGGTTACATCCTGTCCCGAACTGGCCCGTTTAAGCGCGTTCATATCCCACGGTGCTCTGCTGTCGACAGGATCTCTGGATTTCCCATCCAGATCGTATTTATGCGGATGATAGGGGTCGTTTGCTCTAAAACCCGGAGGCCTGTGATCAAATTCGGGGCGATTGAAATCTATGGGAGGACCTCCTCCATCTCGTCTGCGATCATCCATGAAGGGCGGCTGTCCGACTCCCTGAAAACCATCCGGATGCGGACCGGGCGGAGGGTCTGGATGATCCCCCACGCGCTGCAGGCGCCTATCCAGCTCTCTGTCGACCGAATCGATAAGAAACGATTCTACAGTATAGTGAATCACTCCCCCCAGAATGCCAAGCAAAATGGCAAGCGCCACAATATTCCACAGAATAAGCTGAGTTCTTACAGAATGTTTTCTGCCAGAAAACGCTGGTTGTTCCCTATTTTTCCATTCAGATTCATTCATGGAGTCCCCTCGGTTCCGGATATCCGCAGCGTGTAGCCCACACCCCTCACCGTATGTATTAGTTTATCTGAATGCCCTGCGTCTATCTTTTTTCGAAGCATTCCAATATAGACATCAACCGTGTTGGAAAAAGAGTCTTCATCCATCCAAATGCGTTCCTGAATAGCTTCACGGGTGAGCACCTGGCTTTCGTATGCTGCCAGCGCTTCGAGAAGTTCATATTCACGGTGACTGAGCCCGATTTCCACACCGCCGCGTGTCACGCGCCTCTGCGCTGTGTCGATTTCCAGATCCGCAACTCGAATAGTTCTGCTTTTATGCATTTTATCCCGGCGGAGCAGCGCGCGAACCCGCGCCAGCAGTTCCTGGAAATCAAAAGGTTTCGGCAGGTAGTCATCCGCTCCGGTATCGAGCCCGCGCACACGATCCTGGACGGTATCTCGCGCAGTGAGCATCAGTATCGGTACGCGGCTTTTCCTGGCACGCAGAGATTCACATATCCTCCAGCCATCGAGGCCGGGCAGCATGAGATCGAGAATGATCAAACTATAGTTATATTCACAGGCCATTTGAAGCCCGGTATTTCCATCCATTGCTGACTCGACTTCATAGTTCGCCGATTCCAGCCCCTTCCGAATCATATTCAGAATTCCACTCTCATCTTCTACAATAAGTATTTTCATTCCTCATCCCCAGTTTCATAGAAGTTTACTCACGTAAGAATACGTTACCACAGGAATATGAAAATTAGATGAAGATCAGGTTTGCAGCAGTAAAATGCGGATAAAGAATCCTGGTCATCTGCCAATCTGAGGGGATGTTGGTAGTGCGAAAGTTGTGCATAAGAGAAGATACACCGCAGGAGACCTGTTCTGAATTACTCGGGGCATCTCAATAGTTTCTTTTTATCGCTGTCCGCTCCATTGCATAATATCTTCTAGTCGTATATAATGATAAATAACATTAAAAGACTAAATTCGGTTTAAATACTGCCTTCTGCAATAAATCGTTGTATCAATGTTCAATTTTTTAGCACGAGATGAGTCTAATATGAATTTACGATTTCTTCTATTTTGCTGCCTTACTCTGGTCCCGTCAGCCGTGCGAGCGCAGGGGCTTTCCTCCAAAGCTTATATACCTTCTCCTGCAGAAAAGACAAATATCGTCACCCGTTATGGTCGACTGCCACTGCAGTTCGAGCCGAATCTGGGTCAGCTTGATAAACAGGTGCATTTCATGGCACGAACCGGCGCTGGAACTCTATTTCTAACGGACGCCGAGGCTGTATTAGCACTCCCTATGCAAGACGACAAGCCAAGAATCTCCACAAAGGTATCGGACTTAATAAGTTTGTCTGATAGGCAAAGTCGAGCTTCCGCGAAATTTTCCATGCTGCGTATGAAACTGTTGGGAGCGAGAAAACCGATACAGGTTACCGGATTACAGAAGCTGCCAGGCACAGTCAACTATTTTTTGGGTAACAAGGCAAGGAACTGGCATACAAATATCCCGACTTATAAGAGAACAAAGTTCGCCGGTGTCTACAAGGGTGTAGACATGGTTTACTATGGCACTCAAGATGGCAGGCTGGAGTACGATTTTGTGGTGAAACCTGGCGCCGATCCGAAACAGATCAAGCTTGCATTTACCGGGGCAGCCGGAGCTAAACTCTCTGCACAAGGGGACTTAGCCTTGAAAACGGAAGCGGGTGAAATCCTCTGGCACAAACCAGTAACCTATCAAGTCGTGGGTGGAAAACGAATACCGATATCTTGCGCCTATCGGCTGGAAAATCATAAAGGAAACTCTTCGATCAAATTTGCGGTCGCAAGATATGATAAAGAGAAACCGCTCATCATCGATCCTTCCCTGCAATACAGTACTTATCTGGGCGAGTTAAACCCCACATGCATTGCGGTAGACGCTGCTGGAAATGCCTGCATCGCAGGCTTTTATAATGCGGCGAACTTTCCATCCAGCTCGAGAGCTCCTCAGCCCATATTTGGCGGAGAAGATTATAGTATTTTCGTTTCCAAGCTTAATCCTCGCGGCACGGCTGTCTTATACACTACTTTCCTTGGTGGATCTAAAACTGACCTGGGGCTGAGCATCGCTTTGGATCAGAATAGCAACGCCTATATCACTGGATTAACCTTTTCTGCCGATTGGCCAACAACTGCTGGAGCCTACCAAACAACGCTCGCGGGCAACAATGATGCCTTTGTTACTAAATTGAGCACGAATGGCGACGCACTTATTTATTCAACATTGATAGGAAACACCGGCTACGAGTTCGGCTCGGGCATCGCGGTGGACAGTGTTGGAAACGCCTACATCACGGGATCAACTTCGTCTTCTAATTTCTCTACCACTACTGGTGCATTCCAGAGAGTATATGGTGGAAGTTTCTCTGATGCCTACGTTGCCAAGCTCAGTGCGAATGGCGCCACCCTGATTTTTTCAACTTATATTGGCGGCGCAGGCGATGATCGCAGCGCTGGTATTGCTATCGACAGCAGTGGGAACTCCTACATAACTGGATACACCTATTCTGTAAATTTCCCAACTACAGTAAATGCATTTCAAAAAATATACGGCGGCGGCACCCAAGATGCATTCGTCACAAAACTGAACGCGGATGGGTCTGCGCTCATCTACTCTACCTATCTTGGCGGATCAGGGAATGATTATAGCTATAGCATCGCAGTTGACAGCCAATCCAACGTATTTATAACAGGCTTATCAGAATTTGGCGGCTTTCCTACCACCGCAGGATCGTTGCAGCCCTTTTATAATGCTGGAGAAAACGAGGGATTCGTAACGAAGCTGAGCCCAGACGGCTCCACACTGATCTACTCGACGTATCTTGCCTCCTTCGACACGCAGGTTAGAAGCATTGCGATTGACAAAAATGGAAACGCGTATGTTACGGGAATTACTACAGATATCAACTTTCCCACTACTGCGGGAGCATTTCAGCCCTTCTACACAGGAATACAGGATGTCTTTCTTTCAAAGCTCAGCAAGGATGGATCTCGGCTTATATATTCGACATATCTTGGTGGTTCACAATCACAAGCTGGTTCTGGCGCAGCGCTGGATAGCACTGGAAATGTCTACCTGACGGGCACCACAACCTCGCCGGGCTTCCCTGTAACAGCAGGTTCATACAAGAGCATATTTAGTGGTTATAGCAGCTCATTTGCAGCAAAATTTAACTTTGATTTAAACTTAGCTGCTTCTCATATCGATACTAACTCAAGCGCTCAGATGATCGGCTTGAATGCTGCCCTGAAAGCCCGATTAACTGGAGGTGATGGTAAGCCGCTATCTGGTAAGTATCTCTCTTTTATAGTAAACGGAGATTCTGTAGGATTGGTCAGGACAGATAATAATGGTTATGCTCTTCTTTTCTATCTGGTTCCGCCAGATTTAGGGTCTGGAGATAAGAAAATATTTGTGTCGTTTCCAGGTGACGACAAATACGCTTCCGCAAACCAGAGTTTCCTGCTCACGGTTCTGCCAATTCCAGATGCTATTGGGTTGGGTCCGGCAAGCGCAAAAGCCGGCAGGATCATGTATTCAGGAGCACGTTTAGTAACCTATGCCGGCGGATCGATTGCAGGGCGAGATCTAGATTTCTCTATTGACGGAACAAAAATAGCCACTCTGACTACCGATGCGACTGGCAGCGCGAGGCTGTACTATACGCTGCCACAGGATATAAAGGCTGGATCGCACAATCTGGCAGCCTCTTTCGCTGGAGATACGATTTACAAGGCGGTATCGAAAACGGTGACGCTCACGGTTCCACTTTCGAACACCTCAATTTCGGCATACAACCAGTCTGGTGTCCCGGGCCAGGTGCGGAATCTGCAGTGCAGGCTGCTCAACGAAATCGGCCATGCAGTTACAAACCGAACGGTGAGCTACAAAATTAACGGAATAACACTCGGAACTGTTGTGACCGACTCCCGGGGCTTTGGGAACATGGCTTACACAGTTCCCGATAACCTTGGTGCAGGGCCGCAAACCATCACAGCGAGCTTTGCCGGAGATGCAGACTACATCGCCAGCTCGGGAACGGCTGTACTGACGATCCTTAAGTCTGACTGCCGCATCTATAATGAGAGCAGAACGGCGACCGCCGGCACGAACTTGATTTTGCCTGTCCGACTATATGGGACATCAAATAACTCCATCGTCGGCAGAACGGTTTCTCTCACCGTAAACGGAGTCGCTGCTGGAACCGCAGTGACTCAGACAAATGGTGTCTGCAGTTTCACCTACCTCATTCCATCCGGAACGAGTCCGGGCGTATACACCATGAGAGTTTCATTTGCAGGGGATACTTCCTATAATGCTTCTGCATACGATAGCGCACTTACAGTCAAGTAAGTCAGAATATTACGTAACAATCGTTTAAAAATCGGCACTTTCCCTTATGCAGAAGCGGTGCCAATATTTACGATATTCCTGCAGCATGCATGCAGCGAAACGTAAAAGCAAATGTGTTCGTAGAGATTTTATACGCAGCATACCGATAGTAGATCAGGAGGCATTCGTGAATACATCTCAAAACCGTCGTCACTGGCTTTTGATTCTTGCTTCCCTCACACTGCTTATGCTGCTTCAATATATTCCGCTGATTTCTTATAGCGACGGAACGCTAGTATGCTGCTGATACCTAAGCCGGCGAAAAATGCGTTGCTTCCCGGCTCGGGAGTTGATGAAGACACATTCATCAGGAAGCTTTGACTAGCTAGAGTCGCTTGAGAAGAATCATCCAGTCCACCAATTATTGTGAAAGATCCGATGTAATTGCCGTCAGGCGTGTTCGAGTCAATGCTGACCGTGAACAGGTCTGCTGTTGCAGAATCACCACCCTGTAGGAAGAATGGAAAATTTGTGAAATAGTCCGTGTCGTCGATACTCAAACCAGGTACCGATATGCTGGAGTTATCACCATTAAGCCAGATTGTATCGTTTCCAACGTTCGTAAGTGTTGCGTTGAAAGTGACACTACTGCCGGGCTTTCCGGTCAATCCGGCAGGATTGAAATTGAATATAAGTTGAGCTTGCGCGACCTGTGTAACCAAAATCAAAAACGTAAAAATAGACAATGTACGTAAGCACTGCATAACCGGTTCTCCTTTTATTAAGAATAGTGACACTTAAATATTCGTGTTTCGATCTGAAGTGTACATTCTCGTGTACTATGGCAGCGTTACACGATAGGTATAGTTATAAAATCCAAATCCTGGATCGCCGAAAGTATTGCCAGTCCAGCCTTCTCCCGTGAACAAAACGCGTGTTCCCGACGCGCCACTAGAAGCCGGAAATGTCAGTGTGATCGTCTTACTGGTGCCTTCGGAAAATGGAGAAATCAAGACATCAGGCACAATCGGTGATATTGGAGTAGTTGCATACCCTAGAGATGTGCTGTGAAGTGTTACCTTTGGGATGGTGATATCGCCTTGTATACTGAATGTTAAATCGATCAGATAATTGTTATTGGCATTCTTACGGATGTTGCCATAAGTGATGTAGAAAATAGGCAGATTGTTCGCAACAAAGGTTCGATCTTCGCTAACAGCTGCAAGACCATTTGTTGTGATTGACTGCACTCTATAATGATATATATGATATGGCTTTAGGTTTGTCAGAGTGACATGGTGGCTGGTGGTCAAGCTGTTAGAAGAAGCAGTTTGCCCATAACCATCTGGAGTTCCGTATTCCACTACGCTGTTGGAATTTGTATTGGTATTCCAATTGATGGTGGCGCTGGTTAAGGAAAAGTTCGATGCGTTGATATTGGTAATCTGTATGGCTTGGGCTATTGGTGTTAATAGGAATCCAAATGGTGTATCGTTATATCGACCAAACGCAACAATCTGACCATGACTATTCACGGCATTTGCAGACCACATATGCCATGGTTCTGATATGGAATATCTTAGATCGCTCATAACTCCATTTTGGTATACCCAGGCATCTTGTGCAAACCCAATGTTTGGGATATGCACATCTGCCCAACCGACAGCATAGTCGGAATTATTAAAATTAATCGCTTGAGTACCCTGAGTTGAATACGGTAATGTTCCTAGGCTTTTTATATCGCCGTTTTGCCATATGGAAGCTCCTCCTTGACCACCTCCCAAAATAGAGCCTGAATCATTTATCTTGACAGGTTGAATCATAAAGTCAACGCCAATTTGTCCAAGATTCGTGATTACTCCATTATTCCACAGGAAAGCATATTGCGAATAATTAGTCCCATCAGTGAAAAATGCTTCGCAGAGTACAGTACCGTTATTATTAATATCCAGAGCTATACTTCTGTAGCTACCCTGCAGTGTACCAATATCAGTCATATGTTTGTTTTGCCAGATATATGCGTGTTCATTACCGGAGACTGTATTAGAAGTACCGACTATCTGATCAAGGTTATTAATTGCAGTTGTATTGCTATCACCTCCACCAAGGTTACCAAGATAAACACTTTTTCCTTTCTTCCATAAGAAAGCGTGCGAATGCCCTGCTTGATCATTCCAATATCCGGCTACGTCCCCACGATCGTTAATACTATTAGCCAGACTGTGAATGCCACCAAGATTTTTCCCCAGGTCGGTCATCTTACCGTTCTGCCATAGAAAGGCATGATATGTCTGATTGTCTGCAAGATATGAAGATCCGACAACCTTTCCATTGTTATTAATGGCGAGAGGATTGCTAAATCCGCCACCCAGTGATCCCAGATTGGTGATGGCGTAGCTCTGAGCCAAGGTTTGTTTTGAGGCGAATAGATAGAATAAGAATAATATAAAGAGTCTGTATGCACGGAAATGCCGAACTGAAGAATGGAGAGATCGTTGCATAAGCATAACGTTAACCAACCTTTCTATCGTAGAACATTGATGGTTGCAAATTACGAATAATAATGACGAATGCACATTGGTTAGAATACTTGCCAGTTTGTGCATCATACTATTACTTGCGGATGGTTAAAGCGCATCAATGAGGGATCGATTTCGGAGTCGATGCACTTTAGACTGGTTAATGCACAAAACATGCCAATTACCGTATCCTTACTAGAATAATTAAATATTTAAACAGAAGATATTGTGCGTTCTAATTCGCTTTAAAGTATTGTATGGTGGTTCGTTTTACATCACTGATCAAATCGTCTACGCTGTTTTGTTGATATTTCTTTATGATAATCAGTTACCATGTATAACTAAAATTAATACGTGCACTCGTTCTCTACTCTGTAAATTTTAAATAAAACAGCCCCTCTCCTTCATGAAGGAGAGGGGCTGACAGCTTGAGCAATTTCTAACCTAGAAGCGCTTTTACTGCCGCAACAATGTGCGGAGCGTCGATGCCTGCAGCGGAGAGCATATCTGCCGGTGTGCCAGATGTCGGCATATCCTTGACACCAACTCGGATGACATTCGGATGTTCGCCGGATGGTTTCCCGAAGACCTCATGAACCGCATCTCCGAGGCCGCCCTCGACCCAGTGGTCTTCCACGACGATCAGGTTGCCCTTGCACTCCTTCGCAGCTTTCTCCATGGTCGCTACATCGATCGGTTTCACCGAGTAGAGATCGATGACCCGTACAGTAATCCCTTCCGCTTTGAGCATATCGTAGGCTTTCAGCGATTCGTGCAGGGTGATGCCGGCGCCTATCAGAGCTACGGAGTCGTTCGCTGAACTGCGAAGAGTCTTGCTGCCGCCGATTGGAAAACTTTCGCTCGGGCCATAGAGGACAGGCAGCTTTTCACGGGTGGTACGCATGTAGCTGATACCTTTTTGTGAAGCCATCTGAGCGGTGAGATGCCCTGTGGTGGTCGCGCAGCTCGGGTAGAGCACGGTGCTTCCATGAACCGCCCGCATCATCGCAATATCTTCCAGGGCCATCTGAGAGGCTCCGTCCTCGCCAATCGAGACACCTGCATGCGAACCAACCAGCCGGATATTCGCCTGCGAGATAGCGGCCATTCTTATCTGATCGAAAGCACGGCTGAAGAATGCAGCAAACGTCGATGAGAACGGTATTTTGTGCAGAGCCTGCAGGCCGACTGCGGCGCTCACCAGCTGCTGCTCCGCGATATAACACTCGATGAATCGATCCGGGAAATCCTTTTTGAACTTGTCAGAAAATGTGGAGTTGCTGACTTCGCCATCGAGGACTATGACGTTCGGTTTTGCATGTCCCAGCGCCTTCAAGGCATCTCCATAAGCTTCCCTGGTGGCGACTTTAGCGCCCATTTCATACGCGGGCGGTACAAAACTACCTGCTGTTCCAAGGCTTGCCGGTGTTCCAGGGCGTGGAGCGTTTGGCTTGCAGATTATTTTACAGGAAGGATTGCCGAGTTCCGCAAGCGCCTTCTCTGCATCTGCCGGTGGCAGCGCTTTCCCGTGCCAGCCGTCGTGATCTGCAAGGAACGAGACTGCCGCGCCTTTTTTCGTTTTAGCAACGATGCAGACCGGCATATCAGTAATCGTCCCCGCCTCAGCGTAGGCAGCATTCACAGCAGCTACATCCTGCCCGTCGATTTCAATGGCATGCCATCCAAATGCGCGCGCTCTGGCAGCATAAATCTCACTGTGCCACTCGATCATGGTTGGTCCACGCTGGCCCAGGCGATTCATATCGATGATGGCGACCAGGTTATTCAGCTTATAGTGTCCGCCCAGCTCAAACGCTTCGTAGACACTTCCTTCCGCCATCTCACTGTCGCCCAGCAGAACCCAGACTTTGAATGGGAGTTTATCAAAATACTTTCCGCTGTAAGCCATGCCTACGCCGGTCGGCAGTCCCTGTCCTAGAGAGCCCGTCGCGACATCGACCCAGGGCAGAATCGGGGTGGGATGGCCTTCGATACGGCTTCCAAATTTACGCAATGTGAGCAGCTCTTCATCGCTTATTGCGCCTGCAGCTTTATAAAGGGAGTAGAGTAGCGGTGCGGCATGGCCTTTCGAGAAGATGAGCCTGTCGTTCTGCAGATTATGCGGATCGTCAAAATCGTAGTGCAGATAGTCCGCGAGCAGTACTGCCATCAGGTCTGCGGCAGACATACTCGAAGTCGGGTGCCCTGATCCTGCGGTGGTCGTACAGCGGATACTATCGGCTCGCAGCTGAGTCGCCAGATCTTTCCACTCTTGGGGCGTGTGTGCCATGTTTTAAACTCCTGTAAGATTGATTCTGTACATCAAAGCGATCGTTTGCTCTGAATGATGTTGTCTAGTAGTATTGCCTGGAATATTGTCGGTTATAAAAGCAATTCCCTTGTTAGTAATGCAAGGAAACTGTTGAATACCCGGTAATTATAACTGGTTTTCTCATTGTGGCAGAAAAGTATTCGTTATTTCAAGAGATATAATCCGAAGAGGAAAAACTGAGATTAAGCGGCAGGTAACAGGTTTCAATCGCAAAAAATTACTTTATTCTTTCATCTATTATTCATGTTCCTTGTATAGACTGGATCAAAGGCTGATAAGGCCAGTCTCTCAAATGTCTGCCCGACAGCAGATTTTATGAACATTTAGATAATTCTGAAAGGATACGAATATGGAATTCGATGACTCTCCCGTTGGAACGATTCTCAACCGGCGGGATCTGTCCAAACGGAGTTTCTCAGGCGGGCATGGCGGCGGGCCGGGAGGCCCTCCTGGATTTCCACCGGATGATTTCCCGCCGGACGGAATTGAATAAAACGTTATGGAATTGAATAAAACGTATTAAATGATTGAAATCCAAGCCAGAAAATCACTTTGCAGCTATGATGGTAAAAAGTGTGTCTTCTGGCTTAACTTTATTCCATGTGAACTGACTGTATATCTCGAATGCTGAGAAGCCAGCATGAAGAAATAATTCTCGTGCTTGATCCTGAGTATAGGATCGCGTTGCGGGTGACCTTTTGTGGAGTTCATCAGCCAATATCTCTTCTCCCACGATCATCTGATATCTATCCTCAGTATGTTCGCATTCCGAAGCACAGTCGTATCGAGATTGACCAACCTGCCGAAACACGGCTCCATCAGACTCGCGAACGGCGGTTTTTTCATATTCCGCGATGAACGGATCACCATCCTGCCAGAGCATCATTATGGAGGCTGCAATCACACCTCCAGGCAGGAGATAGGATTTCAAATTTCGTAACACGGCGGCTGCTTCCTCAGGCTCGGTGATCAGCTGTAACGAGCTGGAGGGAATTAAGATGGTTTTATAAGAGCGCGGCAGTTTCAGGTTTTCTAAATATTGCTCGATTAGCACCGGCTTAAGACCTGATATACCCGCTTTTTCTTTGCAGATATCAAGCATTTCCGGGGAGTTGTCCAGGCCATCGATATCGATCCCCAGCGAGAGATAGTCCAGAAGCAAGCGGCCTGTACCGCATCCTACGTCCAGCACCGGCTGTCCGTATTTTTCGATAATCTGAAGATAGTAGGTTCGGTCTTCCCAGTTTGTGGTATCTCCACGAAAAACATCCCAGGCTTGGGCCATCAAACTTTTGTACTCATACTCTCGAATCGTCATAAGAGTTCTCCTGAATTGAGCCCTGATTAAAATTGATGAAATTGTGTTCGCTGGTGAACTGAGTAGTACCCTCTCTCATCATTACCTCAGTACAAAATTATCATACTACAAATCATCGAGTGTGAAGTCCCCGATATTGATTAAGTTAACGCGCAGGGGATCTTTTACATATTCTATCAAATGCCATTTCTGTATGCGCTGCTTGTTGTCTCTATCGATCAGATCAATGTTCCTGATAAAAGCAGGATTGAAATAGTGCGAACTGCTGACGGTAATATTTCCCCGACCGCCTCAGCCCTGTCTTATTGCCTGCTTGATAATATTCTAATGTATTGACAACTCAGTGCCGATAATCCTGTGATCCGGTAATAAATACAGTGGATTTTTATGTATTTGTGATTCTTTGCAGTTCAGCAATCTAATACAAAGCGCACTCTATGCCCTGAAGCAGCCAGGATTTAACTGCAATCAAGTAAC
>JBBRDM010000048.1:0-30615 GCA_038203935.1 Chthonomonadales bacterium
CTAACGGAAGCTGGTTATGTGGGCGAGGATGTGGAAAACATTCTGCTTAAACTAATGCAATCTGCGGAGACCGGCGCAAATGGAAGCGTCGAGCAGACAGTACGAAATGCCCAGCGTGGTATTATCTATATCGATGAGATAGATAAAATTACCCGAAAAAGTGAAAACCCATCTATTACCCGGGATGTGAGCGGTGAAGGAGTGCAGCAGGCGCTTCTGAAGATTCTGGAAGGCACTATTGCTAATGTGCCCCCGCAGGGCGGGCGTAAGCATCCGCAGCAGGAGTATGTCCAGCTCGATACCACCAATATTCTGTTTATCTGCGGAGGTGCATTCGAAGGCCTGGACAGCATTATCGACCGCCGCATGCATCAACGCTCTATGGGTATCCGGGCCAGCATGAGCAATAAGGGCGACAGCAAAGCTAATAAGGGAAGTATATTCGCGCATGTCATGCCGGAAGATCTGCTCAAGTTTGGATTGATTCCTGAGTTTATAGGGCGGCTTCCCGTGGTTACTACGCTTGATTCACTGGATGAAGAGGCGCTGGTCAAAATACTGGTTGAGCCAAAAAATGCACTTGTAAAGCAGTATACCAAGTTCTTTGAATACGACGGCGTGGAGCTGCAGTTTACCGAAGGCGCTTTAAAAGAGATCGCCCATGAAGCAATGAAGCGCAGTACAGGTGCCAGAGCGCTGCGTACCATAATTGAAGAAGTAATGCTCAACATCATGTATGAGATTCCCTCTTCTACTGATATCAAACGCTGTGTGATCGAAGAAGACACTGTTCGAGAACGCATCGACCCCGTAGTCTTCACCGAAACTCAGCTGCGTCAAGCCAGTTAAGTATATTTCGCAGAATGAGAAATATACTCGTATCGCCATCGATAGTTTTAAGCTTCGTGTGATGGCGATAACTTCCATTCGATATTAGAGTCTCATGAGAACATAATCCGGCAGGCAGCATCCCTGCCGGATTATGTCTTTCAAGTCTTTCAGGAGTATACCTATGCCCCGTTCTCCGCGACGGCCCAAGGCGGCCGATGCTGCCACTGAAGAAACTGTTCCCGCTCGAAAACCACGCGCTCCCAGAAAATCAGCTTCTGCGGCTGCCAGCGCTCCCCCTGTAAAATCAACAGAGTTCCCTCTGGTACTTCCGCTGCTTCCAATTCGCGACCAGGTTTATTTCCCGCATATGATATTTCCACTTGTAGTCGGCCGGGAGAAATCAGTGCGCGCACTGGAAGAGGCTGCCTCTCAAGAGCGGTATATCTTGATTGTAGCGCAGAAAAATCTTCAGGCCGAGGCTCCGGAACCGGAAGATATTTACGAAGTGGGAATTGTTGCCGAGATCATGCAGATGCTGCGCGTGCCTGATGGTACTGTTCGCGTGATGCTGGAAGGAATCGAGCGCTGCCGCATCCTTAAATACCTGAATACGGAGCCTTACTACTCTGTGCTGGTCGAGCCGATGATCACCGACGAAGAGAAAGATCTGGCAACAGAAGCATTTATGCGGAGTGTGGTTACGCAGTTCGAGCAGGTAGTCAACATCAGCAAGAATATCCAGCCGGAAGCGCTCATCAATGTGATGAACACGGAAGAACCTGGCCGATTAGCGGATGTTATCACTCCTTATCTGCGGCAGATGCGCATCGAGGCACAGCAGGAGGTTCTCGAAACGCAGAGTGTTACGGATCGACTGCATAAGCTCTCGCTCGTTTTGAAAAAAGAAGCAGAAATTCTGGAGATACAGCGGCATATCCGATCTCGTGTTGAGAAAGAGATGGGCGATACTCAGCGTGAATTCTTCCTGCGCGAGCAGCTCAAGGCTATTCAGCAGGAACTGGGGGAACGGGATGAACGCAGCAGCGAAATAGACGAATATCGTTCCAAAATTGTCGAGTGTGCCATGCCTCCCGAGGCGGCTGAAAGATCGAATCGAGAAGTCGACCGCCTGGAGAAAATGCCGTTTGCCGCGCCGGAGGGGGTCGTCATCCGGAACTACCTGGACTGGCTGGTATCTCTGCCCTGGAATAAAACTACTGCGGATGATATCGATCTGAGTGAAGCTTCCAAAACTCTTGATGAAGATCATTATGGGCTCGAAAAAGCCAAGGAGCGCATTGTTGAGTTCTTGGCTGTGCGCAAGCTGACAGGCTCTTCCAAAGGACCTATTCTCTGCTTTGTCGGCCCGCCTGGAGTGGGCAAAACTTCCATTGGGAAGAGTATCGCCAAGGCGCTTGGCCGTAAATTTATACGTGTATCCCTCGGCGGCGTGCGTGATGAGGCCGAGATTCGCGGCCACCGCAGAACCTATGTGGGCGCGCTTCCAGGCAGAATTCTGCAGGGAATCAAACAGGCCGGTACCAAAAACCCTGTCTTCATGCTGGATGAGATCGATAAACTCGGGATGGATTTCCGTGGAGATCCTTCCTCGGCGCTTTTGGAAGCGCTTGATCCAGAGCAGAATGGAGAGTTCAGCGACCACTATATGGAGGTTCCTTTCGACCTTTCGGATGTAATGTTCGTGACGACAGCGAACCTGCTCGACCCGATCCCGGCTGCTCTCCGAGACCGTATGGAGGTGATAACCTTCGCGGGCTATACCGAATTAGAAAAGCTGAACATCGCGAAAAGTTTCCTGGTTCCGAAACAGCGGCGAGATCACGGCCTGACGGAGGAGCATCTGGTTATTACAGAGGATGCGCTGCGTACCCTTATCCGGGAGTATACGCGCGAAGCGGGAGTACGCAACCTAGAGCGGGAGATTGCAACACTCTGTCGGAAAGTCGCCCGCAAAGTGGTCGATGGCAATGTCGATAAAGTCACGATAGATGCTCCTGATATGAAGGAGTGGCTGGGCCTTCGCCGCTACCATTATGGAGTGATGGAGGAAGTGGATCAGATCGCGGCAGCTACCGGGCTGGTCTATACAGAGTTCGGCGGGGATATCGTCACGATTGAAGTGAGCCTTCTCAAGGGGCGCGAGGGCAAAGTACAGCTGACCGGCCAGCTCGGGGATGTGATGAAAGAGTCGGCCCAGACGGCGCTTTCGTTCATTCGCTCACGGGCGGATGAGCTTGGAGTGGATGAGGATTTCTATCGCAGCCAGGATGTGCATGTCCATGTGCCTGCTGGCGCAGTCCCGAAAGATGGTCCGTCTGCGGGAATAACTCTGGCTGCCGCAATCGCTTCTGCTCTCACTCGGCGTCCAATCCGCAAAGAAGTTGCAATGACTGGCGAGATCACTCTTCGCGGCCGTGTGCTGCCTGTGGGCGGCATTAAAGAGAAAGTGTTGGCGGCTCACCGGGCAGGGATTCGCACGGTAATACTCCCCAAAGAGAATGAAAAAGATCTGGAGGAGCTGCCGGAGAACGTCCGCAGCGAGATGTGCTTCCATCACGTTTCCCATATGGACGAGGTGCTGAAACTGGCTCTGCTGTCGAAGGTGGATTGAGGGTAAGACGATTTTGACCCTCGGTTTAACCGAGGGATAATTTGAGCTTTCCAATTTCATGCCTAGGTTCAACTAAGGGTAATATCATCCCTTTGAAAATATAACCAGTTCTGCGGCGGCGAGGTCGATAGGAATTTCGCGCTGCTCTTTGGATGATTGATCTCTAAGTTGGATGACTCCGCGCTGCGCCTCTTCGTCGCCCAGGATGAGGGTGAAACGCGCTCCAAGATCGTCGGCGCGCTTGGCTTGCTGCCCGAACTTGCGGCTCTTATAGTCCATATCACAGGAGATGCCGGCAGCACGCAGGGTAGTGAGAAGTTTTACCGCAATCGGGCGAACCAGCTTCTCATCTCCCAGTGTAATGATAAAGGCGAGCGGCCGCTCATCTGAGACTGGCAGGTCGATTCCCAGCGCATCCAGCGTGATGAGGCAGCGCTCCATCCCCAGACCGAAACCTATACCCGGAACCTGACCGCCGCCGCACTCCTCCACCAGCCCATCGTATCGGCCGCCGCCGCCCAGCGCATTCTGTGAGCCGAGGCTGTTACCCACGATTTCGAAGGCAGTCTTTGTATAATAATCGAAGCCGCGCACCAGCCGGTGATCGATCACATACGGCACTCCGGCCGAAGTAAGGTAGCTCTGCAGTTTCTCGAAATGCTCGGCGCTCTCGGGGTCTAAATAGTCCACGAGGCGAGGAGCGTCGGCCAGCAGCCGCAGGTCATTCTCATTTTTGGTATCGAGCATTCGCAGGGGATTCATCTCAAATCTGCCCTGGCCCTCTTCGCTCAGATCAGTGAGGAATGGCCGGGCAAAGTCCTTCAGCGCCGCCTTGAAATTGATTCGAGATTCGGGCGTCCCCACCGAGTTGATGTGCAGTTCCTGATCGATCACCCCCAGTTCCCGATAGAAATCCATAGCGAGGAGAATCACTTCTGCATCGAGCGCTGGATCGACCGCGCCGAATACCTCCACGCCTAGCTGCTGATGCTGCCTGTAGCGTCCGCGCTGTCCGCGTTCATATCTAAAATTCTGCCCGATGTAGTAGAGTTTGAGGAGAGGGTGTTCGGCAAAAAGCTTCCGCTCGATGCAGGCGCGAACTACCGGCGCAGTACCCTCTGGCTTGAGAGTAAGGCTGCGGTCGCCACGGTCTGTGAAGGTGAACATCTCTTTGGAGACGATATCTGTCGCCTCTCCGATACTTCTTTTGAAGAGATCGGTCTGCTCCAGAATAGGGGTTCGAATCTCGCGATATCCATACTTACGGCAGACCTCGCGAAAGACGTTTTCCACATACCTCCAGCGCGCCGTATGCAGCCAGCTCTCCTTTGGCGGAGAGAAGGGCAGTACATCATAAGTGTAGGGAGGAGCTGTATATTTCATTCGGGCGATACCTCAAAATAGAATAGTTTTGCTGCTTCTATTGTACGGTACAGCCCGGTTGGAAGTCAAATAGGGGCTATCGTTTCAACATCGTGGCGGGGCTGGAAACTTTGGGGTGTTCAATAATGTCTGTCTGATTGGATTTCCACAATGCGCCTGCAATGACGATTACTGCAACAGCAATCACAACACCGATCATAACAGGATTTATCTCTTTTTTCATGATAGTTCAGCCCTGGCTCGCATGTAAATTAAATGAATGAAATGGTTATGATTTGTAAAAAAAACGAAACGGAATATTCCCTCCCCCCAATTCTGAGGGAAGGGAACGAAAAGCACGTCGGCAATCAAACGCACAACACCTGCCTATAGCAGGGCATCATCCGCATCACTGACACTCTGGAAGACCCAGTTGTGCAGTTTGGTGCTGTGTCGCCGCATGAACTTGGCATGGCCGTCAGAGTAGGCAGCATCGACACCCCCAGAGTGGCGGGTATATGGCAGGAAGTCGTTTTTCGGGTCGGCAGGGCGCTGAAGGTCTGAAAAGTCCGAATCCCATGTTTCGATCCAGCCGTCTTTATAGTCCGTAATCAAGACCAGTTCTGCCGGGACATTGACTGCGCCAAGAGTGGTTCCTCGGACAATCCCGTAGTACTTCATAGCCCCTAAATCCCAAGGTGTGCATCCCAGGCCATTGAGCGCGCCCGCGAAACAGATGATATCATTCCAGGAGTAGCTGGCGTAGTAGAGGGAAGTGCCGCCTTCATTTGAACAGCCGGTTCCCTTAACATCTGCGTTCGCAGGGTTGAACTGGGGCAGGCTGAGTTTTTGATCCGGGCAAGTTTTGAGCTGCGTGTTTTTGATGTAGGGCTGAATATAATCTGTCCACCAGGCTATGCTTTTACATCCTGTGCCATCATCATGTTCGCCGCCGCCGTAGGATTCATCATAGTCCTGGACATACATGATAGTTGCCAGGCTGAGCTGTTTTAAATTTGAGATGCAGGAAATCTGGCGTGCTTTTTCGCGCGCCTGAGCAAACACAGGGAATAGAATTGCTGCCAGAATCGCAATGATTGCGATTACAACGAGCAGTTCAATGAGTGTAAATCCACTTGAGAAGTTTCGCTTGATCACAGTTCAATCTCCTTAAAAAGTGCCTGTCCAGTAGTAATTAACGAGCTTAATAGAAATCCATTAAAATTACAGGGTTAAGGCATTATAACAAAACAGTGGTTTACTGTCAAGGAAAATCGCAAAAAACAAGCGATTAATTGCATCAGGCAGGTAATTCGCAAGCATACCGCTAATCTCAGTTCCTGGGAGAATAGAATTTATGTGCAAATTTAATGGCTGCTCGGCAATATTTTCATTTTTAATTTCAATATCGATTCCAGCATATTGTCTCGCGAACTCCGGTATCGTGGTTGCTGCGGATGGAAAATCGCAGATTTCAATTGTTCTGACTGAATCATCGAGTCGATTAATGCATGCATCCGCTAAGGATCTCGCGCGCTGCCTCGGTAAAACTGCCGGGGTACAAATACCTGTCGTCAACAGCCAGGCGGATGTAAAAACACCATTCCTTATTTCGCTGGATATTGTAAAACCCAGCGTTAATCCTGGTCTGAAGCGAGATGGATACCAGCTCAAAACTGAGGGGAATCATCTCCAAATCAGCGGGATTTCAGACGCTGGTGTCAGCAATGGTGTCTATACTTTTCTTGCGGAAGTATTGGGTGTCCGCTGGTTCAGCCCAGATGCCCTTTACGAAATCTTTCCTGCCCGGCCTAAGCTGACATTTCCTCGTTTGAATATCACACGGAATCCTGATTTCCGATATCGCATGCTGCCCGGCGCTCCCGGAACTGCCGGCGCTGATTGGCAGCGGCGAAGCCGTCTCGACCTGAACGACCTGGGAATTGCCCGGTTCGGGTTCGGGCACAATTTGTTCAATATACTGCCAGTGAGCAAGTATGGAAAATCACATCCCGAGTACTATCCTATGATCGATGGGCGGCGCAAAGTCCCGGTGAAAAATGCCTGGGATGAAGTTAATCCCTGCCTCACCAATCCGGATGTCATACGTATTGCTGCGGAAGCAGCCCGCGCCTACTTTAAGGAAAATCCTGAACAGGATACTTTCCCTGTCAGTATCAACGATTCTGCGGACTATTGCCACTGCCCGGTTTGCGAGAAATTGAATATCGGCGCGCAGCCCGGGCAGGGAGGTGTGCCTTCGTTTGCAGACAGCTACTTCTATTTCGTAAGTGAGGTCGCGAAGCAGGTTGCCATTTCGAATCCGGGAAAACACCTCGGCTGTTTCCCTTATTGGCCGGTCTACCCGATCACACGCTGGATCGATCATCTTCCGGATAATGTTGTCATCCAACTCACCCAGGATACCAGCCAGCAGCACGATTCGAATTATCGCCGAGAGGAAAGGGCACAGTGGGTAAGTTGGCGTCGTAAAGTTTCGACGATGGGGAAATACGACTACTATGATCTGGGCTGGCTCACACCGAGGTACTTTCCACACATAGCCGCTTCTGATCTCAAATTCATCAAAGACAATGGTTGCGACGGTTTTTTCTGCGGCCTGGCGCCGAACTGGAGTATGCTCGGTCCGCAGATCTATGTGACGACGCGCCTGCTGTGGGATTCGCATTTAAACCCGGACACCCTCCTTGATGAGTATTTCACTAAAGTTTTCGGCCCAGCCAGCAGCGACATGAAACATTTCTACGACACATTGGAGCGTTACTGGCTACAGCCAAGAAAAGCGCGCTGGTTCGAAGGGCTTGCCGGCTTAACGTCAGAATATACTCTCATTAACGGGCCGCTGATAGAGGAGGCCTGGCAGAGTCTTATTCAGGCGGAAATAGCATCGTCGGGAGAGGATAAACTTCGTGTTCAGGATGTTAAAAAACATTTCCGGCTGTCGTATCTGCTGGTGAAAATGCAGAGCGACGCGAAAGAGTTAGCATCCAGGAAATTAACAAATCTGGCAGATTTGAATCAGCTTGCAAATGATATTCTCACCGCCATGAACTATCTTCCAGAAGTGAAAGCAGACTACAATCTCAACTGGAAACCCGATCCAAACTATAATATCTCTTACTACAGTGAAGGCAGCATGAGCGGACGGCTGCGAGACTGGGCCTATGAACAGCGGAAATGGCTTACATTTGCCATCCAGAACGCCCGGAAATACGTTTCCACGCTGCCTGCTGATCAGCGAAAGTCCGGTTGGAACGAATTCAGCAAGCAGATTGTTGCACGCGATAAGGATCTGGATACGAAAAATCTCGTTCGGGACTATCGGGTCGATTTCGACCGAAGCGATGCCACACTGAACAACGGAAAAGGGCTCTCGGATTCACAGAATCGTGACGGCGAACTGGCCTGGGGCGAGAGCTATCAGCTTATGGGATACATGGAGATGTATCGCGCGACGAGAGATCCGATCTATCTCAGGCATCTCATCACCCATTTCGACCGAGTATTGAAGAACCGCGATGACGTGCTCGGAAAATCGGAAGAATTCGCAGGGAAGCCGCTCGCGGGCTGGGGATCGGATAGATACTCCAATGGTAAGTGGCATGTCTGGATTGTCCATACCGGAATGATTCTCTCTGGCCCTGCGGAGTTCGTTCGTTCAGTAACAGAGAATAAATCGCTTCAAGCTGAGTTCGGAGCAAAAGCTGCAGTATATCGTTCACGAATTGAAGAGTCCATACGAGATGCCGATCCATACTGGCACAACGGTCCCGAGCCGGATGAGGGATACTATGATGATCCCTTTCTCAAGCAGGTGCAGCCGCTCAACCAGCAAAACGCGCTGGGAATAGTGATGCTGGAGATGTGGAAAGCGACTGGCAGTAAAATCTACCTGGATAGAGTGCAGCGGCTCGCACACTTCTTTCATCGGCGGCTGCTTTACCCTCATTCCGATTTCTACGACTGGTCGTACTGGCCGAAACTGAATGAGGATGGAACCGGCAGTGAAGATATTTCACACGCTGGCATCAACGTGCGATTTGCAGAGCTATGCCGCGAGGAGGGGCTGGTCTTTACTTCCGGGGAAACAGTTCGGATGGCGCGTGCATGGCTGGAAAACGTTCGACGAGCAAACGGAACCTGGGCCGATTCAGTGAATGGTGAGGGAAAGGGAAATACCTACATGCCCTACGCTGCTGGAAGCTGGATTGTACTCTGCCCATCGCTTCCGGATCATGTTGCGACGAAACTCTACCAGGATGCAGTGCAAGCCTTCAGTGAGGAGAAACAGTACAACCAGGTTGAAATGCTGGGGATAGCCCGCTTGCTCAGGCTTTCGCCATCTGGGAAATAGGTGGGTGCGTATACATTCACGATTACACTCACTCTATAGCTAGGATCATATTCGAAATCAAGCCTGCATTCCAAACGCAGACTGAAAAATTCGGATGATTTTATCCTGACAATCCTGCTCATCCATGTAAATACTATTTCGCTGCAGCGGTATAAATCTTACTTGTTTTGGACATCGTGTTCTTAGAATTCAATGCATGAACCAGCCTTTCAATATATTGCTGAATTCAGAATTTATGGCAGTAAATCTTTGACCTGCACAGATTTATCAGGAGAAGCAAGAGGGGCGATGGATTCGTTTTCAAGGAATACTTGAACCTGCGAATACCCGATCTGTGTCGGCTGCCGATAAACGATAAGTTCATGATTAACTATTGAAACTACCCAGTATTCAGGGATACCTTGTTTCGCGTAGATGAGAGCTTTGGTAGTTGTGTCGCCCGGCAATGTCGTGTGAGAAGCTTCCACGACAAGTAATACATCAGTAGAGGGATCGGGCTCATGTTCTATGTAGTCCAGCACACTGCCACGTAGTACCGTTACATCGGGTTCAGGATCATTGAACTCGTCCTTTATTCCTATCCCGATCTGTGCTTGAGACTGGATGGCGTCAATTCCAAATAATACAATTAATGCAGCGATAATTCTTGTAACAACTGCAATGTGCAGTCGTCCCTGTCCTGTTTTAAGGATTATTTCACCCGCGATCAGTTCATACTTTCCGGGCGATAATAATCCGCTTTTAACTAAAAATTCGCACTCTTGACCACTCCATTTTTTTCTCACGAATCCATCTTCACGAGGCGGTAAAATCGCAGTGGTGGACATCTATTTCTCCTATATTTCAATCAAATCAGTTCCAATCTGATTCTAAAGAATCAGGATATTTACAAATAAAGCGCATGAGCTATTAATGAGCAAATTGTCCTGCAAAAGTCAACACTTCGATACCTGCTCGCCTCACAAACGACCCAGATAAATTATACCACGGCTTATAAATGGTCAGGTTCAAAGCTGATAAAACGCATTCTGTCGGGCTACTTCAAAGAAATAATTTGGCACTTACCTTTTGCAGGAGGAATATGCATAGTCTGGCCAACTACTTGTATATCGACTGCGTCGGTTGAGTCAGTGAAATCCGTGCGGCGGATAAGTACGCGATTACCGAGCTTCAGGCCGGAGATAACCGTACCTGGGTGATTCGGCACGGCGAAACTAATTGGCTTTCCCTTTTCTAGAAAGTCTCCATACTCCTGGGCTGCTGCCCATACCGAATGCACAAGCTGTACCTCCCTTGCGTTCTCGTTCGGCATGCACCACAGGAAGAAGGTATTTGTTCGGCGCAGCAGCATGTGCCAGAGAAGCTCCTGATAAGCCCATTCGCTCATCTGTTTGATAGAGGTATCGCCGGGATAGGTCACGGAAACGGTGTGCCAGTGAACAAAGCTGATGACGGGTATATTTTCAGCGGTAAACTGGCCAGCGCTGCTCGCTTCGAGAAGCATGTTGTAAAACCAGCGGTAGTCTCCTGGCTCATAGTCATACCACTTATAAATGGCATCCCACGGATAGATGACCGGCATGGCGAATGTGTAGCCAGTCTTCTCGAACTCATTGGCCCAGCGTCGATAGTGCGCTTTCTGATCGAGAATTGCTGGCTCATTTGAGTCATACTTCTCGAAATAGTCGAACCAGTACCGAAATCCATCATGCGGGTTGACCGCATAGTTCCCCACCAGAATGTTTGGAAAACGAGTAGTCAGCGGCGCTGCATAGACATCGCGCTGCAAGTCTGCACGAAGATCGCGTATCGCCTTCTGATACTCCAGGAAATTGTCGATGTGCGGAATATGTTCCCGGCATCTCCTGCACCGTTTCGAGGCAGCCCAGGCACCGTTCCACTCTATCGGGCCATCGATTTCCCAGTCTGTAAACACAAAGCCCGGGGAACATTTTTCTTTTCGATAGGCATCGGCGAAATACTCGATTCGTTCTCGGATAGCCGGTCGGCGAAAATCGAGTGAAAACGGGCAGCCTATATCCTTCTTGCCGAACGAATCGTCCCAGAACGGTTTGCCCTGAGCATCGATATGAGCCGTTCGAGAATCCCCATCAAAAAACGAGTAAAGGCAGGAAGTGGCGTCGATGTTCACTAATAGTCCGAGCGATTTCTGCGCTCTCGCAATAACCAGCGCCTCTTCCAGACTCTCTTCTTTGTTTCCCCAATCCCACTTGCTCACCAGCCCTATTCCGCGTCTATCTAGTTCCTGTACCAGTGTTTTCGCCTGCTCGAACTCCATTTTACCGGGATACATGGCCGGCCATAAATAGAGCGGCAGACGTTTGCCACGTGGAAATTTGAGAGGATTGGTATTATCCAGAACAAGCTGAATTGATTCAGGCCATTTCAAGGGAATTTTCTCCGAAGCAGATAATGGATTTGCAAGCCCGAAAAGAATGGTAGAGAGAATCAGAAAATGGTAACGGCAAAGGCTTCGCATCAATATCCACCTCATATACAGATTTATGTGAACATGATTGTACGTCAAGCAGGAGATCGAAGTCAAATTCGTTGAAAAAGCGCGAGGTAAGGGGTTTTCCTCTCTTCACATACGACTTCCATCGAAGTTCGAAATAGAATCAATTTTAATGAAATCATTACCAGAACGCTGAAATGGGTATTTAAAGCTTTAACAAGGAGTTAGAATTATTTGCCGCAAAGAATTATCTCAGCAGCCTGAATAAGGGATTAATTTTCAAATAGTTAAAGTACTTATATTCGACGCTGCCCTGATGCATGGACCGGCTCCGCTTCTCATTCCGGCAGAATTCGGATGCAGACATGCACAGGACTCGTGAGAATGAAAGCTCTCATAATAAACGGTCTGCTATTCCGAGGAAGTCCACATGCATCAGCCGAATATTATTTTTTGTTTGAAAATGTGAGATGTGTCGGGCCAGCCGTGTTTATACTAATGTAACGTAAAACTAGTGTCTAATATTTCACCGTCGTAGGCTATATGGTGATTATTTATTGCAAAATGTGCAGTAATATGATATATTAGAATTCGTTATCATTTTTTTATTTTAATTTTGGGAGGGCATCTCGTTCATACTCAAGCACAAGCTCACAACTTTTGTTTGGGAGGAATCATATGCCATCTTCAAATCGCAGAGCCTTTACGCTCATCGAACTGCTCGTTGTAATAGCTATAATAGCTATACTCGCCGCAATCCTCTTCCCGGTATTCGCCCAGGCCCGTGAAAAAGCCCGGGGGGTATCCTGTCTTTCCAACACCAAGCAGATTGGCCTCGCTCTGATCATGTATGCTCAGGATTATGACGAGACTTTTCCGCTCGCCTACGGCTGGTATCCCGGAAGTGGCTGGGCCGATAATTTCTATATGGATGTTCCTGCAGACTGGCAGGGATCGGGCCCGCACTATACAGAACTGATGAGAGCATTCTGGGCAAACTCCTGCAGGCCCTACATCAAGAGTGACGCCCTCTATAAATGCCCCTCTTCTCCGGAAGTAAGGCTGGACGGCAACTCCTATGACGCTCCGCTGAAACCTTGGACGGACATCACCTATACCTACAATGGCCTGCTGATGTCGCTCACTCTATCAGAGATTGCCGCACCAAGCTATCTTCCCATGTTGTGGGAGGGATTTGGAAAAGCAAGTCCCGCAGGTGATTCGAGCAGCGCCCCAAAACTGTACTGCCCGGATCCCAACGCACCGTGCCACTATGTGCCGCCGAGCACATCCTGCGGCGATACCTACACCACCACTAATGGCGTCATCAGCTATGTTGCTACGAATACGGTAAATGGACAGCAGTCCTATAACTACGGAACAGCCTGGGTGCACACAAATGGAATGAATTTCGTTATTTCAGATGGACATGCCAAATTCCGCCACGTAGGAATGCAGACGGATGCCGACCCCAATAACCCTGTGAATCTCAACGACATTCTTACAGATCCGTATCCATTCTACGATACCAATCATTTCCCAATCGTTGGCGGGGGATATATCTGGGTCGATCAAATAGCGGGTTGCCATGCAGAGCAGTTCCGCCCTGACTGGGATTTCCAGAAACCCAATATTTAAATTAGAATTCTATAGGTGTGCGGATGCGAGATAATAATCGGTCCGCACATTTTTTAAGAAAGGAGATCAGCAATTGAGGATAAACATCTCAACCTCAGCCGGGATAGCAATAGGCGCCGTTTTTTTGATCATTGTATTAAGTGCGGGGTACATGATGATGAACCGAGAGCTCACCCAGGTACCTGTTAATGGCACACACACTGCTGCGAACCCTATGGTCAATGGGAAACGCGTGATAGGATTCAGCCCGTCAATGCGTGAGCCGCATACTACAGTCAGCGCCTCCGCGCTGGATAAAAATAAATAGTAAATGATGCTATGCAGATGGGCAGTTTGAAATAGTATGATTCGGATGTTTTTTCATAACCTTCCACATCCTTCTCTAACGCAAACTATAAATCAGTTTGCATTAGAGAAAGGGGAGATTCAAGTGTACGCATTTGCTCCCTCTTCCGCGAAGCACGAGTAGGCAGCAAGGTAAAAGTAGTAATTTATATTCCCCTTCTCCTATTGTTGGGAGAAGGGGGTCACGTGGATGAGGGATCAGGCTCTGCATTTGCTCCCTCTCCCGCGAGGTACGAGCATCTATGAGAGGGTCGGGGTGAGGTGCATTTATCCCTTACCTCCGATATACGAGGCAATGAGGTTAGGTATAAACTTTATCTGATCGCGGAAAACTGTTTGGCTGTTTAGGCTGAGATATGCATTCATGCGATACTGTAGTGCGCTTCTCCCCGATTTTTATCATGCCATAACTGGAAGAAAAGTTATATCTTTGCCATGTTATGTTTAGGAGTTGGGCCGCTGGAGTTTTTTTACGGCTCGAATCCAGGCGTCTTTTTCCGGCCCCCAAGATTCTCCTTTGAATCGATAGTCATTTTTCCTCACGATTTCCTCGAGCTCCGCACGCAGGCTTTTCAAATGGTTCGTCTCCAGAATTCGCAGCCGTTCGGCATCGGCGGGCCTGGCTAGTTTGCGAATCTGCTCGGAATGGGAGACGCAGATCCAGCGGTTTGCTTCCACCGCACTCCATATCTCCGGCTGAGAGAGCTGGGAAGCCAGGGCAGCACAAGAACGCTCTGAGGTTTCTCTGGCTGTGATGCAGGGAGGGCAGCTCGGTTTACGAGCAGAGGAAAATAGTCGCCTGGAAGCGGATACTGGCTGTTTGCCTGCCCAAAGTTCCCACGTGACTTCAGCAAGATCGGCATAGAGAATTGAGACGGCAACTGGATCGAGGTGCTCTATGATGAGACGGGAGTGTTCCGGGCAGAATCCACGAGATTCTCGCAAATTTACTCGGGTCTGAGGATCATTTACAAATTCGGCTGCTAAGGTTTTGATGCTGCGTGCTACGCTTCTGCCTTCAAGCCTGCAAAATCCACACTCCGCCACTTCCAGCGGTTCAGTCTGCTTGAGCGCCAGCATCACTTCGTGCAGGGTTGATTCTGTTTCAGACAAAATCACACCAAAAATCTGCTGACCAAACTGCCTGGATTATTATGTGTCTGAAGTATTGCATGATCAGATATTTTCAGTCATTCTGGATATCAGAGTGTGCAGAACCACCACACTCAGGATGGAATCTGGGCTGAATCCTCGGAATTTGTGACGATAGCATCATCCGGAAAGAAATCGCTCCACTCGGGATCTTTATCTCCCGCTTCAATCTGATGCATCGCGCTGTCCGTATGGGATGCAGAAAGGAGAGGCAGAGGATTCAGGCTGTCATTCGATAAAAGCTTCAAATCGCTTCCGAGTTTTTGCAGGCCGGCACGCTGGTACTGCATCGCCATATTGACAGCTTCCATCTGCCGGGTGTTTGCCTCAATCTGTCCCTGCAGCGCCTTGTACGTCTGCTCTGTCAGACGGCGTCCCTCCAGCTCAAAATCTTTTTCCTTACGAAGCAGTTCATTTTCTGTTTGACGGAGTTCATTTTCCAGCTGGAGATTTCGATCGGAATATTCTGTATTCTGCCTGTCCATCTCATCTGCTGCAGAAATCATATTTTCCAGCTGCTTCTGATACTCAGCCTGCAGCCGCCGTATCTCCGCAGCCTGCAGGCGAACCAGTCCATCCGCTCGTGCAAATGAACTCATCCATACCAGTGCAAAAACTACACAGATATCGGTGATCCAGAGGCTTGGGGAGTTAACATGCGCATGGAGCCATTCCGAAGGAGCAGCCTTATATCCAGTTTGAAAAGCAGTGGCGCAGGCCAGTACAGACAGGGCAAATAGCACGCTGAGAAACGTATATATTGGAACGCGATTCTTCATCTCACCAACTCTTTCGATTACAGCCGGGAGTAATAACCGGTCGCAGGCAGATAGTGGGGGTTACCAAAAAACAGAGCCATCGAAAATATATTTTACTCTTTGTGGAACAAAAACGCAAGTTATGCCTGCCAGCGAAGCATTTTTTTGTCTTGACATTACAGAATTTGAATGGTACTATTTCGAGATCAGACTTGCTGACTGGCAGCCGAACGACCCTCTTTTCTGATTCCGCTTATCCCTCACCACACTTCAAAAGGATGCAGTCATGAACGAAGATGACCCGGTACTATATGAGGAACTGCCGCTGCAATCGGCCGATCAAAAATATAGAAAACCGGTGGGAGATACTATGACTTATCTGGTAATCGGGGCAGGTGGCTTTGTTGGCGCAAACCTGCGATATATTGTCGGCAGGTGGGCATTACAGAAATGGGGAACCTCTTTCCCTGTTGGAACATTCATTATCAATATAACCGGCTGTTTTATTCTGGGGCTTTTCGCGACTCTCTCCTCAAAACTGGCATGGAACGACTACTGGAGATTTCTGGTAGCTGTCGGTTTTGTGGGAGCTTTTACCACATTTTCAACTTTCGAATACGAATCATTCGAACTGGCGGTGCAGGGAAATATAACTCGTGCAGGTGTCAATATATTTGGAAGCTTGCTGCTGGGATTAGCCGCCGTTTTCATTGGTGTCAGCCTTGGAAAAGTAATTCTGCGGAGTTTTGCGTGAAGAAACATTCGCAGGATGAAAATGCAGGCATCTGGTGACATCCGATCAGATCTTTGGGTACAATAGCATACTATGCGATTACTAAATATGCTGAAAAGCAAAATTCATCGAGCGACCGTTACCCAGGCAGACGTAGACTATGTGGGAAGTATTGCGATCGATCCCGATCTTATTGAACGGGCAAATCTCGTACCCAATGAACTCGTGCATGTGTGGAACGTGGATAATGGCGAGCGTTTCGAAACGTATGTAATCGGTGCCGCTGCTGGTTCGGGCGAAATAATCGTAAACGGAGCTGCAGCGCACCGAGTAAAAGTGGGCCACAGAGTGATTATTTCCGCTTTCTGTTTTACGGACGAATTGATCGTTCCAAAAGCTATTTTAGTGGATGAAAATAATCGTTATGTGAGAGATCTATAATCACAAACCGGTGCGTCACGAGCAGTATGTTAGAGATCTATGCATACAATCCATTGTGTCTTCAGCAGTATCTGATAGATTTATATGCACAATCCATAATTTCTGCAGCAGTTTAGAATTTTACTTTTTTCAAATCGATTTGAGAAATTTTGACAGGATACGATCGTTTGATCTACGCAATTGGTGATATTCACGGCCAGATATCTATGCTCAAGGAGATGCTGGATGCGCTTCAGAACATTCCACTTCAGGAGAACGACCAGACGGTTTTCCTGGGGGACTACATAGATCGAGGTGAAAACTCCAACGCTGTCATTGAAACTCTCCTCAGATATCAATCGACACGGCCCGATACGGTATTCCTGAGAGGCAACCATGAGCAGCTGATGCTGGATGCACTGGCTGCCGCAGAAAATTCCGATGATGGCGACAAAGAGACGCTTGATGATTCGCTGGTGCTCTGGGCAGCAAACGGCGGGCGTGAGATGATGGAATCTTACGGCATTCCCTTCACACGTGAAGGTATAGTTGAGTGGTGGACTAAACTTCCATCAGAGCATTTGCAGTTTATTAAAAATACCACCATCGAATATATCACTCCCAGATATCACTTTGTCCATGCCGGACTTTTGCCGCCTGGCAGAATTTGGCGCTCGCACGGCTCCGATACAGAACCTCGGCTCTGGATACGCGAGCTTTTCATCAACAGCCGAGCACGTTTCGATGGGCGAATCGTAATTTTTGGCCACACCCCTCAGCCTTCAGGCAATCCACTTATCCAGCGAAATAAGATCGGCATCGATACCGGAGCCGTATTCGGCGGGCCGCTTACCGCTATTGAAGTCGACCCAAATAACTCGGATCGCAATTTCCCATCCCACCGGTTTCTCCATATTCCGTACTCAGTGCACGCATAGCTCGCCATAATCTCCCATCCAGAACGTGATATTCCTTCCGCCTGCGCTGCCTGCAGGCATATACAGCATAGGTTTATTCTGTGCGCCGCATGCAATAACTACTACTGAAGAACCCTCGTGCATTTACCGATAATTCCCCTGTGACACAGTGAGAACAGACTCGCTGTAAACAAAACTCGGGAAGCCTCTTTTGCCACGGAAAGTTCTTACAATCCTCATTTCGGCAAGGCGGATCGACTTCCCTAAAACCCCAATCACATTCGCTGCACTCAGGAGGCAAACCCTATGGAAAGGGGCCTATACGCCGCAGCTTCTGGAATGCTCGTCCAACAGCAAATTCAGGAGACACTTGCACAAAACATCGCGAACTCTAACACCATTGGCTATAAGCATGATAATCCTACTTTCAAAGCTACTCAGGCCATGGTGCTCAGCCGGATGAACTCTGGATCCTCGAAGGGTTCAAATATTGGTGATCTTGGAACCGGAGTTGCTCCTGACCAGATCTACACAAACTGGTCTGATGGACCTATCCAGCAGACAGGAAATCAATTGGATGCCAGCCTGGGCACCAATCAGTTCTTTGCGATACAAACCCCGCAGGGAGAAAAATATACGCGAGCTGGGAATTTCCATGCTGACGGCCAGGGAAATCTGCTCACGGCAGAGGGACTTGCTGTACTGGATAATAGAAATCAGCCGGTAAAAGCGCCGGGCCAAATGGATCTGAGGCTAGATAAGACTGGAAATCTCACTTCAAATGGACAGATAGTTTCGAAGCTTAAAGTGGTTCAGATCGATTCAGCGAACCTTACGAAAAGTGGAGATACCATGTTTTCTGTTAAGAATCCCAGGCTGGCTGTCCCCGCAGCTTTTCCGGATGTGCACCCCGGTTCGCTGGAGCAGTCCAATGCGAACTCAGTAAGAGACCTGGTGCAGCTGATCACGGTCTCACGCGGTTTCGATATCGCTCAGAGGGCAGTCACCACTCAGGATGATATGCTGAGGCATGCAGCCAATGATCTGGGCAAGGTTTAATCGGTTAGATTCAGGAGTTGTATAAGATCAGTTTCTTTCGAAAAACTGGTACTGCTCCATCACTTCGAATGCATTCAACGCTCGGTACGGCTGGACTATCTCTCTCAATTTCCAAAAAATTGAAAGAGATGGGGGCCGTCCTTAACCCCGGACATATTGAAGGGGTTTGAATAACTTAGTTATAGTATTTTGAAATAACCATGGGGCAGCCTGTGCAAACATTCGAATGCTTATGACTTGGAGGTCTCCCATACTATGAATCGTGCACTCTTTACCTCGGCTACCGGGCTTGCAGCGCAGCAGCTCAACCTCGATGTAGTAGCGAACAACCTGGCAAACGCCAGCACTACAGGTTTCAAGCGCAGCCGAGCCGATTTTCAGGATCTCGTCTACCAGAATATTCGTGAAGCAGGAAGCTCTACCGGCCCGAATTCACAGCTCCCCACCGGTTCTCAGGTCGGCCTTGGAGTAACTGCCGGTATCACATCGCCATTGTTTACCCAGGGAACACTTACCAAAACCGGCGGCGATTATGATGTTGCTATAAAAGGCCAGGGTTTCTTCAAAATTCTGATGCCTGATGGCAGCTCCGCTTATACCCGCTCAGGCGCATTCAATATCGACAGCAACGGTAAACTCGTCACTGGTGAGGGGTATTCCGTGCAGCCTGAAAGTGTAATCCCCCCTCCGCATCCCTCGGTAAGCATCAGCGCGGATGGTCAGGTAAGTGTAGTCGTAGCAGGAGCCACCACCTCAACGAACGTAGGGCAGCTGCAGCTCACAAACTTCGTTAATCCAGCCGGCCTGAAAGCTCTTGGTGGAAATCTTTATCAGGTAACGCCAGCTTCCGGGCAGCCTGTAGAAGGCAATCCGGGTACCCAGGGTACGGGATCACTTCTTGGCGGCTCTCTGGAATCTTCGAATGTAGATATTGTTGAAGAGATGGTCCGTATGATAATCATTCAGCGCGCTTACGATACTAACTCTAAAGTAATTCAGGCAGCGGATGAGATGCTGACTACTACCAACGGCATCAAACGATAACTTCTTGATAAGGTAACGCGCAGCAGCATCCGCTGGTGCAGCGGGACTGCTATGACTCCGAGGCTCCGTCATGTACGAACGATTCTGCAAAACGACATATCTTCCACTGCTCGCTTTCTCGATCAGCGCTGGTATTTCCAATCAAACGCTGTCGCAGACGGTGCCTTCCGCACCTCCTAAGAAATCTGCTCATTCTGCGGCGCACAGTAAAGTCTCACTCCAGAAAAAAGGGCTGCAAAAGGCCGAAAATTCTGCGATTGTTACCGTAACCGTTCGTCCACAGAGCGAGGTCACAGGCGGCTGGTTTACTCTCGGCGAGATAGCGGAGATCAAAGGCGGGGATAAAACACTTCGGGAAAAGCTCACAGCAATGCAGGTGGGTGTTTCTCCGCTGCCAGGACTATCCAGAACTATATGGCCCGGCGATATCATCGTCCGTCTGCGTACCATTAAGCTGGATACTCCTCAGGTAAAAGTGGAAGCGCTGCCTGAGACGAAAATCACTCGGTCGAGCATTAGCGTCGAAGCAGACGAAGTCACTAAGGCGGCATTAGTGGCGGGGCAGGCTGCAATAAAAGATATGCCGGATGCCTCCCTGGAACCGGTACCCGGCGCTCAGAAAGCAGTCCTCCCCACAGGAAAGCTGCTCATGATGGCGGGAGCTTTCAGAGGCGCGCCGGAAAATGGATCGATAGTAATTCCTATGACCATGCTGGTCGACGGCAAGGTGGCTCAGTCGATAGATGTTACGCTCAGAGTGCGCAGGAAAGCTAAGGTGATAGTTGCCAGGCGCGCTATCGGAGCACATGAAGTTGTCGGTTCCGATGATGTCTATCTGGCCACAGTTCAGCTTCCTTCGGGATTTACTCAGCCCTGTCTCGATCTCAAAGACGCTGTGGGCAAGCGAGCCAGAAAGAATCTGGCAGCCGAAGCGCCAATATCCATCGCCAGCCTGGAAACGCCGCCTGCGATCAATGCCAATGACAAGATCACCATAGAATGGGTGCTTGGAACTGCGAAAATTACGGCGCCAGGCCTCTCCCATCAATCCGGCTTTATCGGTGATACCATTCGAGTTTATGCTACCGATACGAAAAAAGAGCTGGATGCCGTTATCATCGATTCCAGGACGGTTCGGATTGTGGATGATAGTGATGCCGGTGCCAAGTAGCGGAATTGCAAAGAAATTAGGAGTAAGATCGTGATAAAAAAAATCTGCCCGGCCATTCAGAATATAAAATTTACCGTGACAGCCGGATTAGTACTCATAGCGCCACAAATAACGCACGCTGATTCGCTGTTTCCTGTAAAGAAGGCGGCATCCGCCTCTACTGGAAGCAGCAATGTGAATGCTTCTTCGCTCTTCACAGATATCCGTGCACACGACGTTGGAGATTTGCTGACGGTAGTGGTGCTGGAGACAACAACCGCGCAGTCTGCAGCCACTACAAAAACATCTCAGGATGATACGGTCAGTGCATTCGCGGGAACGGGGCTGTTTTCCCGAATATTCAAACAGCTTCCGCTGACAGCTACTAACTCTCGAGCCGGCAATGGCAGCGGAACGACAACGCGTTCCGGCACCTTAACTACGACTCTCAGCGTGCTTGTGAAAGAGATGCTTCCCAATGGGACGATGAAAGTCGAAGGATCACGCTTAGTCGGAATCAACAAAGAGACTCAGCATGTGATTTTTAGCGGAATAGTACGGCCGGAAGACATCTCCCCGGATAACACGATATCGTCCAATTTAATAGCTCAGGTCGAAGTGCATTACGATGGCAAAGGAATAGTCGCGGAAACGCAGCGGATGGGAATACTATCGCGCGTGTTTAAGTTTTTGTTCTAAATCGTCAGAGTAACTTTGAACCCGGCTAAATTATGTTGAATCGAGATTACATTATGAAGAACAGGCTCATTGCCCTGTGTTCGATACTACTGTTTACATCGTTTTCGGCTGCAGCTTTTGCGGATGCCGATGCGGAAGCGGATCCGGAATCGAAACCGCCGAAAACCAGTAAAACTTTACCAAAAAAGGCCGCTAAAAGCGCTTCCAGCCCGACTCTCAATCTGCATGTTGAAGAGGCAAGGCAGGACTATCTCAACTCAATGATGGGCGGAATGACCCGCATCAAAGATATTGCGGATGTCCAGGGCGTTCGAGGCAACCAGTTAATCGGATATGGACTTGTGGTAGGGCTGGAAGGCACAGGAGACGGCCAGAGCAGCGCATTTACCCCGCAGACGGTAGCCAATATGCTCCGGAAATTTGGTATCACGCTTGGCGTTCCAACAAGTCAGCTGCAGGTGAAAAATGTGGCGGCAGTTATGGTGACCGCAGAACTGCCTCCTTTCACCAGATCGGGAAGTAAAATAAACGTTACCGTATCCTCGATTGGTGATGCGAAATCTCTGCAGGGTGGAACTTTGCTGCAGTCGTTGATGCGCGCAGCTAATGGAGAAGTCTATGCAACCGCGCAAGGGCCTATTTCGATCGGCGGTTTTAATTTCGGTTCCGGTGGAAGCAGTATACAGAAGAACCATGTCACCGCGGGCAGAATTCCTATGGGCGCCTCTGTCGAACAGGATGTTCCAACCACACTATCCGATGGTGGCATTGTAAAAATTCTGCTGAGAGATCCAGATTTTACCACGGCCAGCAGAACTGCTGCTGCCATTCGCGGTTCACTTCCAGGAGTTTTTGCCGAGGCGACAGATCCAGGAACGATATCGGTTCAGATTCCGCCAGAACAGAGCGGAGATTTGATCAGTTTTATTTCTCGTGTGGAACGAATCGGGGTAACCCCGGATATTCAGGCACGTATTGTCGTCAACGAACGCACCGGGACTGTTGTAATGGGAGGAAATGTGCGGCTCTCCAGCGGAGCGGTAGCTCATGGCGCCATTAGTATCAAAATTGAAAATACGCCTGTAGTTGTACCAGGTGCTTCTTTTTCAAATCAACCTACCGTCGTGGTACCACAGCAGACAACTACGGTGCAGGAGAAGGCTTCTCAGCTGGCTTCCATTCCGCACACAACGACGGTTGACCAGCTAGTTCGCGCTCTGAACGCCCTCGGTGTATCGCCCAGGGATCTAATTTCCATACTGCAGGGAATGCAGTCCGCCGGAATGATATCGGCGACGATTGAGGTGCAGTAATGACCATTGATCCAATAAACCACCCGGCAGTATTGAATACGCAAACGGACGCAGTACAGCCAAAAACTCAGCAGCCAATGAGCGAGGATGATCGAAAAAGAGCAAAACTTCTCAAGGCAACACAGGATTTTGAAGGCGTTTTCATTGGAATGATGCTGAAGCAGATGCGCAAGTCGATGGCTGGCAGCAGCCCGCTATTTGGAGGAAGCTACGAAGCGAAGTACTACCAGGAGATGGTAGATGAAAAGGTCGCACAGCAGATGAGTAAAACAGGCTCGTTCGGCCTGGCGAAAACGCTCTATAAATCGATGGAACACTCGCTCGGATTAGAAAAGAACACCACTCCCCAGACAACGGGCTTTGATGCGGGAGTTGCGAAAATATCCGAAGCAGTCAAAAAAATGGAAGAGGAGCGGGATAACGCTCCGCATCTGCTGCCTGCAGATTTACCAAATGCATGGACTAAGAAGCGATAGGACTCAGGAGTAGGGAAATGCCAAGACACAACGCAAACATCGGCACGCTGCGCCGCATTCTGCAGCAGGAGCTTTCGCTCGGCAAGCGCATGGCCGCTTTGGTGCAGGAAGAGACGGATGCCCTGGTTGCAAATAATGCCGAAGTTGTTTCAATAATCGAAGCAGAGTTAAGAGCATGCACCGCTCAGCATATGCTATTAGAGTCCGCAAGAATCACTACGATCAGAGAGATTTTCAGGGGATTGCAGCTGGAATCGGCTCCGACTTTCAGTAATTTACTTGCCGTGCTGCCGCCCAAAGATAGTTTTTCGCTTGAGAAACTTCGGGCTGATATCCTGATTACTCAGCGGACTCTGGAGGCGCTGAACAGCAGAAATCGTTTACTGCTGGATAATTTACTCGAATATGTTCGTTTCAGTCTTGACGCAATTACCTCTGCTGCGCTTCAGCCGGCACGCTATGGCTCTAACCTGGTGAGAATTGCAACACCAGCATTTTATATCGACAGTCGGGTTTAACACCTCACGAGGTTTCCCCCGGACGCACGGACGTGTCCGGTTTACAAGATCAGGAGATTATTATCATGCCATCAACATTTTTTGGAATAGAGATCGGAAGCCGAGCGCTCACGACCAGTCAGCTAGCTCTCGATGTCATCGGCCAGAACACTTCTAACGTCAATACCCCGGGCTATTCCAGGCAGGTTGTAAACCTGGACGCCACCGATGCGTACTCTCTGCCGGATCAGCAGCCTACTAGTCCAAGGGAGTTGGGAACTGGCGTGCAGGTAACGAGCGTTACCAGAGTGCGGGATGCATTTTTAGATAGTCGGGTGCAGGCTGCACTTTCTGATCAGGGCGCGATTGATAATTTGAAAAGTATAACTGGCCGTGTAGAGCAGGCTTATGGAGAGCCCTCGACGACTGGAATCGGGGCGCTGACAACAAAACTCTTGAACTCATTTTCTGATCTGACTGCAAACCCAGAAAGCGAAGCCATTCGGGCCACCGTTCTGAATAATGCTCAGACACTCGTCGCGGCATTTCACTCTCTGAATACCGCGCTGAATCAAATTAACCCGGAGTTGGTTGCGAAAATCAACTCGAAGGTCAAAGATGTAAATGACATCGCCTCTCAAATTGCAATTTTAAATCAGCAGATTGGTTTAAGCCTGGCAAGTGGGGATCATCCCAACGATCTGCAGGACAAACGCGGGGCGCTCATCAACCAACTCAGTTCTCTCGTCAACATACAGGTGACGAACACCATAAATCCGCAGACTGGGCAGCCTTCGGGGAAAGTTCAGATAGGCGTGGGCGGCTTTGCGCTCGTGCAGGACGACTCCTACAATAAACTGCCAGCCACCTTATCCACTGGAAATGGCCAATTTGGTCTGGTGACGGCTACTAACAATACGATACCGCTTCAGGGAGGCGAAATCTTCGGACTTATAAAAGCCACCACGCTGGTGACGGGATATCAAGCAGATCTAAATGCGCTGGCTTCCAATCTGGTTTCATCGGTAAATGCAATTCATAAAACAGGTTATGGCCTGAACGGGTTGACGAATAACCAGTTCTTTGCAGATCCTCCCCCGGGAGGAACTGTCGATGCAGGCTCAATCGTGGTGAGTACGGCAGTGACCAACAGTCTCGATGCGATTGCTGCTGCCGCATCAGTTCCCACCACTCCAGGTAACTACTCAAGTGGAAATGGAGACAATGCCCGCGCTATTGCCAGTCTCACTTCGCAGCCGATTGCTGCCCTTGGCAACTTCAGTCTGAACGACTATTACAACTCAAAAGTTGCTCTCGTTGGCGCAGATTCGCAGTCTTATATTTCACAGTCGGACAATCAGTCTAAAGTTGTCAACTTGCTGCAGACCCAACAGTCTTCAGTTTCCGGTGTAAATTTAGACGAAGAGCTCACCAAAATGATGTCTTATCAGCGAACATACCAGGCAGCAGCCAGAATTATCAGCACCATGGATGCTGTGCTAGGCACTATCATAAACAATTTAGGATCTGTTGCTGGCGGAGGTTAGCGGCGGGCCCTAGTTTTCGGAGCTGAATGGATTCGGCTCCGGCAATACATTACCGGGTTATAGGGATAGGAGGAACCAAAATGCCCACACGAATAAGCAGTACTCAAATGGCGGATAGTTCTCTTTTAGGCATAATGAACTCGTATGAGAGATTCGATAATGCCCAGAGGACAGTAAATACAGGAAAACAGATTCAGGTGCCTTCGGATAATCCTTCCGGCACCGCCGATTCTCTTGGGTTTCAGGAAAAAATATCAGAACTAGACCAGTTCTCCAAAAATATGAATCAGGCGTTGGGATACATGTCCACCAGTGAATCATCGCTGAACAGCGTATCCACACTGCTGCGGCAGGCGCGCACCATTGCAGTACAGGGCGCCAGTGACAATACTAGCTCGGAAGCCAGACAGGCTCTGGCAAGTCAGCTGGACAACATCATTCAGCAGCTGGGCAATATCGGAAATGCTACTTATGGATCAAGATATGTGTTTGCGGGGCAGCTGAGTCAAACTCCACCCTTTAGCGGAGCCGGATCAGGATATGTCTATACGGGAGGCACAACGGCGCAGGGGAACGATAAAATTGTGCTGGATATTGGCCGCGGCGAATCGGTGCAGGTAAATGCTACGGGCGACAAGGTCCTTTCTCCACTTATTCAGGATCAAACTACGCCCACTTTCGTCCGGTCTATACTGGGCAAGCTGAGAGACGACATTGCGAGCGGCTCATCAAATGTCATTACAAACAACGATCTTGGCCAGCTGGATACCCAGATCAATAATGTTCTGGCCGTAAGAGCAGACATGGGAGCAAAGATACAGCGCCTTAATCTCACCATATCGCGAAATGATCAAACGAAGGTTAATTTCACAGCATTCATATCAAAACTCGAAGATGCTGATATTCCGAAATCTGTTATTGAGCTGCAGTCGGCTCAGACCGCATATCAGGCAGCGCTCGCTGCAACATCCCGAAGTTTTCAGAATAGTCTTTTAGACTATCTAAGATAGATAAATCCTAATTTTTTTATTGAAATGAGATGCCAAATGGCTATGATATTGGATAACCGAGTAACAGATCCGGGCCTTGATATTCCTTTTGAAAAACCGGGAATCGAGTATGTGCCCGATCAGCCAGAACCTGTAAAACATCGAGACTCTCCTATGAACGTGCGTGTAAAAACCACCCGGTTTGGCACGCTGGAAGTGGAGCAGGATCTTATTATCTATTTCGCAGACGGAATCATCGGATTTGAGCAGTGCCAGCGATATATCGTGGTACGGCATGATGAAAATAGTTCCTTTCGATGGCTTCAGTCACTGGACAATCCATCAGTTGCATTTCCGATCGTGGAGCCGAGTGAGTTTCGTCCCGACTATGCTCCAACCATATCAGATCTGGATGCAAAATATTTAGAACTGGAACCGATGACTCCTAATCTGCTCTTTGCCATCGTAACTGTCCCTCCGAGCAACCCTCGGAGCATGACTGCAAATTTACTTGGCCCCCTGGTGATTAATGCGATTACAAGGAGAGGGAAACAGGTCATTGTGCAGGATGACTGTTATAACACTCGCCATGAGATCATGGAAGAGCTGGAGCGAACCAACGCGCTTGCTATCACTCCAGGAAGCAGCCCTCCGCGTCCTACTCCGATCAGCAAAATGCATGGAGCAAACCCGCAGAAGCTCAAAACAAAAGTATCCTAAGCAATCTCCAGCCATTCAGGAACGTTCAAAGCAAGCTGAGAATATAGAAAATTCTACTTTTTCTTGCTCAGGCCGTTCCTGAATGGTTACTATTTATTAAACAACCCTAATTTTTTTGTAGAGGACTGCTGATAATTCTGGCAGTAGTAATTTTTAGATGATCTAGTCCGAAATCATGGAAGTTTCGGTAAATACCAATTTTATCCGTTTGTTTCGCATGCCACGGAGGGCCGTCGAAATGCTAGTACTCACTCGAAAACCAGACCAAAGTATCATGGTCGGTAACGACATTGAAATTACTGTTCTGGAAGTTCGTGGTGAACAGGTTCGTTTAGGTATCCGTGCCCCCCGCACCGTGACTGTTCACCGTAAAGAGGTCTTTGAACAGATCCGCCTGGAAAACCAGAATGCAAGTTCTGTAGCTGCAGACTCCCTGCCCAGCATTGGCGATCTCCTGAATCCGCCACCCGCTCCTCCCGTCAAGACACCTTCTTGATTTGCATTCATGAACAAAGTATCGCAGTTATTTTTAGCCTCGTTCCAGGATTTTTCAGGAACGGGGCTTTTGCTTGTTGCTGCCTGCGCCTTTCGAAATCAATTTCCTGATATAGTGCAATTTAACCAGTTTAAATACGCTGAAAAGCGCTCGAAACTGTGTTAAAATAGAGGATACACAAACTGCGAATGTGAGAGAAAAGTTGCAAAAAATTACCGCTACCATCCTTTGCGCTGGAGCAGCTATACTGCTGTGCTCAATGCAGACTAAATCGCAAGCCGAACTGAGATCTGGAATGGAGAGAATGGAAAATCAATCAAAATCTATCTCATCCGAATTTGATCCAAAATTCCTGTGGGATGGGCGAAAAATGATGCCTTTCCATGCTCTGGATATTGCCAGAGTCGTACCGGCAACAGAGGCTACATTTCTGGACGATACCGATTATGTGCTGGGAATCACCCTTAACGGTGAAAGCAAAGCCTACCCGACACGGTATATCTGGTGGCATCATGTAGTGAACGATAAAGTCGGCAGGGCGGATAGTGGAGGCTCAGTTCCGATAGCAATTACCTATTGCAGCGTGTGCAATACCGGCATTTGCTACGAACCCATGGTGAACGGTAAGCCCATCAAGATCGATTTCTATGGACTATACAATGGAATAGTAGCATTGTGCGAGCGTGAGACGAATAGCGTGCTTCTCCAATCAACCGGCGAATTAGTAACCGGCCCTCTCAAAGGAAGCAGTCTGAAGAGCACGCCGCTGCTGGATACCACCTGGGGCGCCTGGAAAAAGCTTCATCCCGACACTCTGGTAATGGCTCCTGACGGCCCCGACTCGAAACATTACAATCCGAAGGGCAGCCCGGAACCGCGCGGCTACGACAAGTTTCCTATGCCGGTATTCCAGCCGACAGTTTCTCGAGGCGATACTCGACTCCCCGCCTTCGAGAAAATCCTCGCCGTTTCGAATGCCGGCCAACAGGGCAAAGACTCTGCAAGTCCTGTTCTTATGCGCGCTTATCCAGTGAAGGCACTGCAAAATGCAAAAGGTGTCGTGAATGATGAACTGGGATCTGTAAAGCTTGCTGTCTTTTTTGATGAAGCCACACAGAGCGCCGCAGCTGTAAATCGTCAGATCGATAATCAAGTTCTGACTTTCTATTCGAAAAAAGATGTTTTTGGAAATAATCTTTTCTACGATAATCAGACACACTCACGATGGAGTATTGAAGGAGTGGGAGAAGCAGGTCCATTTGCGGGGAAATCGCTCATTCGAATGGAGAATCACCTGAGTCAATGGTACGGTTGGGCAGCATCATTCCCGTCGACAAGCATTTATGGGCGCAAAGAATAAGTGCAGCCTGCATCTTCACAGTGATACTTATTTATTACCGAGATGGCTATCTGGTTGATGCTCGCTCGTCACAAAATTTATTATCAAAATACTCCTTAATCATCCATTGTATATCTCAATACAGTAGAATTTGAATCCATCATAAACGATAGCACGTAACTAAACTGATGGACGCTTAACCACCGATTCCTAAAAAAAACGGAGCGGACTAGTGTGTATAAGTAGTTCTTCGATGCTCGGCAATTGAGATAGAAATGAACTAAAATAGATACATAATATGAATAGATTGAAATGGAATCGGAGGTGAGGAAAATGGCACAGCCTCAATTAATACATGGCTCATGGGAAGAACTCTCTGCAAGAGCAGAGGAGTTCAAAAATCGCGGCGATCTTATGTTAATCATTCCGGGTGACGATCAAGAGAAAACAGTAGTTTCAAATGAAATGAATCTTGCGGAAGCACTCAAAGGCAAAATTGGGCTAGTGAGCTTCGATCCAACAGACCTATCTGAGGATACGGGTGGGAAATTTACAGACTTACTCAGAGAAAAGAGCCTGAAGGACAAATAATGACTCTCACGGATGCCTCTGCCCTCATCGCAATAATCAACGTCAAAGATCAGGCACATAGGAAATGTTTGAATTCCCTGCCTAAAATGTCCGCTCCCCTTCTAACCACCTGGCCTGCTTTTACAGAAGCCATGTATTTGCTTTACAACTACGGAGGGCACCCCGCTCAGAATGCCCTATGGAGTTATGTGACGGATGGTGTTCTCACGTTCCATACACTCGGGTATGAAGAACAAGCACGAATGCAGGAACTAATGAATAAGTATAGAGACCGGCCATTGGATTTAGCAGATGCCTCGCTTGTAGTGACCGCAGAAACATTAGGAATCAGTCGCATATTCACGCTCGATTCGCGTGACTTTCACATTTACAGACTTCATAACACTGAGCAGTTCGAAGTATTTCCATAAGGGACGTGTTTCCCCGTCGTTCCTGGCTGCACCCAGCAGATAATCTAAAAATCCAGTACGAGACTAACCGGACAGTGATCTGACCCCATGACCGCCGGGTGTATGTCCGCGCCGACAACCTTGTCTTTCAACGAGGAGGATACCAGAAAGTAGTCTATACGCCAGCCAGCGTTCCGCTGCCGTGAGCCAGCGAAATTACTCCACCAGGTATAGAAGCCGTTCCCTTGCTTGAAGATTCGAAAGGTATCAATGAAACCGGCATCTATAAAAGCTTGAAAACCGGCTCGTTCTTCCGCAGTAAAGCCTTTTTTGCCGACATTAGATTTGGGATTGGCGAGGTCGAGTTCGGTGTGCGCGACGTTGAGATCGCCGCAAAAGACCACCGGCTTGGTCTTTTCGAGATACAAACAGTATTCTAAAAAAGCCGGGTCCCAATGATCGCGGCGCAGCGGGATTCGGCCTAGATCTTCTTTGGCGTTGGGTGTATAGACGGTCACGAGGTAAAAATCTGGATATTCGGCAGTGATTATCCGGCCTTCGGTGTTGGGATCGCCGAAAATATCACCGGTCATATCGTATTTGGCGCATAGATCATCAGAGAAACCATGCCGAACACAGATCGGTTTAACGCGACTGTAAATTGCGG
>JBBRDM010000049.1:0-30435 GCA_038203935.1 Chthonomonadales bacterium
GGGGTGTACTTGAGGCCCATTGCCTGGAAAGCCTCATAAAAAGCCGTTTTCCCTGCTGTGTTCATATTAACTGTATTCGCCACGTGTGCGGTATCCTGAAGCGCTGCTGCCGCAGCGTGCTGAGCCATCAAGTTTACATTAAACGGCTCTCGCGATCTATCTAACCAGCTTGCCATCGAGGCAGGCATGACCCCATAACCAATCCTTAGCCCTGCCAGACCATAGGCCTTGGAAAAGGTACGCAGTGTTATCACATTGTGCCCTGCCCGTATATAGGCAAGTGAATCGATGTAATCAGGGTTATCACAGGCATACTCATAATAAGCCTCATCGAGAACAATCAGCACTCTGGGAGGAACTTTTTTTAAGAATGTGTCGAACTCTTCCCTGCTGACCACGGTTCCAGTAGGGTTATTTGGATTACAAATAAATATCATTCTCGTATTGTCGTTTATTTTTGCTGCCATGGCAGTCAGATCGTGTTTCCAATCCGTTGTGAGCGGGACGAGATGACAGGGGGCATTATTCAAAATAGCAGCAGATTCGTATCGGACGAAAGATGGATGTGCCTGAATGACTTCATCGCCTGGCTCCAGGAATGTTATTCCGAGAAGATGTATGATATCATCTGAGCCGTTGCCAAAGACGATCTGATCGGGATGAACCTCCAGAAAAGCCGCCATCGCATTTTTCAAAATAAATGAGTTTGCGTCGGGGTAGATGTGCATTTTGCCAGCGAAGGCCTGCATAGCCTCTTGTGCCAGGGGAGAGGGGCCAAGCGAATTTTCATTGCTGGCAAGTTTGATAATGCCCGTTATACCGAGTTCACGCTCCACCTCCTCGACGGGTTTACCTGGATGATAGGGGGTCAACCGGGTTATATTTTCACCCACACTGATATCCCTATTTTCGCGGTTTCTCGGTATGTTCGCACTCAAAGTTTCGTCCTCCATTCAAACTAATAACTGCATTTTACCATAATACCCGCACTCAGTTTGGCGTGTGTGGTATTGGCAGACATGACTGGGAATTAGATCGAAGGTCATAAATTTAAAAATAGATAGGCGAAAGGGGCCACGAAGAGCAGGCTGTCGAAACGGTCGAGAGCGCCGCCGTGTCCGGGCATGACACTGCCAAAGTCCTTGATGCCCAGTTCTCTTTTTAATGCCGACTCGAAGAGATCGCCGATCTGCCCGGCCACTCCCGCAATTACTCCAACTCCAATGGCTCGGGAAATCGGAATATGAATCCATAAACCGAAAAAGATTCCTACCAGGATAGCGCCTGCTAATCCTCCCAGTGCGCCTTCCACCGTTTTTGCAGGGGATAAAATCGGTGAGAGTTTATGTCTGCCGCAGCTTCTTCCAACAAAGTAGGCAAAGGTATCACTGGCCCACACACACATTGCTACGAACAGCATGAGCCAGGCTCCGCGATCGGCATAGCCGAATGGTGGTACTGCCACTCTTCCTGGAAGGCTGCGAAGCATCACAAATCCACTGAGCAGTATCCCGGTGTATGCCATTCCCACGAGGCCGTATACCTTTCGAAGGCTTCCAAGAGTTTTGCCGCCAAAAGCCGCTCGAATGGTCATCAGGCACATCATAGCTATAGCGGATACTGCGATCAAAATAAACAGCCTGGCGGTATGAGACATTCCTGTAACCGGCGCTCGGGCCAAAAAATAGTAGTAGGTGCAGAGCGGGAAAATTACACCTGTCCAAACGAGTGTAGGATTCAGCCAGGCACGCACAGTGGTGCTGGAATCAGCCTCCTTTTCCACTCTCGCCAGCTCCTCCGGGTTGTATGCACTGATAAATTCTGAAGCACAAATTGCGCACAGTATCGTGACTGCAATCGTATAAGGCAGCGCTCCCCAAAAACAGAGGCCGAGAAACATTGCAATGCCGACCAGGCCGCTGATGAGGCGTTTTATCATGTTAAGATAGATGCCTCATGCTCTCGTAATTTTCGTCTGGAATCAATCTCCACAGGGGCACGTGTCTCATCGACCTGCGTCAGAACGACCATGGCAATCAAAATACATATCGCACACACCGCAAAAACTATTCGGTATCCTCCATTGCCGTGATTGATCAGCATTCCTGTAATGACAATAGTGAATGGCTGTGCAATTGAGAGCATGGTGGACTGGAATCCCGTGTAAAATCCGACTTCCTCACCGGGTATCAGGTCGGTCAGTAAGGGATATACCGAGGCTGCCTGTGCTCCATTTCCGATTCCGGCGACGATCATCACCACTATCACCTGGCTCAGGGTATGTATCCAGAGTGCATTCACACAGGCTATCCCAAGCAGGACAAAACTGGTGAAGATCACTTTTTTAGGGCCATACTTATCCGCCAGCCAGCCAAATGGCAGCACCGAAACTATCGTGGATAGAAGCAGTACAAATCCCATCATCTGTGCCTGTCCATCGGTACAGTGCGTGATAGTCTCAACGAAGATGGTGAGATTGGGAACCACTGCTCCTATTCCAGCCCCTGAAACGGCAAAAACTATCAGCGCTTTTCCTGCTTGTTTAAGTGTCTTGATTCCTTTCAAAGCCTCTTTGATCTCTGCCGTAATTTTTTTTCGATGCGCAGCGTGAGCAGCAGTTTTAGGTTCTTTGATAGTGAGGCAAGTTATGAGTGTCGTAACTACCATGAGACCGCCGACAATCAAAAATTGAATCTTAAAAATGAGGCTGCCATTTCCCGAAAATCGGGCAGATAGAATGAACGCTAATGGAAGTATAGCCGCCTGTGCGGCATTCCCGAATAGAGACCATACTCCCATCACTCGGCCTCGCTGATGCTCCGGGGTAATATCCGGCATGAGCGCCTGGTATGGGTCGAATCCGATATTGAACAAAACTGTAAAAAGGAAAATACTGAAAACTATAGAGCCAAGCCGAATGCTGGCAGGAAGTCCACTGAGCAGGGGGGTGATCATTAAAATCACTGCAGTGAGGGTGAGGAAGATGATCATGAAGGGACGCCGACGCCCCCAGCGCGAACGCGCGTTATCGCTCAGTGAGCCAACAATCGGCTGTATGAGTGCGCCTTCCACCGAGTGGCTGCTTCCCATTAATCCCAGAAGAATAGCGTTGCTGGTGTACTGTTTCAGAAAGAGCGGAAGAACATAATTATTGAAGGAAAAGAACGCTCCGCAGCCGATATTCGCTATGCTGTAGTTGAGTATAGTTTTTTTACTGAGAGGATTAGAGGAGGAATCAAGCTCCGAACTCTCCGCTGGAACCATATTTGCTGGAGCTGTCATTGAACAGAATCCTCTTCGTCGCAAATCAATCTTTTTAAATAGTTGTAGTCTTCCAGTGTATCTATATCGCAGGCTAAATCCGGAGGAGCATTCCGCACTGCTCTGCCTTTCCAGCCCAGTATCTCCTCACAGCGGCGCTCAATATCATTTATGCTTAACTGCCGGGTGATATATTTCAGCAAAAACATAGGCCCCAGCATCTGAAATGTGTTCCACTGGCTCTTTCTGGATCGGAATACCTCATCAATTCTCTTTTTTTGATTCATGATTGCTTCAGGGCGAAGTAAAAAGAGGCAGCCCATCGTAGAAGCGCCATCTTTCACAGGAACATAAACCGAGCCGCTCTGGGGATATGCCTTTTCATAATCGGAAGCAGTGATGACGGGAACCGTAATATCGGATTCTGCTGGCGAATTTTCTACAAACCATTGAATTGAATTGGAACTTAGCGCTGGCATGTCAGAAGCGCAAATCAGCACTTTATTTGCCGTATTTTTTTCTGACTTAAGTAGGTATTCAAGACCTAAAAAAAGATTATCCGGGCCGCTGCTTCCCTCAGCGATACCTTCCGCTCCGCAGGATTGGGCTTCGTTTAGCACTTCCTGGGGGCCAATGACTAATACCCGATTTATTATTCCGCTCTGCTGCAGCTGATGCACTGTTCTCTTAAGCAGGCTCTGCCCCTGCCATATGGTTAAGGATTTAAATTCCGTTTTTGCTGCTTCGGCAAAAGCGCCTGAAATACGTCCCCCAGCAGGCATAACCACGTTGAACAGATCGGGACTATCTGTCGATTTCAGGGAGTGCGTTTGTGAGTCGAGAGCATGAGACATTGCATTAGGATTTCGGTTTGAGGAGTCTGTTTTCCTCCTGATAAAAACAGAAAGGCGGCTGGTCTATTCAGACCGGCCGCCTATCTGCAAGAGGATTGCAGAGGTGATCCCTTATTCATCACGCACATTCATCGGTCCTGAGGAGGCTCGGAGGCCCAGATGCATGTGCCTGGAGGCTGAGGAAATGCACATCGTTTACCAACAAACGATTGTATCACGTCCGAAAAAATGTGTCAAGCATTTAGGGATACTTTTTTTCGTAATTTTTTTAGAATTAGAATAATTGGTTTAATGGTTAACCCTGAATCTACATGGTAAATGTTTTTTATTGATTATATCCATCATCCGGTAATGCGTTATAATAGCGAAGACAGCTTTTCGACTACAACTCACCTGGAGAGTGCATATGGCGTTAGTTCCCCTTATCAGTCAAAGGCGCAGCCTGCGTGCTATCGACCCGAATAAGCAGATATCCGATACCGTTTTAGAATCGCTGCTGGAGGCAGCCCGCTGGGCGCCATCCAGCGGAAATGCCCAACCGTGGAGGTTTATTCCAGTTCGCGAAAGATCAGCGCTTGCTAAAGTGCGGGAAGCGTTGAAACCGGGCAATCGTACCTGGGCTGATAGAGCTCCGATGCTAATGGTGATAGGTGCAAATCCCGAAGACGATTCTACCACAGATGAAAAAGAGTACTATCTTTTCGATTGCGGATTGGCTGCTGAGAATATGATTTTACAGGGAATCGCAGAAGGACTGATAATGCATCCCATGCTTGGCTGGACTGAGCAGCTGATAAAGCAGGCGCTGAACGTTCCCGATCCGATTAGAATAGCCGTAGTGATAGCAGTCGGTTATCCGGGCAGACTTGAAGATCTTAATGAGAAGCTTCAAAAAAAGGAGACTGCTGATCGTAAGCGAAAACCGCTCGCTGAGATCACCCATTATGACGGCTGGCAGAATACGAGTTAACAGGCTGCCCGTCAGCCATTCGCCAGATCGTAAATCGGGATGAGGGCAAGATCGTCCGGAGCTCGGTCAGGATGCATTGCTGCCATCATTTTACTGGTCGTGCCCATGCTAAACTGAGACTCTCCGCAGTTCTGGCACACATCTGCCGGGACATTTCTTACAACTACAAAATTCATCTCTGAACGTCTCAGTGTCAGAGTTATTTGCTGAGGTTCGCAGGAGCCCCCGCAGTATTGACAGGTGAAAATATCGAGGTTCACGGTTGATGGTTCCATCTAAGCCTTCCTTTGCATCGGATAAGATCATTATTCACCAAGAGTGGGCAGAATTACCACCGTATTTTCCCGATAAATTAAAATTATGCTCAAAAACGGGTATCATTACCATGTAGATCGGGTGAGATTCAGCTCTAAGGTGGATGTAGCGCTGCTGCTTACAAGAGGCTGAACTCCGATCCTTTATTTTGTCGGCCACGAAAGGAGAATACGATGATTGTCCCGACACGTATACTATTCGAACATGCTTACGGTAAATATGCCCTTGGTGCATATAATATCAATAACCTGGAACAGACGATGGGGCTATTCAAAGGCGCCATGGATTCTGAGGCCCCTTTTATCATTCAAATCAGCAAAGGCGCGCGGGCCTATACCGATAAGCGTATGCTGGAAGCGATGATTCGCGCCGCGGATGAGATTTTCCCAAATGCGCTTTTTGCGGTTCATCTCGATCATGGCGATGAGCAGACTGCTCTCGAATGTATTGAAAGTGGATTCTATTCATCTGTTATGATTGATGCCTCGCACGAAACTTTTGAAGAAAATGTCGCGATAACCAAAAGAGTGGTCCAGGCAGCGCATGCACGCAGAATATCTGTAGAAGCTGAGCTGGGTATGCTGGGTGGAGTGGAAGAAGATATTAAAGTAGACGAGAAGAACTCAATGCTTACCGATCCCGAGGAAGCAAAAGAGTTTGTTGCAGAAAGTGGCTGCGACTCCCTCGCATGTGCCATTGGCACCAGCCATGGAGCTTACAAGTTTTCTGGCGGGCAGGGAATACACTTCGACAGAGTTGCAGCTATCCAAAAACTCCTTCCCGGTTATCCTCTGGTCATGCACGGCTCCTCTTCAGTTCCTCAGGATGAAGTGCAGAGAATAAATGCAGCGGGCGGACAGTTGGGCGGAGCCAAAGGCGTCGATCCAGAACAGTATTTGCCGGCAGCCAAACTTGGTGTCTGCAAGGTAAATATCGATACAGATGGACGTCTGGTGTGGAATCGGGTGCATCGTGAATTTTTCAGAGATAAACCTGCCGACTTCGACCTTCGACCTCCTGGGAAAATATTTATGGCCGAGTATGCGAAATTTATCGCAAGCCGAAATGTATACCTCGGTTCTGCCGGTCAGCTCGAAGGCGCACGCGCCCATGCGCTAAAAAAATAGCCTCATTATACGATCGCTAATCAACCCCTCTCTGCTGCAGAGAGGGGATAGTGAGCAGTATATTATGCCACTTGAAAAACTACTCGACCTTTCCTCTGCTCAGCCTGAACCATCGGAACTCTATAAAGATATTGAGTTTCCCGATCCACCCCAAGACCGTCCTTATGTATTTATAAATATGGTTTCCACTGCCGATGGAAAAATTGTGATTGGCGCGAAAGGTGGAACTGCGGCAGGTGTTGGCGGTCCCACAGATCAGCTCCTCTTTAGAAGGCTTCAAAAGAATGCGGATGCCGCCATTATCGGAAGTGGAACCCTGCGTGCCAGTACAGTAATTTACCCTCCTGAAATATATCGTTTTGTAGTTACAAATTCAGCAGTGCTTCCATTGCAAAATCGGTTTTTTACCGATGCGCCAGAGAAGGCATTTGTTTTTGCGCCGAATTCACTCGCGATGCAGAAGCAGGAACAGATCAGAGCAACCGCAAACCTCGTTCTTTTGGGGCAGGGCGCAGTCGATCTTAAAGCGGTGATGCAGTTTATTCGTTCCAATCTGGGAATCAAATACCTGCTTTGCGAAGGGGGTTCTGATTTGAACGGTCGTATGATAGAAAGCCATCTCGCTGATGAACTTTTCCTCACGCTGGCACCCAAAATTAAGGGCGGCACTAATCTTCCTAATATCGTTGGGGCGAGTGGTTTTCCGCCGGGTATTACTTCTCCTTTAAAACTCCGGTCGCTCTACCGGGATGAAGATGAAATCTATCTTCGATATCAATTTATCGACACACTATAATTGATGCTTCCAGACAAGACAAACCTGACTCCTTCTGCCATTGTATTCCCTGGTAATGACTATCTGCATACTCCGATATGTCTTTCAGGAATACATCTTGCGTTTAATTGCTAATTCTGTTAATATTTAGTGGAACTCATTAAACTAAGGAACTCAGAATGAAAGTCGTCATGGCTGCGCAAATCCGTGAAATGGATCGAAACGCAATTGAACTATTTGGCATACCTGGCCCCGTCTTAATGGAGAATGCCGGCTCTGCAGTAGTTGAAGTTATGCTGCAGCGACATCCGACTCTGCCGCGAGGCAGGGTGGCTATTTTTTGCGGCGGCGGCAATAATGGAGGGGATGGCTTTGTCATCGCGAGGCGACTGCTTCTTTTAGGAACTGAGGTGCATGTTTGCCTGGCAGCGCCTATCGAGACTATTGACGGGGATGCGCGTATCCACCTGGATATACTCCTTATGCTTTTGCCGGATGCATTTTTTTATTCCGATTCGGATCAGTGGGGAAAAGTACTGGAGCGCACCGATATCATCGTCGATGCCTTACTCGGAACTGGACTGCATGGAGATATATCGCCGAGTTATGCAGACGCAGTGATGCTGATAAATATATCTGGCCTGCCCATCTATTCGGTAGACATTCCAAGCGGTGTGGATTCGGACACAGGTTCGCTGCATGGAGACGCAGTAGATGCAACTTGTACAGTCACTTTCGCGTATCCAAAATTAGGGATGTATCTTTTTCCGGGTGCGGGTCATACTGGCGAGATCGTCGTATCCAAGATAGGGTTCGATTGGGAGTATATAGAAGCCGATTATGCAGCAAGAGTGTTCTTTCCTACCGAGGAAATGAGAGCTATGCTGCAGAATCGTAACCAGTCTGCCAATAAAGGAGAGTATGGCCATCTTGGCATTGTTGCTGGTTCGAGGGGAATGGCTGGCGCGCCTGCCCTCACGGCAAGAGCGGCACAGAGAGTAGGCGCCGGACTGGTGACTGTGATGGCGCCCTCTGTGATCCAGCAGACAATCGCTGTAAAGCTTGATGAACAGATGACTATTGCCCTCCCGGATACGGGGTGTGAGCATGGTGCGTTAAAATTAGAAGCATATTCTCAAATTTCCGGTTTTTCGGACAGAGCCGCTGCGCTGGCCATTGGTCCCGGTTTGACCACCGCGACTGAAACAGTGCAGCTTGTACATCGTCTGTTGGAAGGCATCGATCTGCCTGTGGTGCTGGATGCTGATGGTCTGAATGCCCTGGCTCAATGCCCTGAATGCATCGCTTCCAGAACGGCTCCTTTGATTCTTACTCCGCATCCGGGGGAAGCGGCCAGACTTCTTGGGACTACTATCAAAGAAATAGAAGCGGATAGAGTGGGGGCAGTGCGCAAAATCGCAGAAAAGTATAATGCTGTCGTGCTGCTTAAAGGAGCCTACACTCTTGTTACGGAACCAGGCGAAGATATTCTGATTAACACAACTGGTAATCCTGGAATGGCTGGGGGCGGATCCGGAGATACGCTTACAGGCATCCTCGGAGGGCTGCTTGCACAGTTTTCGGCAGCCCAAACGAAAGGAAGGCCATTCAGTTTTAGTCTGCTCGAGATGACTGCATTCGGTGTCTATCTGCATGGGCTGGCGGGTGATCTTGCTGCTGCTGAACTGGGTGTTTCCAGTATGAGTGCCGGAGATATCATTTCGCACCTTCCTCGAGCAGTAATGAGTCTATAGAGTACAATTACGATTCGTTTAATATCTGCAGAGGAATCCGTTGGAGGAACTGTTGTGAAAAAATTTCATACAAGCATGCTTTTCTTGTTGTCTACAGGATTGATATTATCAATTGGTGGTTTGGCGGATGCCCAGACCGGGGTAACAGATCATTCCTCGCAGAATTCAAAACCGATCCTAACGAAACCGCAATCATCAGGTTCCTCAGCCAGTAAATTACCTTCCTCTGCTGTGATAATACAGCTTCGAAAAGAACTTCCAGGAAATTTCGATTATCAGTTCATTAAAAAAAATGGATATACTTCTCCGCCATCTCCTTTGCCTGGCACGTCGGGCGCAGAAAATATCGTAGCGCTGCCGCTTCCCAATGATTTCAAACCAAGCGATTGCGAACTTCAAGTGATGGACTACGATCGCGGAAATGTGGCACGCATCGCCATAGATCAGCACTCCGTGATTACTCTGACCGAATCTAGTTTTAACAGAGTGAGCTCGGTGACAGTACCCGTAATATCCAAGGGAAAAGGGGTGATCGCCGCGCAAGTGGTGATGAACAGTAAATCAGGCAAATATCACCAATCAGCGCTTCTTTTGCCTGCATCTGCGGGAACAGCCGTTTTTCACGACGTTCCTATGGGAGAGGCTATAACTGTTTCCGTAGAATATGGTGCGCATCCAGCAAAAAGTCAGACCGATACGCTTACAAGGGATCATCCGGCAGATGGATTTCACTGGCAGGCATTCGAGGTGGACTGGCCAGATGTGCGTACTGCGGCGCTCACCCCTGCCTCAAATCTACCGGCAGTGAAGGAAACCTCGAAAGCAGGGGAGCCCGTACCCGCCGCCCCTACGAATGGAATGAATCCGCTGAATTTAATATTCAGTCTGCTGGTGCTTGGTGGAATTATCTATGGAATCTACTGGGCAAGTAATCAGGGGCATTTAAAAGGCGCTTTGGACAAATTAGGAATAGAACAGACCCCTGTTTTGGAAAACGCTCCCAATCCCTTCAAGGAATCTAACCTTCCACCGCTTCAGCCCATTTCCGATGCAACTGTGGATCCCGCGAGTGGAATTGGAGCTGCAGGCATGGGTTTTGCTTCACCTTCTGCCGGACCGCGATTAATTGCTACCGCAGGGGTATATTCAGGTAAGGTTTACCCATTAGAGAGTGGTAATTTAGATATAGGTCGTGATCCATCCAATTCTGTCGCTATGCCGGACGATACCAATGTTTCCAGGCGGCATGCCGCGCTTCAATGGCTAAATGGATCTGGCACCATTGTGGACAACGGCTCCTCTAATGGCACTTTTCTTAACGGGGTACGCATTACACCGCAAGCGCCGCAGCCGATCCGGCCAGGCGATGAAATTCAGATCGGTCAGACAAGATTCAGGCTGGAAGCATAAACATATTTTCGTAATTTGCTTCTATGGATGAAAATAACGGCAATCCTGGTTTCAATTCGAGAAATATGTACCATATGGCAGAGGTTAAAACCCTCGTCTGGAAAAAGCGGTCGTCCGTACCATTTGCCGAATTGAACCGGAGGTTGAAAACCCCCGTCTGGAAAAAGCAGTCGTCTTTCAGACGGAATGCCCGTCCGAAGGACGGTTTGCCGCAGGCCTCCCAGACGGGCCGTTCACGGCCTGGAATAGATATCGGCTACGTAAATATCCGGAGGTTGAAGACCCCGGCTGGAAAAAGCGGTCGTCTTTCAGACAGAATGCCGTCCTTCGGAATGGAAGGCAGATCGTAATTAGCTGATGCAGGGAGCTTGCGACCGGAAATGGACTTCGCAATTCCCGACATGGGTTTCCACCCAGTGTACTAAATGAGCTTTGCAATTCCTAGCCCAGACTTCTAATCGGTGCCGGGATGAGGGCAGTTATTTGAGATCACGTATTCTACTTGGACTGATTGCAGGAACATTCGGTGGACTTATCGGATGGTTTTTGCAGGAGATGTGGATAAATTACAATGCTCGTGAAATCGCGGGCGGTAAGTTAGCTCTGTGTGTTGGCGGATGCACAGGTCTCTTTCTGGGCGCTGTGGAAGGTGTTTTAGAAGGCTCTCAAAGAAAGCTTTTGAAAGGAATGCTGCTCGGGGCGTTTTTCGGATTTTTGCTCGGTGGAATCGGCCTCTCTGCTGGAAATCTGATCTATAACGCGCTTGGAGGCGGCGACGCGCTGCATGGAAGCGTCAATATTCTGCTTTTCGCTCAGCAGGTAGTGGCAAGGTCTCTGGGTTGGGCTTTTCTGGGAATAGGCCTCGGAGTGGGTTCAGCCCTCGCTACGGGCTCCAAAAAAAGAATTCGGAATGGAGCCATTGGCGGTCTGATTGGCGGATTTTTAGGCGGTTTTGTCTTTGATATGATCGCCATGAGCGCAAATGCAGTGCAGCTGCCCAATGCTGTCCAGGGGGTGCATGATATTGGCGGGCCGAGCAGAATGGTTGGATTTACTGCCATAGGCGGACTTACCGGCTTCTTCATCGGGCTGGTGGATGAACTGACGAAGCAGGCCTGGGTGAAGGTGCTAGCCGGGAAAAATGAAGGTAAGGAGTTCATACTTTCCCGCCCAATGAACATATTTGGAAGAGACGAACGCAGCGACGTTCCTCTTTTTGGGGACATGGGTGTGGGTCTGCAGCATGCCGCCATTCGTGCAGATGGAAAAAGACATATGCTCATCGATGCGAACACACCGCAGGGCACTGTTGTGAATGGCCAGCGTGTAAACCCGGGAGCAGAACATCTCCTGCGCGATGGCGATATGCTGCAGATTGGTCAGCACCGTATTCTTTTCAGCGAGAAAGCTACTCGTAATCGTTATGCACGCCCTCTGGATGAGCCTAAATCGGTTTCTGCAGTCGCTTCCACTCCGATGCCACCCCATCTGTGCCCATTCTGCGGCGCGCCGAAGAACACTCCGGGAGGATGTTTGTGCTCCGCCGGGCTGCCGGCAATAGGATCAGTGAATCCTCAGACGGCAGCTTCAGTTTCGATTCCTTCTGCGTTTGATCTCCCGCCGATTGCGGCTCAGAATGGATATGCTGCTGCGTTTGCAATTCCTGCATTGCCAGGATTTACCTCTGCAAATTTAGTTCCAAGGCTCACCGGTCTGGAAGGGCCTTATGCCGGGCAGGTGATTCCGCTTAACGGCGCGAATATCACGGTAGGAAGAGAGCCGGATAGAAATCTGGTGCTTGTCTCCGATACGACCATATCCAGAAATCATGCATGGATTGGGAACGATGGAAACAGTATCGTAGTCTATGATAATCAGTCTTCGAACGGGACATTCGTAAATGGAATGCGTATTACGGCACAGCAGATTCACCCTGGAGATGTAGTTCAGTTCGGCTCGAGTAAATTTAGATACGATGCATAGTGTAAGAGGAGACGTATGGAAGACCGTACACAGATGATTGGCGGGGCACAGCCGACAGTGATGGGCGGATCGCGCACACAGATGGGCTTCGATCCGGCACGCACTGCCATGGGAATGTCGATGAATACCCTGGAGGTGGAGTGTCTGGCTGGAAACCGATATGCGATGGGGCCGGAAGTTTCACGTGAAAATGCGCTGATTGTACTGAAATCGGGCACTCAGCAGCTTGGGCGGCGCGCACCCCTCAACATATGCCTGGTAATCGACAGATCCGGAAGTATGGAGGGTGAACCGCTCGAATATGTCAAACGCGCCTGCGAATACGTCGTCGACATGCTGGAGCCGAACGATATCCTTTCGATAGTCACGTTTGAAGAGCAGGTCGATATTTTGATGCCTGCTCGAAGAGTGGTAAACAAGCCGCTGGTAAAGGAGCATATCCGCCGCATTGAAGTGGGAAATACGACCAACCTCTACGATGGGCTGATGGCAGGCTGTATGCAGATAGCTTCTGTGCTGGGCCAGACTCCGGGATACGTAAATCGCGTCCTGCTGCTTACAGATGGCGAACCGACCGCGGGGCTTAAAGATTTTAATTCTATAGTCCAGCAGGTCGGGCTGCAGAAGTCTCAGGGCATCTCGATCACTGCGCTTGGTTTTGGCAGTGAGTATAATGAAGAGCTGATGGCCGGGATAGCACGGCGCAGCGGCGGCAACTACTACTATATTCAGCGCCCAGATCTTCTGCCGGAGGTGTTCAGGCGGGAACTTGAAACGCTGATGACCATCGTTGCTAAAAATGTTCAGGTTCGTTTTCAGCTCTCCAAATGGGTGCAGATCAGGCAGATATATGGCAGTCAGCCGACATTTGGGCAGAGGACGGTGGATATCACTATGCCGGATATCGAGCGTGGAACTGTTCGCACCGCACTGCTGGAAATCGAGCTTGATCGGCATCCGATTGGGACGTTCAGAGTGCTCAAGGCGGAAGTATCTTACGACGATATTGTAAACAACCGTGCGGAAAGAATTTCATCAGACTGTATTTTCGAGTTCACCAATGATAGAAATCTGATCGCGGCAAATGTGCATCCTGTAGTGGCGAACGAACTTGCCATTGCGCAGGCTTCGCAAAATCTCCAGAAAACTATGATGGGAATGCGAACGCAGCAGTTCACAGCAATGGGCGCTATGGACGAACTGCAGAAGACGCGCGCCATTCTGATTAACGCCGGCCAAACCGGGCAGGCTCAGGAAGTTGATGCCGCCCTCCAGAGCCTTCAGCGCGGAGGCGCAGATGCGGAGAAAACTCTCATGGGCACCATCATGAACCTCGACCAGGGGAGAAGGCAATGACTCAGATAGACCAGACGCAAATGATTGGCACGACTCCCGGAGAAATGTCCGGAGCGACGATGCAGATGCCGGCCGGTAATTTCGATCCATTGCGAACCCAGATGGGCGGCACCATTCAGTGCCCGGTATGTAAATCGGCATCGCCTCTAACGGAGATGTACTGCGGGGAGTGTGGTTTTTTACTTTCTCAGCAGCTCGGCGAACAATTAGATATCCCGGCGGAATCTGCTCCGCCTGCAGTGCTTGTCGATGGTTCCAGCGGGCATAGATATCGACTCCGAGAAGGGGTGAATACCCTTGGCCGACAGGGCGCGGATATCCTTGTGAATGAAGGAACGGTCTCTCGGCTTCATGCAAGAATTACGATTCAGGATGGAAGCATTATCGTTGAGGATCTTGGCAGCTCGAATGGCACCAAGGTTGGGGCGGAGCGCATCGGTCCGAATCAACCTACTGCAGCCGAGATCGGAACCATTTTAAAATTTGGAAGCTGGCAGGCGACGCTTGCCTCCGGAAGCGATACATTACCGGCCAGCCCTGCGGATAAGACGATCGCTATTGCTGGGCCGGACCGAACTATAATTGGAGCGCCGGCAGAAAATCTGGCACTGCCATTGCAGGCGTCTGAGCCGGAAGAGGACGTTGTGGAACTGGGGCCGCTGGCAGGCAAACTGGTAAAGATTGACGGTCCGGCAGCGACCATACCCATCCCTGTTGGAACAGTTACAATTGGACGGAAATCAGAGAATATTATTGCACTTCCACAGGACTCTTTTATCTCTGGGCGTCATGCAGAGATAACCACGGACGATACTGGAATCTATATTACCGATCTTGGCAGTTCCAACGGCACTACCGTAAACGGAGTCAAACTGGAGCCGCATGAGCGGCAGATTTTGCGGGATGATGATGAGGTTCAAATGGGGCAGACACGCTACAAACTTGAGTCTGCAGTTCCACAGGAAGCTCAAGAAAAATCTGAAGCGCATTCTGGATCATCAGATAACGAAGTGCCAGGAGGATTCTGGTCTGAGGGAGAGGCTTGAGCATGACAAACCTCAACGGCATTCCGGCCGCAATTGATGAGGATGACTCCACCGCAAAACTGGATAAATCAACTCTGGTACGGGGCTGGCGCGAGTATGCGCCAAAAACACCGTCCGCTGTACCAATTCTCAAATATGCCGCAAAAACGGATATGGGTCAGGTGCGAGAAAATAACGAGGATAAGTTCGATTTTTACGAGCCGGAATCACTCGCAGTTCTCGCGGAACGAGGGAGCCTCTTCGCCGTTGCCGATGGAATCGGTGGTGCACTCGCAGGGCAGATCGCCAGCGAAATGATGCTGAAAAGGCTGGTTAACGATTATTATAACCACGCTTCCAGCGAGGTCGAGACTGCGCTCCGGGAATCAATCTCCGATACAAACTCACGTGTCCATTCACTCGCTCAGATGATTCCCGAACGAAACGGTATGGGCACTACTCTCACAGCGGCTATTTTTCAGGAAGATAGAGTTATCGTGGCTCAGGTCGGAGACAGCAGAGCCTATTTGATTCGGAATGGTATGATCAGGCAGGTTACGAGAGATCATTCCTGGGTAGAAGAGCAGGTAGAGGCAGGCATGATGACTCGGGAAGATGCGGAAACCTCTCCGTTCAGAAATGTCATTACCAGATCTATTGGGGCGATGCCCAGTGTGATGCCGGATCTATTTACAGAAGAAGCCTGCATCGGTGATGTGTGGATTCTCTGTTCGGATGGGCTGACAGGGCACGTGGATGCGGAAGAAATTGCGCTGGTAGCGGGCAGCCATGCGCCATCGGAAACGTGCAGGCAGCTCATCGAACTTGCCAACTCCCGTGGCGGCAAAGATAATATTACGGTGTTTGCCATCGCTGTGCGAGATATGCTGCATGCTCCCGATTACCTGCCCTCATTAGCTCCGTTTTCTCAGCAGACTCCGCTTACAATCTCCACTGCTTCACTGCCTGTCGGGGAAAATTCCAGCGATCTTCCCACTCCGTCAGCAGCGCTCGATGGCAATACCACAGTCCCGGATCGTGCTCGGTCGGGATGGCGCAAGCTATTTCGATCTGCCGAATAACACGCCATATTATTCCACTGCGTCTCCCAGATTTGCTTGTTCATGAAAATAAAAACTTTTATCCAAGCATTTGCAAACATATGATATAATGTATATTGACTAATCTTTGATTTCCCCCCGTGCTGGAATTAATTTGCAGCAGGATGGCCCCAAACATCCAACAGTCTGCATCGATATTTCTAAAGAACGCACTGTTTCAGATAGTGGCGATCTGGATTTGGTATCTTCACCTGCAATCATGCTGACACGGAAACATCGAAAAACCGTTTTTGTCCTCACACTCGCGATCGATTCCCTTGCTGCCCATTCGGCTGGCGCTGCGGAAACACTTTGGGATGTTCTGCTGCGCCCAAAAACATCTGCCGCAGATAGGCAGGTCTCTGCCGTGCCAGTGGTACATCGTAAAACTCTTGGGCCGGTTCCGGGGTTCACCATACCGGTCTCGGACACCGAGGAAAATGATCGGATATTTTCAAAGACAAAACGGGGCGGCGGTGTTTTTAACTCCATCGGCGACTGGTTTACACGCATGGAATCGGCGACCGGTACCAAAATAAAAGCCTCTGGCCATAACACGCTCTCTTTTAGATCTGAAAATATTTCCGGAAATCAAGCAGCTTATCGAGACGAGCAGTATTATGGCCGCGGTTCCAATGGAATTTACAACGATGCAGATTTGAACATCGATGCTACGTTCCTGAACTTCTTTCATTACCAGACCAGAATTAACAACAGCCTCTTTCAAAGCCCTACCGAAAACAAAGTCAAACTCGACTATAACACGCCTAAAGTACGCTTTGAATGGGGAGATATCAACGCCGGCTTTTCGGGAAACTCGCTGATCGACTTCAACCGCTACCTGAGTGGTTTTAAAATTACCAACAACTGGTCGAAACAGCTTAAAACCAGTTTCCTCTACTCAACCACCAAAGCAGAAACGCGCACCATCACCATACCTGGAAACAACTCTTCGGGCCCATACTATGTTTATGCCGGACAGATAGTAGAAGGAAGTGATCGAGTTCGGGTCGACAATCGTGAACTATCGCGCGGGCAGGACTATACGCTTGACCTCTACACGGGTGAACTTCGATTTACCACTGGAAATATAATCTTAAGTTCGCAGAGTATTGCTGTCACCTTCGAATCTCTGGGTTATAATCAGAGCCAGGGAAATATTATGGGTTTCAGAAGTGAAGTCGAGCCGAAAACGGGACTTCATTTTGGAATGACTTACGTTTCCCAGACATCGAAAGCAGCGAACGGGCTTCAAACCAGAACCCAGCAGTTCCAGGGCAGCAATAACGTTTTCTATATTCTCGATGCTGCGATTGATCTTACCAAACCGCTGATCGTTACCATCGACAGCGATCCGCAGGTGCGGGGTGTAGGTTTCACTGTGGACAACACTCGTCTTAATCAAATCGTGCTGAGCACCGATATCACAGGTCATCTTCTGTCGGTTACATATGTTCCGCTCAACACCGATCCCACGCCCGGTAATAGAAGTGTGCTGGGTTTGGACAGCTCCATTTCTATAGGTAAATTAGGAAATATCAGCCTGGAATCAGCCTTTTCAGGTCTGACCATTTCAGGCCATAATACAGGCGGGCGTGCTGTGCAGGTCAGAGCCGATCTGAATCCGATGCGTAATCTGCACACGAATATTACACTGAGAGATGTCAATCCGACTTTCTCTTCCATCCAGTCTCCTGGATTTAATCAGAACGAAAAATCGGTAGAAATAACCGGCGACTATCAGCCATTCAAAAAACTTCGCCTAAACTTCGATTGGGAGAAAGCCAAGCGGCCCTCCTACTCCTCCAGTACCACCAGCCTTACCACCGTTAATTTGAATGGGAACGATTCGTACAATCAATATACTCTGGGCGCGAATTATAACTTTGCCAAAAATGCCTCTCTGATACTATCCCGAAATAGTATCGGCACCAAGTACGTTCTCGGAGGCCAATCCAGCAATGTGAACGATTCGGTAGCTGTAAATTACGGATTAAAAGCAGTTACCTTCGATGCCGGCGTCAGCCGAAATGTAAGCACTTCCGATTCGGTTTACAATAATCTCGTTACCTCGGTGCTTACCTCATCACTGATCTCGGCGAACTCCTCTACCCTCAGTAAACATTTCGGTGTAACCTGGAGGGCATCTCGCTGGCTCGATCTTAACGGAACTTTCTCAGACAATGCAATCTCAACGAATTCTAGTGGATCTTTTAGTAAATTGAATGCACGTGATACACAAATCACTGCAAGAATCACTCCCAACTCCAAGCTGAGACTCACTTATGGTTACCAGCTGTCTGATACGGGGAATGCAGCTGCCTCTGCTGCGACAGGAACCACCACTACAACTACCACGACCACCACCACAGGAGGTTCGACCAGTATTCTGCCTGTCTCTGCAAGATCTGTCATTTTTAATCAGATTACTCGCGATCTTAGCGCAGGCGGCTTATCTGGCACAGGCTCGACATTCGGATCGGGGCTTGGCACCACCATTGGAGGTGGATCGAATGCTAATCTGGGCACTACGGGAAATTATGGCGGCATCTATGGAGACACCACAAACTCTGGATATGGCGTCAGCAGTTATGGCGGGAAGAGTACCGCACACCGTTTCTCGCTCGACTATCAGCCGCGAACTGGACTCCAAATCGGATTGCAGGCTGATATTGCCTCTAGTGTTGGTGACTATCAGTACAATTCCAATCGAAAAAATCTGGGAATAAATTTTGGCTGGCAGCCTTCTGAACGGTTTCAATTCAATACCAACTACAGCATTCAAAAAGTAGCTTACACTGGCGCCTTAGGCGGCACTAAGAGCAACACTATATTTGTAATGATGCAGGGGAAGCCCTTTGGCGGAAAATTAGGAACACAACTTAGCTGGCAAAGTTTGAGGACTACCAGTAATGTTAATTTTTCTTCGACTTCTATAGCGACGGACACTGGGACTAATCTAAGTTCGCTGAGCGCTCGATTAGACTATCCTATTTCGAGCCGCCACACACTTTTCACTGAGTATCTGGCTTCTAACTCTTCCGGTTATCTCGCCAGTACCGACAGCAACCTCCGTTTTGGTATGGACTATCTTCTCACTCGGGCTTTCCACGTCTCTCTGGGCTGGCAGTTCCTCAATCGGACCAATCATGATCCTGCCAACGCTCAGTACAACTATAAAGTCAGTTCGCTGCTGGCTGAATTAGGCCTCAACTTCTAATCTCCCTGACCTTCCATTCTTTCAACCGTTTCGTCCTGCCAAATTCCAATACAGTGCTTGCTTTGTTTTCAGCTAAAATCACCAAAAAAGGCCCATTTTAGCTTCATTTTTGTAAAGCAGGCAGATATTTTAAAAAATATATAAAAATTGAATACTAAAATGGTACAATATATCGAATCGTGATGTTCGTGTACTGGCTGTCCGGCTTATACGCCTCATCGTGTACATGTTACGCGTAACCATCACTCCTCTGAAACATCATTTGTACTATTATCTATTTTCGGATGAAGAGTCTGCCATGCATTTTCAAAGTCGTACTGTACATCAACCTGGCGACGGTCGTCCATTATGTGCCGCCCCAACACTGATTGAATTAAAAGATGATACGCTTCTGGCTGCCTGGTATGGCCAAAATTCTGGATCCTACGGGGAGCTGTCCATTAAAGCTGCGATTTTTGATCCTATCGAATCTCGCTGGAAAACCTCTGCCATTTTAAATCATCCCGGACTTCTCTCGAGTGGAAATCCCGTTTTGTTTCGTCTAGGAAACGATACTATCTGGCTGGTATACAACGCTCTTCTCGGCGAAGACTGGAGTACTTGCCAGGTGCGGTGTGTGTTTTCGAAAGATGAAGGCAAAAGCTGGAGTGAACCTAATATACTTTGTGCAGAGTGGGGTTCTATGGTCGGAATCAAACCATTGGTACGCCCGGATGGATCTGTATTGCTGCCACTTCACAAAGTGGGTCGAACCGGCGGGTCAGTAAACCTGTTGAAAAGTTCTAATGGCGGATATGATTGGAGTGAATCGAGTCTGAATATTTCGGACACAAGATTTCTTCAGACTGGACTGGCTTCGAAACAAGATGGCAGTATAATCATGTATCTGAGATCAAAAGGGATGGAGTATAGCTCGTTATTACAGGTTGTGTCTAAGGATGAAGGACATTCTTGGACATGCCCGGAACGAACTCCCTTTCCAAATCCGCATAGCCGAGTTGACTTGGAACGACTTTCTAACGGAAATCTCCTGATTGCTTACAATCACTCTTTAGCTCCAAAATCGCCTCTCACGATAGCGCTCACTGAAAATGATGAGTGGACAAGTCCTATCCAAACTCCAATTGAGCTGGTGGAAGGCGCGTTTTCGAATCCCACACTCTTGCAGACCCGAGATCAATTAATCCATTTAATCTACTCTTCACGCCTCTCAAAAATTGTCCATGTCTGTTTGGATGAAGAGTGGCTGAGAGCGAACGCATTGGAAAGAAATAGATTACAAAGAGATTCTGATCTTTTTATGCCGGTTCTCAGCCCTGCAAAGCCCAGTAAAGTTATGGATAGATACCCCGCAGCGATGTGGCGTCCGAAACTCGTTTTACTGCAATAAGATAAGCAGCGAGTCTCATGTTAATATCCTGCTGCTTCGCCATCATTCTTACATCGCGATAGGCGCTGGTGATAATATCTTCCATTTTTGAGTTTACCTGCTGTTCGCTCCAGAAGAAGAACTGCAGATCCTGAACCCATTCGAAATAGGAAACCACCACTCCCCCTGCGTTTGCCAATATATCTGGGATCAGGAATATCCCTGCTTCTTGAAGTATTCTATCTGCTCCCGGTGTCGTAGGCCCGTTCGCACCTTCGACCACTATTTTAGCTTTTATTTTGCCCGCATTTGCTTCGGTAATCTGGTTCTCGACAGCCGCCGGCACCAGCACATCGCATTCCAGTTCTAGTAGTTCTTTTGAGGTTATAGCTTCTCCCTCGCCACCATTTACCAGTGTCCCGTCTCTTTGGGAATTCTTTATCAGCGCTGGAATATCCAGCCCGTTTGAATTGTATATTCCTCCAAATGCGTCACTGACGGCTATTACTTTCGCGCCCATCTCATGAAAAATACGAGCAGCTACTCCGCCCACATTTCCAAATCCCTGGACGGCGATGCGAACATCTTGGATGTCTTTATTCCACTCTTTAAGCGCTTCTCGTGTAATGAAAGCAATACCTCTTCCGGTAGCATCGCTGCGTCCTTCTGAACCGCCTATCGATACTGGTTTGCCAGTAACACAGGCCGGAACGGTTCGCCCTTTACCCATAGAGTAAGTGTCCATCATCCAGGCCATTGTCTGAGCATTTGTACCCATGTCTGGTGCAGGAATATCGACATCCGGCCCGATATAATTTATAATTTCGGAAGTAAATCGGCGGGTAAGCCGTTCATTTTCACCTAAGGAAAGTGTTCTGGGGTCGCAGGTCACCGCGCCTTTTGCCCCGCCAAAGGGAACATTTAAAAGGGCGCATTTCCAGGTCATTAGCATAGCGAGCGCTTTCACTTCGTCCTCGTCTACATTGGGAGAGTAGCGAATCCCCCCTTTGCAAGGACCCCGAGAACGGTTATGCTGCACCCGGTAGCCAGTGAAAACATTGATAGTGCCTGTGTCCATCATGACAGGAAAATGGACTGTCATCTGGCTTTGCGGATATTTCAGGATCTCATGCGAGTTACGATCGAGTTCGAGGTGTTTTGCAGCTACGTCGAGCTGTGAGAGTGCATTGATGTATGGATTGAGGTTTTCGGTGGACATGTTCTTGCGAACAGCCGTTTCCAGGACTACGCTCATTCTAGCCTCCCGCGGTGGAGCTTCCATCCAAAATCCTATGGCTGCGCCATCCAGTTTATTGAATATATTAAAACGGTAACCACTTCATTGTGAACGTTACATTAATATTTACGCAAATAGAGTATAAATTGTTTTTTTCTACTCAATATATCGGCAGGTTTTATTTAAAAGAGAATCACTTTCGGCTTTTCAAATTATTCATAATTAGGATATCCATCGAGCGCATGTTTTTGAATGCCCGCTTGCATTTGTAGGTTGATTCAAGCTAATATAGAGTTCCTATCAGCGAGGCTGTTCAGATTTAAGGACGTGGTGAGAAATGTTTGTAGATGAAGTTGAAATTGAAGTGGAAGCGGGTGGTGGTGGAAATGGTATGGTCACTTTCCGCAAAGAAAAATTTGTGCCTCGCGGCGGTCCGAATGGCGGCGATGGCGGCCACGGCGGAAGTGTGATTTTTGAGGTGGATCATAATATTACCACGCTGCTTGATTTTAGATATCGGCATAAATATAAGGCAGACCGTGGAGGGGATGGCGCCAGCAAAGATATGTTTGGTAAAAATGGCGGCGATTTGCTCATCAAGGTGCCGCCAGGCACTGTCGTAACCGATGCCTTGACTGGCCATCAACTGGCAGATTTGAGCGTGTCCGGCACAAAAGTTATTATCGCCCACGGAGGCGTTGGCGGGAGAGGCAATGCTCATTTTGCAAATTCTGTGCATCAAGCTCCTAAATTTGCAGAACATGGCGAACCTGGCGAACACAGAAAGCTCAAGCTCGAACTTAAGCTGCTTGCAGATGTCGGCCTGCTGGGTTTCCCGAATGTTGGTAAATCTACGCTTATTGCAGCAGTATCCGCTGCCCGCCCCAAGATTGCAAACTACCCATTTACCACGCTTGTTCCCAACCTGGGTGTCGTATATGTGGAGCAGGAACGCAGTTTCGTCATGGCGGATATTCCGGGAATTATAGAAGGCGCCTCCGAAGGAGTTGGGCTGGGGCATCAATTTCTAAGGCACGTAAGTCGATCCAGGCTGCTGGTTCACCTTTTAGATGTCAGCGGTATGAGCGGGCGAGATCCCTTGAATGACTTCGATGTGCTGAATCGTGAACTGGAGCTTTACGATGAAAATTTGGCACAGCTTCCTCAGCTAATCGCATTGAATAAAATGGATGCTGCAGCCGACATGGAAATGATCGATAATCTGGAAGCGGAGCTTTTTTCGCGTGGACATAATGTATTTCGGATATCGGCCGTAACGCATGCAGGCGTTAAGCCGCTTATCTACGAAGCAATGACCAGGCTGGAAACAATACGGGCTGAAGAAGATATTATCGAATCTAAAAAAGATCATGTCAACATCGTGGCGCCAATTATGGAAGATGCGCGCAAATGGCATGCAGTCGCGATCGATGAGGCGACTTACGAAGTGAGTGGCAGATTTATTGAGAAAATGGTATCGATGACGGATATGGGAAATGAATATGCGCTGCGCCGCCTGCAGCGCACGATGGATAATATGGGGATAACGGAGAAGCTTAATCAGCTTGGCGCGAAAGATGGCGATACTGTCCGAATTGGGGCAGTTGAGTTTGAATATGAAGACGAAGAAAAGTGGATTGAAGAGAACGAATCTCGCCGAAAGCAGTCCAAATTAAAACGCGGGGAAGAAAAAATTGGCTGATCGCGGAATTAGGCTTGTCGTAAAGGTCGGAACGAGCACGCTCACGGATAAATCCGGCAGAATCGACAGAGCATTCATCGCGGACATGGCGGCGAGTCTCTCCGCACAGCTTGAGGCGGGATCAGAAGTGCTTGTGGTCACATCTGGTGCTATACGCGCGGGTAGGGAGCGATTGGAAGCCAGTTTCTCGCAGCGCAGTTATCTTAATAGATCTCAGCCTTCGGATTTTCAAACGACACTGCCATTCAAGCAGGCTTCTGCAGCAATAGGGCAGGGACTGCTGATTCATACTTATTCGGAAGCTTTTGCGTGGCGCGGAGTGGACTGTGCCCAGATTCTGCTTACTCGAGACGATCTGGCGGATCGCAAACGATTTCTCAACGCTAGAAATACACTCCTCGCCTTGTTAACACTGGGTGTCGTGCCTATTATTAATGAAAATGATACTGTAGCAGTAGATGAAATCAAGTTCGGTGATAACGATATGCTTGCAGCGCTGGTGGCTGCATTAGTTGAAGCAGATATGCTATTAATACTATCGGATGTAGAAGGTTTGTATCAAAAGCTGCCTTCCGAAGAGTCCTCTGATCACACTGCGATACCAATAGCGTGCGTTCCGATTATAACCGAGGAGATAGAGAGTCTGGCGGGCATCTCGAAATCGGGAGTTGGAACTGGGGGAATGCGAACCAAGGTTGAGGCTGCAAAGGTTGCAACGGAAGCAGGAATAAAAACAGTTATCGCCCGAGGCAGAAGGCTGCATGTGATAGAGGATGTGATGGCCGGCCTGGAGATAGGCACTACATTCCTGCCAAGAAACGATTCTGAACGTCTTCCTGCTCGCAAACGCTGGATAGCCCACAACGCTCGTCCAAAAGGTGAGGTCATCGTTAATTTATGTGCGAAAGCAAAGCTGGTTGAAGAGAGTGTAAGTTTGCTCGCAGTTGGCTTAATCGCAGTGAATGGTTCGTTCGTCAGCGGGGATCTCATCGAAGTCAAAGATGAAAATGGCGAAATATTTGCTCGCGGTCTTTCGAATTATGCTTCAAGTGAAGTTCAGCGCGTGCTTGGTTTGAAGAGTGAACAGCTTGAACAGGCTCTCGGTTATCGTGGATTCGAAGAGATTATTCATCGGGATAATCTGGTAATCGACCGATAAAACACTCCAATCTCACACTCACGGCTAAATTAATCCGGCAGCTTTCTGAAGTACCTCATCAACCTCTATGCCACCCATGCACTTAGGCGTGGAATACTCGCAGTGGTGCCAGTTACAATTATTTCCGCATCGGGAACGTCCGCTGATAACATTTTCACGCTGGTTGTAGGGGCAGGCTCGATTGGGGTCTGTAGGGCCAATAAGGGATACTACCGGTCTTCCGAGCGCCGCCGACATGTGCGCCGACCCTGTGTCGCCGCAGACCTGGACTGTGCTCAGTTTTAACACCGCACCAAGCTGCTTCAGGCTTGTCTTTCCTGCCAGGTTTGCGAATGGCACATTAATATTGGCCAGTACCGCATTTGCTGCGTTTGTATCAGCGGTTACCAGCGCCGATTTCAATTTATAATCACTCCACAATTTATCAATGAGCCTAGCGTAGTTTATCGATCCCCACTCTTTCAAAGGGTGTCCAGCTGCCGGGTTGATCACGGCAAACTTCATTCCAGATTCGATTCCACCCTCATCAAGCAGTTTTGAAGCAGAAATTATATCTGCTTCAGGAACCTCGAATGGAAACTCAACTCTGCTTACCTCGGCGCCTAAAAATCGAGCCACATCGAGATATTGATCGACTATATGAACACTTTCAGGGCGTTTTGGCACCGCTTTTTCAACGAATGGGGCGAACTCACGGAGCCAGTGATATCCCAATTTATATTCAGCTCCTGAAGCGAGAGAGATGATGGCGCTTTTAGTCAGGCCTTGCAGGTCGATTACGAGATCGAAAACTTTTGATCGGATCTCGCGTAATTTACCAAAATATTGCATTCGATATTCTGAAGTTTTGAGAGCCTTAAGATTCAATTTCGGGAGAGTAATCAACTCTTTTAAGCAGGGATTATCTACAAGCAGGGGAGCAAACATATTTTCGCAAACCCAGCTGATTTCCATGTTCGGAAATGAATTGCTGAGAGCAGCTGAAACAGGAAGCGCGTGGAGGATATCTCCCATAGCGCTCAGTTTAATTATGAGCACTCGCTGAATTTTGTTTACATTGAGAGCAGGCATAATTTGCGCCAGGCTGGCGCTGGTATCAGGCTCTGCCATCGCGTTTTTGCTGCAATGATTCGTACTGTGCAGCAGTCAGTTTAAGCTGTGCTGCCTGGTCTTCTCCATCTGGAAATACCCCGGGAGACGCTTTCCATCTATCGTGCAGCCACAGCCATTGCGTAGGATATTTCCTGATCTGGATTTCTAACCGTTCGTTAATAAGAGTCATCACGCTGAGAATGTCCGCTTGCTGATCACCCGTTTTTTCAATTATCACCGGAGGCTCGAAAGTTATGTGAAACTTGCCCTCCTCTCCTCGGATACACCAGCAAAACAGCAGAGGCGCTCCAGTTCGAAGATGGAGTACGGCGGGGCCGTCTACAGTACCTGTCTGCTTTCCGAAGAATGGGACAAATACATCCGCTGCATTTTGATCTGGAAGTATGGCTACAATTTCATTTCGCTTGAGCGCCTTGAATATTCCTCGTGCTGAATTCCCCCGGTACAATACGTTGGCGCCATTGCCCAGGCGAGTTTTCTCCATTATTTTAGTTGCGGCAGGATTTCTGGCATCACGCGCCACTACATTCAGATTAAAACCACGCTGAGTGAGCCAGCGTCCTATGAATTCCCAGCTGCCAAGATGACCGGAGATGAGAAGCGCACCTCTGCCATCGGCGAGCGACGCTGTTACGTTCTCTTCGCCAGCAGCCACGGATATATTATCGATATCTGAGTCCGAAATCTGCGGCATCTTGATGAACTCCATCGCCCATTGACCGAAATGCCTGAATACATCCTTGGCCATTTTTGTTTGTTCCGCATCGGAAAGTTCATCGCCATAGATTAAATGAATATTCTTATGTGCCACGTGTCGATAACGAGAGAGTGAACGATAGATCAGCATTCCCAAAGCCCCACCCAGCCTCCTTGCAGAGGGCATCGATAAAGCGCGAACTGGCGGAACGATTGCTGCAAGGCAGATACGCCCAAAAAGGCGTTCCGCTTTTTTTTTGAACGATACAGGCGGCTGAGATATTGGTTTGATTGGGTCACTCATTGCAAAGCATCTACTTTTTCAAGCAACTTTTGGAGGAACGACTGCGTGTCGCTCACTTCCATCTCTACTTCCAGAGCTAAAACGGGTATTGCAGAAACTATCTTCGGAATCTTTACCGCATCTTTTGCGGTGGTGATTAATGCAGAGGAACCTGCATCTGCTGCCTGCTCGCATATTCGGGTCAATTCCATCATAGAAACCTGTTCATGATCACGAAGCCGAGTATGTTTTATGGTGTCAGCGCCAAGCTGCTGGATAGTCTGCTCAAAAGAAGCGGGATTTCCAATAGCCGAAAATAGACTGACTTTACGCGTATCCAACCAGCTGAGCGGCAGCTGGGTATCATTCTTCAAATCTACGAGACCAGCAGCGATTAAATTTGTAAAATAGATCGGCCGTCCTGGCGCGAGTTCATTTATTCTTTTTAAAATCGCAGCTTTCGCCTCCTCGCTGCATGATGATCCAGAAGTGACTATCACAATGCCGGCCCGATCTAGATGGGAAGGCGGTTCGCGAAGCAGCCCGCGAGGCAATGTCCATCCGTTATCGAAGGGAGCTGCAGCGTTGAGCAGTACGATATCTAAATCTCGATGAAGCTGCCAGAACTGCATGCCGTCATCGAGTATGACGACATCTGGATTAAATAGTTCAGTCGCTTTCCTGCCCGTAATGCGTCTGTCTTTGCCCGTAATTATGGGAATACCAGGTAAAGATTTAGCAAGCAGATACGCTTCGTCACCAGCTTCATCCGACGTCAGCAGCACTCCATTTTGATCCGATACGACGGCACATCCAAACTCATTTTTACCGCGATAGCCCCGATTTAGTACGACAATACTTTTCCCCATCGACTGTAAAGATCTGCAAAGCATGATCGTAAAAGGAGTTTTTCCAGTTCCGCCTGTGGTGAGATTTCCAATAGAAATTACCGGGCATTTCAGTCGGCTTCGCTTTCGCAGGCCAAAGCGGAATGGCAGCAGATATATCGTTAGGCCAGCGCAATAGACAATGGAGAGCGAAGCCATCAGCAGTCGCAGCATCGCAGGTAAAAAACCGCGCTTGCCTTGCATCACAGCCAGCATATACTCTTCGATGGATTCCTCACATTTTGATGATGTCAACTAACCTGGCTGATGAGATAATATAAGCTGCGCGATTTCTTCGGCGTATCGCCTTGCAATGCCCTGATTTGCTTTAATCAGTGATACAGATGTCTCACTGATTTTCTTTAATCGCACACTGTCCAACATTAGTTCAGATGCTTTCGCGGCGAGTTCCTGTCCATTTTGTATCTGAAAAGCCACTCCTGCCTCCGAAGCAAGTGCATATTCGGATCGAATCGTAGCGATGAGGGGACCCACGAAAACGGGCTTTCCATGCGCAAGAGGCTGCAGTATATTCTGGCCGCCGCCTTTGACTACAGGTGGAATACTATTTCCAACATACGAGATGGTGGCTGCCGCATATACTTTTGCCAGCTCACCGATAGTGTTCAGAATGAGGTGTCGTGATTCCTTTGAATCACTTTGCTGTTCACTTCGCAATACAGGGGCCAGGTCCGCTTTATGGAGCGCCGAGGTTATTTCCTCGGCTCTTTTAATATCCCTCGGTGCAATAATGAGACATAGATCTGGAAATTGTTTCAGCAGCAGCCCATACGCAGTGATAACCTGCGCTTCCTCTTCACTGCTGCGGGTACTTCCTGCGACCAGAACGGGTGCATCCAGAGGAAGGCGAAGACTTTTTTTTAATTCCACCAGCTCCTCTTCGGGTAGTGGATTGATCTCTTGATCGAATTTTGAGTTGCCGAGTATCTGGATTTTAGAAGTATCTGGATATTTGCTGAGTTTCATAAATCTCTTTTGATCTGCCAGGGACTGTACCAAAAGCATATCCATATTGCCAAGCATCCAGCGATAAAGCCAGGGAGCAAACCTCCCTGATCGTTTGCTGCTCCGCTCTGAGAGCCGAGCATTCATCATTATATTGATGGAGCCAGACTGTTTCAAATCATGAAGCAAATTTGGCCAGAGCTCACTTTCGAGACTGATGTACATGAGTGGTTTCAGTTGCCTGACCACTTTTCTAGTTATCCAGGGCAGGTCGAAAGGAGCATAAAAGACTCCGTCAACATACGGCTCAGCCTGCTGCATGGCCATCTCATAACCAGCCGGTGTAATAACGGACATGAGAATTGGCTGAGTTGGAAGCAGACGCCGAAGTTCACGCAGAATTGGCACCGCGGCAACAACTTCTCCAGCAGACACTGCATGTACCCATATTTTAGATTGCGCAGATTCCGCGGTTATAGAAGCAGGGAGAAAACCCCATCTCTCTCCCCAGCCCTCGCTCGATTTACCCGAATAGTATCTGAAGGTGATAAACAAAGCGATAAGTGGCGAGGCAGCCAGCTGCAGCAGATTATATTGCATATAGGCTATTTGCAAATCTTGGAACCCCGAATCCTGTTATGACTAACTTTACCCGGAACCTGTTAGCCAATGCACTGTGTTCTGCTTCGATTACATTTATAATATCTTTATCACCCTCATGGTGATTGCAGTCCCAACTCATCGAAGGAGAATAATTATGGAACCCGAAACCTGCCCGCCCTGGTGGCCAAATATGCTCTGGTGGCTGATTCACCACCACCACATAGTCGATCCAAATCCTCCCGATCCTTATCCCATCGAGCGGGAAAGGCTGAATGAAGTGCTGGTGGCATTGAACAGTTATCAGTTCGCCTCACAGCTGAGAAATGCTGGAAATCAAAAACAGATGCGACAGCTTGCCGGCGAAAGCCTGATAAATGCAGTGCGGAATCTAGTGGAATAATTTAACTATTCAATTAGAATACGTGCTGCAGTTGAGAGCCTCCCGGGCCGGAATCTCGCGGAGGTTCTCAATCTATTCGCCACTCGGCTGGATAGCTGTTATGGCCTGCTAGCTGCTCAGCTTCCCGCTCCGCCCTGTTTATAGCGATCTCCACTATTCCTGCATAACGCATGCGTTCCGCTTCGTCTAAATCAGCGGGCACTCTTATCTCTTCACCTACTACGACATATGCTCGTGAGAAAAAGTTCGGGATAAAATACGAATCCCAGCTCCGAAAGAGATGGCGTCTGTCCGCAGATATGCCCAGCGGAATGATTGGCGCACCAGATTTTTCCGCCATCAATATCACTCCTAATTGTACCTTATGGGTCGGGCCGCGAGGACCATCCGGAGTGAAGGCTAATACACCGCCCTCCTTAACTTTCCTGGCCATCTGCAGCGCACCTTTTACTCCTCCTCGGCCAGTAGATCCACGAATGGTATGAAATCCGAGCCGTTGAAAAATATTGTTCTGCATTTCGCCATCGCGGGAGAGTGAGATGAGCGCCCAGAATCCTCGTGCTCGAAATAGATTTGCTGGAATGAATGACCTGCCATGCCAGGTCACCAGTATAGTTCCTTCCCTGCCAAACTCCAGCTTCTCTTCATTGACGATTTTGAGGCGAAGTGTTGCGTAAATCATGCGTGCAAACAGGTAGATTAAACCGCCCAGAAATCTGCTGCGACGAGCGATTTTAGCCTTCTTAGCGGCCTCAGCTTCGGCATCAGAATGATTCTGATCGGCGTCTGCCCGGGGTGGGGATGAGTCCATTTTACTCATATCCGCGAAGCTGCGTTTCGTACAGGCGGGCATAATACCCACCGGCTGCT
>JBBRDM010000050.1:0-30409 GCA_038203935.1 Chthonomonadales bacterium
ATGCGTGCATCCAGAGCGGCCTGGTCTGTGATGAATGACTGCAGCGCCGATTCTGTCATCAGATCATCCAGTGGAGCGCGTCCAGCCCATCGAGCTGTTTCTGGTATCTTTCCGTGTGCTTTGATTTCTGCCTGTTCCGCAGGAGTAAATCCAGCGAAAAGCTGCGTACCGTGGTCTTTATCGGCAGTACGCAGATCATCTCCAGTCAGATTGGTACCACCGCGGCTAGCAAGGTCCGCTGCAAACTTCTTGAACTTATCGTCCACGTTCCATAGAATATCTACAGCAGAGTGATCTACATCTGCGTTGAATTCAACTTTGTATATTTCACTCAGCTTGGATTCGATGTCTGCAGGTTTACGATTCTGACTATAGAACTCCTCGACCGCTTTGGGTGGAATGGTGAAAATATCCGCACCTGCAAGCGCAGCCATCTGATCTGCATTCCTGAGGGAGGCAGCAATCTGATGCGTGGGAATATCATGGTGGGCCTGCCGCAGTTCACGGACATACTTCTGAGAGGACAGGGTAACTTTTTCCCCTACATATTTTCCATCTCCAAGTTTATTGTCAGATACAACAGCATTGAGCCTTCCGAGAAATACGTTACAATAGGTTGGCTTCGAAAGAAGGGCTGCGAGATAGTTCTGCCTGGCTGAGAAGCCAAGAGTGTAGTTGATTGGGATTCCCTCTGCACGCGCTTTTGCAACGGCGCAAAATCCTTCGGGAGTCATCGGAATTTTGACGATAAATTTATCCGGATTAATCGCAATATAACGCTGCGCGTACCGAAGTGTCTTCTCTATATCGTGTCCGATTGCAGGATGGAGCTCAACACTTACAAGCACATCAAATGCTTTCACAAGCCGCAAGGCTATTCGGCAGTTGACGATGAAGGCTATATCCATCACCAGGTCATCCGCAGATATTCCCGGCTCCACTTCTCGTATCTTTTTTGCCGCTTCAGGAATTATATCATCGAGTATGCCAGTCTGAACTACCTGATTCGCGAGGGTGTTGTTCGTCGTGAGTGCGGACATCTCTCTGCGCCACAGTCTGCTCGCTTCTTCCAGATTACCAGTATCAAGCCATATCTGCGTACCTAACTGTTTTAGTTTCGCCAGTGCTGGATCGCTGGGAGCCTCCGGTACCCGATGGGGGGCATTTGCTGCATCGCTTGCCAGTTCCGCTACAAGCGCTTCTTTGCGGGTCATGTCCAGGATTGCTGTTGCCATGAACGAACTCCTTTCGTTGCTTCGAGCAGTCCTTGCTGGATTAGCCGAAGTCTATGAATACTTGATTGTTCCATAAAAACAAATGTTTTGGATACGCCCCAATCGTTACAGCTGTCCAAACCATGTTCTAATATCGTCGTGCATCCATTTGCTCACCGTATATCCTATGAGTATCAGCCAGAAGATACTCAGGAAGTGGAAGTGGATAAGGCATGCGAGACCGAATAAAATCGCGACGCCCAGATTAGCCCCCCATGCCCAGGTTCTTTGCGACCATGCCCCCCAGGCCAGCCATATAATAAGCATGGCTATCGGTATGAGAACTATGGCATTTACAAATGACCCAACAGCGCTGAACGCAGCGCTTAAGTAGTTGGTTGTCTCAGAATTCACTTTCGCTCGAGCGAAAAATCCTCCTGCCGCAGATGCCAGCGGCCAAAATATTGCAAAGCATATATTCTGAACCGTCATTAACTTAACGGCTGTGGGCTGCCTGTCAAGCTTAACTATTTTCGCCTTCAGAAAATCTGTATCGAACTCCTGACCACGAAGCTGGCCTGCATAGGCAGTCAGTGGGGTTTGGCAGTTCGAACATAAAGCCCTGTCTATGGTGTTCAGCATGCCGCAGTTCTTGCACTGCTGTGTTTCTAAATCCAGCGTATCCATTCTCTTATCCTATCTTATGTAACCGCTCAACAGTATACTCCGCTGAGTTCGCTTCGTCCTGGAAGTCTCATAACCTATACTATTGGACGAGTATAGGTTTCGAGTCGTTCCGATATCGTAATCAATCGAGTGTATTGGTTATTCGAGTTCTGCTTCCAGGCGAGCGAGCTCAGCATCGGATGAGGTTCTGCCAAGAGGGCCTTTGAACTTGCCGCGTACGCTCACAAAGAATAAAATCAGCAGCGCAGCCAATGAACCCGCGAAAATATATCCCGTGAGATCGTTTGGAGGAAGCACAAACAAAACAGTGATGAAAGCTATCCACCCGAGGGAGATGGCGTTTACGAATCCGCTCCAGTTTCCCAGATTCCAGGGGCCGTCGTACCGACTTGTCCAGGTGCCTTTTTTACGTGCACGCACCTTCAGCAGTATTGGAATCCCGTACGAGAGATATAGCCCGATGGTGCTGATTCCTGTGACTGCGCCATAAAGCGCTGTAAAGGTGAGTTGGGATTTGTGCACGGTAAGCAGACCGAACACAAGGCATGGAAGCAGAAAACTGAGTACTGCTGCCAGCCAAACGGCAGCGGCAGGAGTGCGGTGCCTTTTACTGATTTTTGCCCAGATGGGAGATAACGGCATGCCGTTATCGCGTGAGAAAGCAAATATCATTCGTGAGGTGGAGGTAATGCAGGAGAGCCCGCAGAACCACATCGCAATCGTCATCGTCCAGACAACCATGCTGCCAAACCTGGCACCAATCGCATTTTCACAGATGTAACGGATTGGATTCGAGGCTGCGGCGGCTCCCGCTACATCCTTGATAGCGAGCGTGATAAACATGAGCATGACGTATCCGAATATACCGGAAACCGCCACCGAAAGAAATACTCCCCAGGGCGCTTTTACGCGTGCATCCCTGGTTTCTTCAATAGTATGCGCTGAAGCATCGAAACCGGTATAAGTCCACTGTGCCTGCAGCAGCCCGATCATGAATGCGAACCAATAGGGCTTTCCCGTGATATTGGTATAGGTGTGCGTAAATAGGAAACTGACGGGCTGCCTGGGTGCAAAAAATGCGAGTGCAATCACCACTACGCCCACACCAAGCATATGGTAGATAGCGCTGAAATCGTTTAGGCGGGCTACTGCGCGGATCCCGATATGGTTCAGAATCCCATGCGAAAGCAGCAGAAAAGCGAACACGATCATATGGCTTCGAGGTACATCCGGCATTTCAAGCAAAGGCGCCATGAACTGGGCGCATCCGTAGTCGATGCCGGCGATAGCCGCTATTAGCCCGATGAGATTCAGCCAGGCCGTGATCCAGCCCCAGTTCGGGCCGCCAAGCAGGGAAGCCCAGTGGTAGAGAGCGCCGGAAGTGGGAATGGCTGAGGCCAGTTCGGCCATCGAAGCGGCGACAAAGAGGACGAAGAAGGTAACTATCGGCCACCCGATTCCCATGACAACCGGGCCGCCATCGCCAAGGCCGGTGCCATAGAGAGTGACCGCGCCTGTCAGAATGGAGATGATGGAGAAGGAGATGGCAAAGTTGGAGAAACCGCCCATATCTCTCAGCAGCTGCTGGGCATACCCAAACTGATGCAGCACTTCTTTATCGGAGGAGTGGTGAGCAGGCTCAGGAGGAGTATCCATCAATCGCGTTTTCTCCCGAGAAAGCTTTCGTGGTCTTCTTCGCGAAAAGCGGCAGTGCTGTTACTGGCTTTTTTTGCCAGCGAGAAAGCGGTAATAGTGACGAGCAGCAGTACTCCGACACCGAAAGATACTCCGTAATGAGCGAACATAGATGCTCCTTATTCCGGGGTGGTATAGGCGCAGGTTATCCCGCCATCTACCAGGAAAGTGGATCCCGTGACGAAGGAAGATTCGCTGGAGGCGAGAAACAGCGCCGCATTAGCAATCTCAACTGCTTCACCGAACCTGCCCATCGGAATATGTACAAGCCGTCGCTGTCGGCGCTCTTCTGTGTTGAGGAACTTCATCAGCAGTTCTGTTCGCAGCGGCCCAGGGCAAAGGGCATTGACACGGATATTTTCGCGGGCATGGACAGCGGCCAGTTCCTTGCTCATGGAAAGTACAGCGCCTTTGCTGCTCGTGTAGGCAAGCTGCGGGGTGGCTGCGCCCAAAATCGCCACAAAGGAAGCAGTGTTGATGATGGAGCCTCCGCCGGCTCTGCGCAGAGCGGGAATCCCGTATTTACAGCCGAGGAAGACGCCTCGGACATTGATAGCAAAAGTGAGATCCCATACGGCTTCCTCTGTGGTGATGGCATTATCGTCGTCGATGTGGGAAATACCGGCATTGTTGAATAGTATATCGAGCTTTCCGAACGTATCTTCCGCTTTTTTTACCATATTTTCAGCATCTGCGCCCCTCGACACATCTGCATGCACGTAGATTGCTTTGCCACCCGCAGCTTCAATCTCACCAACCACCTTAGCGCCAGCATCATCGTTCATATCGACGACCACAATGGATGCACCTTCTCTTGAAAAAAGGAGTGCAGACTCTCTCCCAATACCAGATGCTGCGCCTGTTATCAGCGCGACTTTATCTTTCAGCCTCATCACATTCTCCATTTTAATTTCAATTTTATTTTGGTTGCATAACAAACTTTGGCAATGAAATGAATTTCTTCGCTGGCAGCCTGCCGCTCGTCATTCTCCGAATAGGATGAATTACACGAGCGGAAATCGTGTGCGATGTACAAACAGGTAACCCGATTCATACAAAGAAATGCATAACATCGTATTTGACGTTTTTATAAACATCTGGCTGGAATAGAAGCAGGGCATCCACTCCTGCTTATCGATCAAAGCTCAATATTGACTGGCTGGACTCGGCGTTTTACACTCGTGATCCACTCCTGCTTATCGATCAAAGCTGCCATGAAGCCATCGAAAATAGTGATTCATTAAATGGGCAGATGAATTCGTTATGCTACGCTCTTTCAAAGTAACGCGCTTTTTCCCAGTCGGTAATCACCTCGTCGAATTTGCGCTGCTCTGTCCTCAGAAAGTGGAGATAGTGCTCCACGACGTCTGTTCCAAAGGCTTTCCGTGCCAGATCGCTTCGTTCGAACTCTACAATTGCTTCTCGAAGCGAACCGGGCACTCTTGTCAGACTGGCTGCCTGGTAGATATCCCCATCGAAAACGGGCGGCGGCTCGATCTTGTTCTCGATTCCATCAAGCCCTGAAGCTATCGCCGCGGCGTAGAGAATATAAGGGTTTGCGTCAGCGCCGGGGATGCGGCACTCTATACGAAGTGATGGACCGCTTCCGACCACTCTAAAACCAGCGGTGCGGTTGTCATGGCTCCATGCGACCGAAGTAGGCGCGAACGAGCCTGGCTGATACCTTTTGTAGGAGGAAACATAAGGGGCGTAACAAGCAGCAAGCTCTCTGGAGTGTTTTATCCAGCCGCCAAGGAACCATCGGAAGTTATCCGAACCCTCCACCGGGCCGATAGGTTTATCGCCTTCGAAGCTGCTGGTTTTTCCATCTGATTCACGCAGGCTGAGATGGACGTGCATGCTGGAGCCTGCCTGCGTTTCATTCCACTTCGCCATAAAGGTGACGGCTTTTCCCTGCGCGTAGGCAATCTCTTTGGCAGCATGTTTGTAAATCACGTTCCTGTCTGCCTGAGAAAGGGCATCACTGTAACGAATATTGATCTCCTGCTGTCCGGCGCCCCATTCTCCTTTAGTCGACTCGACCGGGACACCGCTGCCATCTAGTCCTCTTCGAATCGCTCCTATAAGATCCTCTTCTTTCGTTGTCTGGAAAATATGATAATCCTCGGAGAAATCGCTGGAGGTTTGAAGGTTGTGGTAGTGCTTGCTTTTGGCTGATTCGTAGCTCTCGTTAAAAAGATAGAGTTCAATTTCGGAGCCGCCGAAGACAGTAAAGCCCGCGTCTTTCGCTCGTTCGATCTGTTTGCGGAGCATGCCTCGGGGGGAGACCGAAACAGCATGGTGGTTCGTTGCTTTGAAAAGATCGCAGAACACTAACGCCGTTTTTGGGAGCCAGGCAGCGAGCCGCAAGGTGGATATATCGGGCACACAGTGAAAATCGCCATAACCACTCTCCCAACTGGTGAATTTATAGCCAGGAATGGGATCCATTTCCATATCGCAGGCGAGAAGATAGTCGCAGCAATGCATTCCATGATCCATCACCTCATCCATGAAATAGGCGCCATTTACCCGTTTGCCCACCAGCCGACCGTACATATCCGGGAATACGGTTAGTACCGTTTCTATCTCATTTTTGCGAACTGAGCTTTCCAGCGTTTCACGTGTCATCATCCCCTGGATTGGAATATGGCTCATACGAACTCCTAATTTGGAAAATATTTGTACGTCGGGCGAAATTCATCGCTTCGCAAATCTCGTCGTTCAGATGGCCGCGGATTAGTCCGCCGAGATGAATACACTTTTGAGTTCACTATAATGTTCGAGGGCAGCAATCCCAAGCTCTTTTCCCATTCCGCTTTCTTTGAAGCCGCCGAATGGAAGCTCTTTATGGACGCTGCTGTGGCAGTTTACGGAGATTACACCCGTCTGAACAGCGCGCACGACTCGCAATACACGGGCAATGTCTCGTGTCCAGAGGGAGCCGGAGAGGCCGTATGCTGAATCATTGGCGAGGCGAATCGCCTCTTCTTCCGTGTCGAACGGCATCATGCAGACCACCGGCCCAAATATTTCTTCACGGACAATGGTCATATCCGGGGTGGTGTCGGCAAATATCGTCGGTTCATAGAATGCACCTGCATCGAATATTCCGCCCGCTGCGAATTTGCCGCCGAGAACCAGTTTTGCTCCCTGCTCTATTCCCTTTTTCACATACCCATCGATTCTTGCTCGATGCGCTTTTGAGATGAGAGAACCGAACTGAGTCGCCGGATCCATCACATCTCCCATTTTTAGTTTGCCGGTATTCGCTGCGAACTTCTCGATAAACTGCTTGTATATAGGCCGATCGATAAGCATTCTGCTCCGAGCGCAGCAATCCTGGCCGGCATTATCGAAGACGCAGGAGACTCCCGCAGACACTTTATCCAGATCGGCATCGGCAAACACAATACTCGCAGACTTGCCGCCAAGCTCCAGCGAAACTCTTTTGATATCTGTGGCAGCAGACCGCATCACCTCTTTGCCGACAGAGGTAGAACCGGTAAACGAGATTTTTCGGATGCCTGGATGTTTCGAGAGAGCCGCGCCGGTCTCATCACCGCCGGGAATGACGTTGAAAACACCGGCAGGAAGACCTGCTTCAAGCGCAAGTTCAGCAAGGCGTATGGCAGTCAGGGGGGTGGCCGGAGCGGGTTTTACGACAATGGAGTTACCCATCGCAAGAGCGGGAGCGGCTTTCCAGCCCGCGATAACTATGGGGAAATTCCAGGGGATGATCTGAGCACAAACTCCCACAGGCTCTCGAAAAGTGAGCGCAGTTCCATTTGAGGAGACAGGAACGACATCGCTGCCAAACGCGGGAATCACACCGGCATAGTATTCGAAAAAAGCGGCACAAGCTCCGACTTCACCACGGGAATCACTGATGGGCTTGCCTGTCTGCTGAGTCTCCAGCACTGCGAGCTCTTCCGCGTTTGCTCTGACGAGTTCTGCAATCTTTCTGAGAACCACTCCACGTGCACTCGGAGTTGCCTTTCGCCAGTCTCCTGCATTAAAAGAGCGCTGGGCAGATAGTACCGCTGTATCGACATCTGCCGCAGAAGCGTCTGCAACACTGGCGGCTTCCACACCCGTCGCAGGGCTGGTAATGGTAATTCGTTTTTTTTCAGCGCCTTCCCACTTTTTACCATCAATAAATAAATTAAACTGAGGCAGTGCGCCCATATCTTTACTCGCTCCATATCGATTTCGTAATTTATTCGATTTCTATATGGTTAATACCTGCCTGAAATAGCAGGCGTACAAATCTGCGGGAAAAATAACAGGATTGTCTGGTCCGGCGAAGAGGTCTCCATCGTGCCCGCCACGGGCTTTCAGCAGCAGTACATTCATGTGGTTATCCCCGGAAGTGCCTGCTTTATAACGAGTATCGCCGGGCATCATGTGGATTACCAGCGAGCGCCTGGGATGATGGGTGCTGTTAGGGCCGCTTCCATGAAGAGTCAGGCAGTGGTGAAAACTGAGCTCGCCCGCTTTCAGCTTGCACGATACGGGATGGAAATGGGATCCGTCAGGAGCTTTCATGGCAGCCTCCTGGGCGGCGAGATCCTTTGAAAAAAAATCTCCCCCTTCCATCAGCCCCCAGTGGTTGCTGCCCGGAACCACCTGCATGCAGCCATTATTTTCATCCACATCGTCGAAAGCCACCCAGGCGGTAAGCAGACGGGGAGGGTCTACGCACTGCCAGTAGTGAAAATCCTGATGCCAGCCCACGTTTCCTGCCTGCTCTGAGTTCGAGCCAGCGCCGGGTTTGTAGAGAAGCTGATCGTGCCAGAGGTGAATGGTGTCACTGCCGATCAATTGAGCGGCCATCGCGCCAATCGTTTCGTTCAGTGCCAATGCACGCAGGGTGCAGTCCGACCAATGGGAGTTGTCCGTCTTGCGGATTCCCTTGGCATCCCCGCCCGGCTTCCAGCCACCCAGATAGGGCGGCCTTCCGGTCTCATATTCTCCCGCATAGACACGATCCATGTGTTCTCGCAGCGCTTCCAGTTCTGAATCTGTCACGACTTTTGGGCCGATCCAGTAGCCGTTGTCCTGGAAAAATTTGATATCGCCTTCTGAGGGAAGCAGCTCTGCTTGCATAGCGAACTCCTTGTTGCAAATGTTTCATCAGCACCCGAAAAATAAACATGGCCGATTCAAATCAGAGTTCTGAACCGGCCATCCCGCACGCTCATTTTATAGCAGGCATTCCTGGTGGAGGCCCGGACATTGGAGCTGGAATTGGCGCGCCTTTATCCCCTGCTCCACTGGAATGCCAGATAACTCCTACTGCAATCACGATCGCAATTGCAGTAATCGTAGCCACTTGCCATAGCTTTAACCGATCCATTCCATTTATCCCTTCTGTTAGACTCTGAACTTACTGAGTATCTGGTATACCAACACATGCACTTACCCAATCGTGGGGCCAATGATAGTCGTAACCAATGGCAGAATAAGTTACAGGGACTATAGTCGAACTAATAGTTTGCGCTTTAGAATGGCCATCCAGATATAAGAAGTTCATGTGAGCATCTGGTTTCCACGCTCCTGTTGACGTAACACTTCCATTACTGTGAAATAGTGATAGTTCATGAAATACATAGACTTGAGAGGGTTGTGGAAAGCCTGCTTCACTCGGTACCTCTCCGACCCATGATGCTGGAAGATTTGGCGCTGCTACAGGGAGAGAACAGTAGTAAAAATAGAATCGGTAGTGATAAGAACTCCAGCGCTGGCCGGCAAGTACACTGGAGCTGCCTGAGTCGGATGGGCAGTGCCAGATTCCCTGGGGAGTCGTGCCTTTTCCACCGCTTTTTATATAGGGGTCGAGCTGAACTCCCACGGTCATAAGGCCAGGAGTATAGGCTGCATGTCCGGCATAAGCCTCCGCATACACATCCGGAGGGTTCGCCTGGGCCAGATTGTTGACATCCGGAACAGGATACTCTCCATCATAATCCTGCGCATACTGAATCAATGCCAGGCCGACTTGCTTGAGGTTTGAAATACACGTTATTCCCCGCGCCTTTTCTCTTGCTTGCGCGAAAACAGGGAAGAGAATAGCTGCCAGAATGGCAATAATCGCGATAACTACAAGCAATTCGATAAGGGTGAAACCACGTCGTCTCATAAGAGACCTCCATTCGTTGACAAGATAAGAAAAGTGAATCCTCTTGTGTAAACCCTTGAATCAAGCTGTGAAGAGGATGGCAGCTAAAATAAGTCCGGCGTAGATTCCCTCCTTCTGCTATTAATTTCAAAATTTAAATTGTTTCGGCGCTCCGCACGACTGCCGTATCACAAGATGCGGCTGCAGCATAACGTGCTGACGAACAGACAAATCGACCTTCGCTGAGATTCGATTTAACAGCATGGTTACAGCGGACTCGGCAACCGTTTCAATGGGATAGGCAACTGTGGTCAGCCGGGGGCTCAGGTAGCGAGCTACATCCATATCGCCAAATCCGGCCAGCGCTACCTCCTGCGGGCACGATATTCCTGCATCGGAAAGGCTGTTGACAATCCAGGTGGCTTCCATATCGTTGAATCCGATAAAAGCAGTAGGCGAATCGTCGCTGCCTAACAGTTCATGCACAGCAGTATTTGCTTCCTGTTCGGTGTAGATGCCAGTTTGCACCCTGGGCTGAGCGCCGGGGCATTCTGCCATTGCACGCAGAAATCCTTGAATTCGGTCGTATTTATCCCGGCACACTTTCGGGCCGAGAAGTGCAATGCGACGATGCCCCAACGAAAGCAGATGATTCGTCAGTTCATAACCACCGGCAGCATCATCACAAGCTACCAGATCATACTTCTCCGCTTCTGGAACCCAGCCGAGCACCACGAGCGGAAGCTCCCGATCTTGAAGGAGATCGATCTCCTCTCTGCCTACAATTCCATGGAGGCCGGAGGTGAGGATGATTCCATCGACACGCCTCTGGTGGAGCGCCTGAAGGCATCTGCCCTCTTCAGACTGATCAGTGCCGCTAATGTTCAGCAGCAGAGAGTAGCCTGCAATCCGGGCATGGTGCACAATTAAATCGATCAGTTTTGGGAAATAAGGATTCGTAGTTTCGGGTACGACAAGGCCGAGCGTGAACGATCTGCGGGTGGCCAGGCTGCGCGCGACATGGTTCACCTGATAGCCGGTGCCTTCGGCAACGCGGATGATGCGTTCTCTTGTCGCGGCATTGATAAGCGTGCTGCCTGCAAGAGCCCGTGAAACCGTGGAATAGGACACGCCCGCTTTTTTTGCAACATCGTTCAGTGTCGTCATACTGCCTCTTTGCAAACGCTTGTAAAACAGTATAACACGGTTGCAAGCGTTTGTAAATATTTTTTGTAAGAGATTTGCGATCTGTGCTAATAGCATGCCAGAGCATGGATAGATAGTCGCAGCAGATGCTAACAAATCATATGCCAAGCTAGAGTATTCAGAGTGGCAGTTCGCGAACTCTTAACCTGCAGATACTTATATGCTATTTCTTACGTCTGTATGCTAGTATAAATAGTTTCCACTTTAACTTCGCAGCTACAGGAATATCGCATTGCAGCTTAAGAAACTTCAGCTAATCGGCTTTAAAACATTCGCAGATAAAACAGAAATTGAAATAGACACCGGTCTCACTGCCATCGTCGGCCCCAACGGATGCGGCAAATCCAACATTGTAGATGCACTTTTGTGGGTTCTGGGTGAACAGAATCCCCGTTTTCTGAGGGGAACTTCCGCTCAGGATGTGATCTTCAATGGCACGGACAAGCGCAAGGCGCTGAATATGGCCGAAGTGCGCCTCACCATCGATAACAGCGATGGCACTCTCCCAATTAACTTCATAGAAGTGACCATTACCCGAAGAATATATCGCTCCGGGGAGTCTCAATACCTCATTAATGGATCTATCTGCAGGCTGAAAGATATTATCGAGCTTTTCCTGGATACAGGAGTTGGCAAAGGGGCCTATGCGTTTGTGAGCCAGCAGGAGATCGATTCAGTGCTTTCGGCGAAACCGGAAGACCGGCGTGAACTTTTCGAAGAGGCTGCCGGGATAAAAAAGTATCGTGTAAAAAAGAGGGAAGCGCTGCGAAAACTTGAATCTGCCGAGGTCAATCTGAACCGGATACGTGATATTCTGTTCGAACTCGAAGCGCAGCGAGAACCGATGGAAAAGCAGGCACAGACTGCCAGGCGGTATCTCCATCTGCAGGATAGGCTTCATCAAATAGAAGTGGGGCTGCTTGTCTCCGAGCTAAAACGGGCGGACTATGAACTCTTTGCAGTGCGCACCGAAAGAGCAGCCGATCAGGAAGCCCTCCACCAGGTTGAAGTGGAAATGGTGAGAAAAGAACGTGACTCCGTGGAGGCAGCGGAGCGGCTTGCACTCGCAGATAAGGAGCTCGAAGAGGCGAGGCAGGCCTGCCAGAACTCTCAAAGCCTGGTGGAGCGAACAGAGAATCAACTTACCATCATTAGTGAACGCGGCCAATCTGCTGAGAAAAGCAGCACTCAATTAGCTGAGGAACTGCAGCAGATAACAGACCGAATTAACCGCTTGAAAGATGAGATAGAATTCGACCGTGCTGATCTTGCTGAAACTGAGCGGGAAGAATCTCAAAAAAGAGAAGAATGGATTGGAAAACGAGCCTCTCTGCAGGAACTGGAGTCAGCGGTAACCAGCGCTTTGCGACAGGCTGAGAACCGTCAGGAAGAACGAATGCGCCTGACTCGGGCACGCGCAGGCCAGGAGGCAGGTCTGACTTCCGCTAGAGAACGACTTGCAGACATACTGTTACGGGAAAATAGGCTTCATCTGGAACTCGATGAGCTCCAGTCTTCCATTCTGGAAGTGAAGGAACGCGTCGATAATGCATGGCGGCTTCTTGAAGAAAAAACTCTGGCTCGAACTGACCTCGCGGCACAACGTGTACGAATAGAACTAGAAATCCAAACTGCTCAGAACGAACAGGCATCTTCACGCTCGGCGCTTGATTCTGCCCGTCGTATGCTAGCCGAACAGACTGCGCGCCACGTTACACTCACGGAGCTCCAGGAGAGCCACGAAGGATTTTATCAGGGCGTTCGGGCTGTGTTGAATGCGGAGAAGAAGGGATTGATTCAGGGCCACTATCGCGCCGTGGTAGATCTGCTGGAAGTGCCGGAACCGTATCGCATCGCTATCGAAGTTGCGCTTGGGGGAAGTCTGCAGGATATTGTCACGCTCACCGAATCAGAGGCAAAATCCGGTATTAACTGGCTGAAACAGAATCGAGCCGGCAGAGCTACCTTTTTGGCACTGCCGCTGCTAAGACCGGGTTCACAGATTAAAATGGAGCGCGAATCGGTGGCTTTGTCTGCTTTGGAATTGATCACCTACGATTCTAAATACGAAAAAATGGCGCAGCTTTTGCTCGGGCGTGTACTTGTTGTATCCAATATGGAGGAGGCAATTTCTGTTTCTCGCCGGATGTCGGGCTGGAGCAAGATAGTCACGCTGGAAGGGGAGCAGCTTTCTCCCGGAGGTGCGCTAACCGGCGGATCCCTGCAGGGGAAAGGGGCGCACCTGGTGGGCAGAAAAGGGGAGATCGACGATCTGCGATCGAAACTGCCTGGCACTAAATTGGAGGTAGAACGGATCACTGAAAGGCTGGAGGAAACAGCTTCCACGCTGCGCTGCCTCGATTTGGAAAGAGCGGAAGTATCGAGCAATGAATCAGTCATAAGAGCGGATTTGGCGGCGGGTGAAAGTACAAGAATTTCAGCAGAACGCGAGCAAAATAGATTCGAGCAGGAACTGCAGTCCAAGTCGAATGCGCTTAATTCTTTGAGCGCTCAGAGAATTTTAGTAGAGCAGGATGAAGCCCGACTGACCGCGGAGCTAAATAGCGGAGAGGCTGAAAACGAGCATGCTGATGATGCTTTCAGTCAATTGCAGGCGGAGACGCACTTGCTGACTGACCGAAGAGATAACTGCCGGACGGAATCGGTTGCGCTTGAGGTGGAAGTCAGCAGGCTAAAACAGAAACACGAAGGGCTGGCAAGGAGCATTGCAGCAAACAAGGCTTCTTTAGTATCCATGGAGAATCAGCATCTGCAAAAAGCAGCCCAGCAGAACTCTGCAGTTCTCAGCGGAGAAGATGCTCATCTGGAATCTAAACGGCTGCAGGTGCAGCTTGACGAAGCAAAGCGGTCGCTTAGTTTGATTCAGCGTGAACTGGAGCATTGGCGAGAAAGGCGCGCTACTGAGAATGCTTTCTGTCAGGAAGCTAATCTTGCACTTCGCAGCGCTGTCCAGAGCAGATCTGATATTACTCAGAATCTTCATAAATCGGAGATGGCATTGGCCAGACTGGAACTGCAGCTTACTCAGGCTTCCTCCCGGCTAATGGATGAATACGGAATTTCGAATGAGGAGGCAATGGCTCGCCCGGATGATACTTCCATCGATAAGAACACTGCAATAGAGGTCGGCCGACTGCGGCGTGAGATCCGGGCAATGGGCCAGGTGAATACTGGAGCCGTGGAGGAGTACGACCGTCTGACGGAACGATTTGATTTTTTGAACACCCAGCAGAATGATCTGAATAGGGGGAAAGAGGGTCTGCTCGCGACTATCGCGGAGATTGATGACAGTACGCGAGGGGTCTTTATGGAGACATTCGAAGCGGTGAGCGCCGAGTTCTCGAAGCTGTTCACTAGGCTTTTCGATGGCGGAACAACGAAGCTCGTCCTCACAAATGAGCAGGATCTGCTGGAAACGGGAATAGAAGTAATAGCCCAGCCCCCCGGCAAGAAGCCACAGCATCTTTCCTTGCTGTCAGGGGGTGAGCGCGCGCTGACTGCAACTGCCCTGTTATTCTCTTTTCTTGCGGTCCGCCCCAGTCCGTTCGTACTTCTGGATGAGGTCGATGCTCCCCTGGACGGCGCCAACGTAGAGAAGTTTACCAGCCTGGTCAAGGAGTTCAGCGCACGAAGCCAGTTCCTGCTCATCACACACAACCCTACCACCATGGAGGCAGCCCCGATTTGGTACGGCATCACCATGCGTGAAGCCGGCATCAGCAGTATTCTCTCTTACCGGGTTCCTCAGGAAGCAGTCGAAGCGGTCGTCAGCGATGAAGCATTGGTTTTGTCCAAATAGTCGAGACACAGCACAAAATTATCGTAATGGAATTACAAATCCTATCTCCTCTCATTCAAACTTCCTGTAAAGACTGCACAAGTCGATCTATTGCATTTTCATCTAAATCTATTTGGATATGTATGGAGAACACCTGCTTATCCCGACTGCACTTTAGAAATATCAGATTCTCAATTCTGTCTCTCTGCGAATCTCGCAGCTCGCAAACTTTGGTTTTCTCAACCAGCTGCTTTCAATTATCCGTTAGAAATTAGAGTGAGGCTAGATATAACTTCATTGCAGACGGTTATGTTATAATATGTTTGGAGGTATATGATAATGAGCGATACGACACTAGTAGATTCCACTACGAAAACTGACGCTGAATATGAGCTTGAGTTCCAACTTCTTATGCAGGAGATAAATCACATTGAGAAGATGATGCTGTCTGACCGGGCAGATATCGATCGTCTTCGGGCAGAATCATCAGTTATCACAGCGCATACAGATGTAATATTAGACCAGCTCGAAGCACAGTTGAACCGATTGCAACGGAAGATTTAGTGCTATGTGGAAATCATTTCTCGCTTTCGCCAAACGTGTGGTTAGCCAATATAAGATTTTTCAGCAGCATGAAGAAGATATTAAGAGACTTCAGCTGGCCGACAAAACCAAAGATGAACGCATAGAAAGGCTTGCAGCCGCTGTTCAAAGAATTGCGATCGAACTGGAGCAGGATAGGAGCTTATCCGCACGGGATCGGGAGAATCTTGTGCTTCGTCTCGAAAACACGCTTCTACGTTCCGAACGAGGAATTTCATCGATTGCTCCGATATCAGAAACAGAGATCGAACAACTGCGTACATTAGTCAATGTATTACAGCAGGAAGTCGCAAGTCTTAAAAATCAGATCGAGCCTTAACTCCACAGATCGATTTGATTAAGGATATTAAACATGAAAACCACGATACCTGCACCTTTCATGTAAAATAATCATGAGCAAGAAATTTAGAATTGGTCAACCAAGCCAAGATATTTTTGAATTGTTCACTACAGTACATTTCAATTACATAAAAGGTGGCGAGAGCTGCTTTCTTGGTATGGACTCGAGCAGTTTGTACTTTGTTTAATTGATGATCACCATTCCATCCTCCGATAATTTAGATATAAGAGACAGATTCAAGCTTATCAGAATCTGAAGTTCGGAGGAACCTCATGAACACTCAACACATCGAACCAATCACTCTGAATGGCTTTACGCTGAATCCAGCATACTTCCCCAATAATAATCTGGCGATAAACCAGATTCAAGCTGTGGTATCGAACGCTGTCGGTTCCACTGCAGCAGCAGAAGCCGTGTCCGTAGCAATCTCCGTGGCGGGAAAATTTTATAGCGAACTTCAGCTGCTTCAAAAGCTGAATCCTGGTGAGTACGAAACCGTGCTCAAAGATATTGTGACCAAACTCGATACAGCAACACAGAAAAGCAGCGGAGATGAAAAGCAGTTCCTTACCGCGCTCACCGAAAAGTTCCAGCTGGCTTTGAAGGGAGATATCGGTGCACTGCAGCAGCAATCTGTTCCAGTAAACGGAGATTTACTGCCCACTATTCCCGCGCGTGCATCGAAACTGGGTAATATTCTTGCTTCGCCTAATCAGGATTCGTTAAGTCAGGATCTGTTGAACGTACAACTACAGCAGTCGACTCTAGAAAGTCTGGTATCGAAGAATTTTCATCCACTGTCCGCCATCGGAGACCTGTTAAATCAGCAGATTTCTACGCCGGCTACAATAGGCGACTTATTTGTAAGTCAATCGGGGAGCGCGGTAAACATCCAGCATATGGTCGAGGTCTACGGCACACATGGCCAGCTTCTGAGCGAGGCATTCTCATCCGGAACTTCCACTTCATCTCACGTCGCGTTTAGCGCAGATACTCAGCAGGCGCTGGACAGCATTGTGAGTGAACTTCATTTCTCACTGTTTGGGTCAGACAGCGGACAGAAATCGGTAACAGGTGAATAATCTAACTGCATTTCTGTGAAGTCTATCACATTGATTGACAATTTAGTGAAAAATGAATAGTATACAGGATGCAAGCGGCTTAGGAATTCAAACTGTTCTTCATTCCATATACGATTCATCGGCTAACGATTGTGCCAGTTAGTATAGATGAAGACATCAGCAAGTTTCATATACTGAAAGGAACAAGACAATGCGTTTTTCACTGAGTTTTGTCTTGGTGCCGGGTATACTCACTGCTCTCACTTTTCCCGCCATCGGTCAAACATTCAATTTCTCAACCGGCAATCCTGATGGTAAGATTGCCACAGCTTCACGTCCCTCTTCGATAGGTAAGATTGAAACGGAATCGGCAGACGACTTTAATGCGGCGACCCCAATTTCGATCACAAGCGCCACATTCACCGGGCTGATCCCTCTGGGAGCTTCTCTGGGTGACATCGGCAATATTCACCTTGAGATCTACAGAGTTTTTCCGAAAGACTCCCAGGTTCCCCCGTCTGGAAATGTCCCGGTACGAACAAATTCACCTTCAGATGTTGCATTTCAAGAGCGTGATGCATCTGCAGGCGATTTATCCTTCTCGACAACGTTGCTTTCCGGCAGCTTCACGGCTCAAAATTCGGTAGTTAATGGTATTAATCCATCACCGAATCAACTGACATTTGGCGAAGGTCCGGTGACAGGTCAGGAGATAGAGTTCAGTATAAACCTGAACAAACCATTCATTCTTCCTGCGGACCACTATTTCTTCGTTCCGCAGGTGGAACTGGCAAACGGTGATTTCCTGTGGCTTTCTGCGCCAAAACCTATTGTAGCGCCGGGCACTCCCCTTGCTGTAGATCTGCAGAGCTGGATTCGTAATGAAAATCTTGCACCGGATTGGCTTCGGGTGGGTACAGATATCACGAACCAGGGGCCGTTCAACGCCGCGTTCTCGCTGACCGGGCAGGCTGTTCCAGAACCAGGTACTGCGGCCGTAATGATGGGAATGAGTCTTTCTGGTTCCGTGTTCTTATTACGCCGCCGCAAACAGAAATAGGTCCGATTACAAATCGAACGCTTTGAATTCCTAATAGCCGCTTTTTTCTATCCTGCTGGCACTTCTGATGAGAGAGTTAAACTCTCCATTCAAGTTTTCGGCAGGATAGATTTACCTTCATGAAATTGCAAACATCAATAAACTGCAAACTGCAGCTTATGATCGAAATCAACTCCCATCTTGTGAATCTGATCTATTCAAACTGTGATTTTATCGATTGCATTATCTGTTCAGGAGCCGTGATATTGAGATGCTTAACTGGTACTGTGCCAAACAGGGAGTCGTGCACAGATTGGATTCACCTTGATAATATCCAGTTATTTTTATGTCGTCTATCAGAAATTATTCCGTATCAGTTTGGAGACTTAGATTGGGATAGTGCATTTTAGAAATTTGCTGAACAATCATTCCTGTTGTTCTGTCGAAATAAGATATCTAAATCGACTAACTTATAGTTGCGGTTATGAAGCCGCAATATATTCAATAAGGAGAATACGATGCAGATTTCGGGAAAAATAACTCCCTGCTTGTGGTTTGATAACCAGGCGGAAGAAGCGGCCAGATTCTACACTTCCATTTTCAAGAACTCAAAAATTAATATCACAACGCACTACGGAGAAGCAGGAAAAGACATTCATGGCAAGCTGCCAGGCTCTGTGATGACCGTAGAATTTGAGCTGGATGGATATACGTTCTGTGCGTTAAATGGCGGACCACTTTTCAAGTTTACAGAGGCAATCTCTTTTCAAATTAATTGTGAAAATCAGGCGGAAGTCGACTATTTCTGGGATAAACTTACCCAGGGCGGAGATGAAAGCGCACAGCAATGCGGATGGCTAAAAGATAAATTTGGACTATCCTGGCAGGTAGTACCCAAGGATTGGTTTGAGATGATGGCCGATCCAAATTCTGAACGATCTCAGCGCGCTTTCATCGCTATGATGCAGATGAAAAAATTAGATATCAATGCGCTTAAAATGGCGTACGAAGGATAGCAGAATAATCGTAAGCGTTCGTGTGCCTCCTCCGAGAAAAGAGGCTGTTCGGAGGAGGCTTTAGAATATTTGCATCCCAGAATATTTATTATGCGGCGGCAGTATCGGGGTAAAGTTAACTTTTCTGCAGAAAGAAGATAAGATGGACGCAGCGTACAACGCACAAAACACCAGAACACGAGAGAGGCTTCAGAAAATTACTGCCAGACTTACCGATGCGGATCTGAAGCATATATTGCCGAATGGATGGTCGGTGGCAACCACTCTGGTGCATCTTTCCTTCTGGGATCGTTACTATCTCGCCATTTTAGACGAGTGGCAGCGGTCGGGGTATATTCCTGCTAAATTAAACGTTGAAGCGATCAATGAAACTATCGAATTTATCAGCGGTGTAATAACACCACAAAATTCTGTTCAGCTTGCGAATTCGGCTGCTGAATTAATCGATCAAAGACTGATTGGAATTTCTTCCGATCTTGCCAATGCTATCGAAGAGAGCGGATACGAGCGCATGCTTCAGCGTTACGTTCATCGTGCCGAACACTTGGACCAGATTGAGTTATTTTTGAATAGCCATAACAAGTGAGGGTAAGTTCCTATTTACATCTGAACTAGAGGATATATCAGTTATTGCTGTAATGGCTGAAGTTGATAAATACTCAAGTCGGCCTCGGTCAACTTGTTTAGTGGAGTGAGGCAATAATGTTTCTGGCCAATCATTCCAATGATTTCTGGTGTGTCCTGAAATCCGACGCAATCAAGAGATATTCATTTATGGATTGTGCCTGTGTGGCAATATAAATAAATTCTTTATGCTTTTCATTCCGTACAGCGATATCATTTTCTAGCTCTGCAATGTTCAATTTACCCCTTCCCCACTCTGCCTGAACAGGGAAAACATAGCGTGCTGCTCTGCAGAATATCAGAATCACCTAAACTTCAAAAAAAATTTTAAATATTTATCTCGAAAGTTGAACATGATTTTCATTTCGTCCGTCTTTGTCTAAAGCTGTATGTGTGCATCAAATATTCGTGGAGAGGGATTCAGGTATATGAACTCGGATATGTTCAGCTTAGAGGATGTCCACAGACTTTTAAATAAATATGCAGGCTCGAGCTCATCCAGAAGATCCAGGCAGCAGCTCAATCCAAATAAGCCCCGGTTTGGAGCTAAAGCCTACCGCCGCTTTGTAGTTGTCAATGCGAAAACACGATATAATCTTCGTACCCGTGATACTGAAAACATCGAGCGTTAACCAAAAAATATTTTCCCTGAATTTATAAGATTATATAGGACTGTGGAAATCATAAATATAGCCCTGAGAATCCATGTTATTAACCCAAGTCCTGATGTTACCTATCGGATGCAAAAAGGGAAGACGGAGTTGGTAAATCCCACATTTTCAGACGGGACAAAGATCACCTTCGACCTTACGGTAAGATTAGGAAATCCTCTTGAAAATGGTAAACCTGATTTTCTTGGAGAGTATTCACAGGGACCAAGAGGAGATAGATTTATCTACATCAACTCCGGAGTCAGATCGGGCCAGCCTGATTCACCATGGGACAGGCGCGCCAAAATCAAGTTATCAGCCATTGATAACGAGATGATCAGCATTTTACTTGCGAACCCGCATACCTGTTTGGGAGCCGTAATTTCGGGTCAGAACAAGGACGGCAGCCCAGCTTGCGCTACCGTTCCGTTCATTGAATCGTGGCATGTCTCCCTCGGTAAAGTTTGAGCCGTAACCATGTTAATGAATCATCGGCGCTGCATGGAATGCAAATCCGTCTGATTTGCAGGTCACTGCCCCGTTTTTATCCGTTCGATAGACCTCTGCTCCAATTCCCTTCAACCTGTCCAGCACTTCAATGCTGGGATGCCCGTATAGATTATGCGCGCCTACTGAGATGATTGCAATTTTGGGGTGAATTGCATTTAGAAAATCCGCCGTCGTCGAGGTATGGCTGCCATGATGACCTACTTTCAAGACATCACTTTTAAGCAGATCTCCAGTCTTTTCTAGTTTATCCTCTTCACCAGCTTCCGCGTCGCCAGTCAGCAGGCAGGAGGTGCTTCCATACTCAATTTTAACTATTAAACTGGCGTCGTTTTCACTTTGCATGGATGTATTTCCACTCGGTTCAAGCACTTCCACGTGGACTCCATCGCCAAAATCGAGGAGCTCGCCGCGTGTTGCCCGGTGATAAACGGTTCCATGATCATGGGCCTCTTTTAAAATTTTTGCTACCAGGGGAACTTCTGAATCTTGTCCGTTGTCGATAATTTCATCGACCGGAAACCGATCCAATATATCTGCTGCTCCTCCGATATGATCTGCATGCGGATGGCTGAGTAGAATCGCATCGATATGGTTAATTCCTTCACTTCTAAGAAACGGAGCCACCACTTTTCTGCCCTCCGTATCCCCATTGTGCAGCAGTCCGCCAGTATCTATAAGCATCACTTTTCCCGAAGGTGATTCAACTACCGCCGCGTCGCCCTGGCCTACATCGAGAAATGTGATCTTGAGATCGGGTGTGTGCTGATGAATCAATACGCCCCGAAAGATGAGAAATAAATTCAATAGGAAGAAGAAAAATAGAGTTCGCTTGAGCCATTTTGGACTCATCTAATTGGCTCTCGAATTCATGATGGGATTTAGTTGGGGGTGAGGCGCTCGATGCGCCCGCCTGGCAAAAGTTTGAACGATACTCCGCGCCACATAATACGGTTGCCGAAGAAACTTGCCAGGTAGAGAGAAAAAGTGAGCAGGTCACTCAATGGAATCAGCGGCCAGAAGCGGAGTATATTCGGGTCATCCGTCCATAATTGGGTAATGCAGATAGCGCTGACCACACGCAGGAAGATAATAGTTCCGAGAACTATCCAGCCGAGTGGATTAAACCGCATTGTAATGAGGAATAGAATGGATATGGCGATGCCGTGCAGAACACCGGCTCCGGTATAACCCACTGGCCGATAGGCACGCACTGTGCGTGCCCATCTCAATCTGCGAGCCCACATCAGCCGTAGACTCTCTTTTCCAAGCACATCATCCACCACATAATCGGATATAACTACTTCGTACCCGGCTTTTGCAACTCCATTGCCCAGGAGAAAGTCGTCCGCAAGCTCATCCAGCAGAATCTCAAATCCGCCCAGTTCATTCAGGACGGTTCTTGAAACCACAATCGTAGAACCAAGGGCGAAGGATACCCCTTCAAAAGCACGACTCACCAGCGTACTTGGGATGAAATCGGCTCCGATTCCTATAGATTCCAGAATCGCAGCAAAACTCTGCACACGGAACCCTCTGTACGGGCAGGTTACCATTCCCACCGAAAGACGATCGGATTTCGCACTTGCTTTACGATGATTTTCGTTGAAGCCGGGTTCAAATGGCGCTGTAATCCGACGGAGGTAGTCCGATTTTACACGCATATCGCTGTCGCACAGAACAAACAGATCGTGCTTAGCATGCATGCGCATATTGATCAGATTGCAGACTTTGAGGTTATTGCCCTGTTTTACCTGCTGGCTGCCGATAACCATTTCGATATCGAGATGAGGATGTTCTCTCTGGAGACGCTCGACAAGTTTAATCGCCGGGTCGTCCGATTCGAGTGCGCCGAATAGTATCTGGTATTTCTCCGTCGGGTAGTCGAGCTTGCAGTAGGAGGCAAAATTATCATAAGCTTCTGCATCGACACCGCATACTGGCTTGAAAATAGTTACGGAAGGTGTCCATCGATTATTTAGAGGCCGAATCGACCGCCGCCACTGCCTGGCCGCCCACATGGCGGAAGCGGTATAGCCGCAGAAAGCGATGAGGCTGATTCCTAATAGGGTGCGAACGATGAGCAGGGTGTGCCAGAGGATATTCATGGAGTATGTGTTCCACCTGCCTCGCCGAGGCCTACGATCACCACTCCCAGCGTGATTACTGCCGCACCTACCCAGCGAGTGGGTGTGACTGTCTCACCCAGATAACTGCGCGCAAGAAACGCTCCCAGAAGATAGGAAAGAGCTGTAATTGGCAGCACAAAGCTGAGATCGGCCCAGCGGAGCGCCAGCATATAAAGTATATAGAAAACCATCATTAAGAGCGTTCCACCGATGACATGTACGTTCGTAGCGATTCCGCATATCTGAGACCATAGACTGCCGGTTAGCCCGTTTGAGTTCCTCATTCCTTTAGCCAGCATAGCCTCACCCATCGAAACTGCAGCCACAGCCACCAGCATTATCAAGGTAACTTTCCACTTTATCAGCGACAAAACGCTCCTCATTTCAATTAAAGGATGGCTCGATTATCCTCTAAATCTTAAAATACTAAACGTATTCTACCCTATTGATCAAAAGCAGAACGAATTTAATCCTGTGAGTGCAGTTTCAAAACAGAAATGGTAACTATTTGCTCGTTCTAAACCATCCTGCTGTTGTGTTGCTTGCAGAGAATCACGATCGTCGAAGCAAGATTACACTCATCCTCCATTTTTTTCTTTTTCGGAGTGCAGACTGTTATCCCAGCAGGATGGGTGCATACTTCGCGGCGCTCTTTTTATTGCGTACCTGCAGTAATCTCCTCTGGTTACTGCATATACACACTATTTGCCGTAATCGCCAATTCAGGCACGGCAGATCTTGTGAGCTCGAATTCGATAATCCATCAAAATTTGGTAAACTAGAACTCGGATCACCTGGAATTTACCTTTTTTTAACCAGACTCAGACCACGGTTTCCTTTCACAATAGATCAGGAGAGTTAATATATGACGCTCGTTATACCACTGGAAGAGGGTGCTGCTGCTTGTATGCCGTCCATTCATGACGATCAAATACGAATTCATCCTGTGCCGCTGCGAGAAGCGACCGTGAAATCATTGGCTGGCTACGCCACTCTCGCTCCTAGCTTCGAAGGGACAGCGGTGGAAATTGAGACATGGCCCGCCTCAGGGTGGCGCTCGGTAGACGCTGGAACGGGAAATCAAGGAGGCACTACGGAGGGCTCTTTTGAGATATTCCGGGCAGGCGAGATTATGTATGCGCATAACCATGCAGTCGATGGCCACTACATCACGGGATGGTTCGGCGATCCGGCTTCCGCTTCGGAGTCGACCTTGCCGGATGATACAGCACATATATTAGTATGCGAGGCAAACTACCATCCCGATGGCGGTCAGTTGTTCTTCTCCCGTGAGGGCAACCCATTTGTTGCTCTGCTGGCGCTTCCAGGAGACGATGTACGTCCGGAGGATTTCGTTGCATTCTACTGCGATGGCAGCATGGGGCTTAATCTACATTCTGGAGTATGGCATCAGCCGGTGTTTCCACTTTCGGAGAGCGCGGTGTTTGATAACCGTCAGGGTAAGGTGCATGCCTGTATCTCCTGCGACTTTGTGCATGAGTTTGGCTGTTATCTATCTGTACCTCTGAAATCGCCGTTTTGATTTCGGACCAGTCGACTCGTTGGTGCAGCAATTACACTTTATTATGAAATCGCAAATTCATCAGTCTTTCGATAGGGACACTTTCTTTTAGAACGAGATCAAATGAAGTGCACTCACCCATCCTTCTAGGCATCGCAAAGGATTTTTATTCTTCGCCTTTATCTTTTATTGGCTAATTGCAATAGGAAACCGCCGTAAGTCACTTTGCTACTCTACAAAGTTTCCTGAATAGGCTAAGTTTCCTGAATAGGAAACTTATCCTATTCAGGAAACTTTTTACTGAAAATATGATATAATAAAATATGCTAAATAGTGAATTAACAAATAATCAGAAAATTTGGAGTGAATATGAGCTGCTCGAACGACTGAAAAGGAAAGAATTCAATTTTCCGTCCGTCGAAATGAGGCTTGTTGAAACACCAACTAAAAACGCCCTCGCACGAGTTGATGGGGTGCTCGATATAACCTGGCAGCAGCAGAAGTGCCGTTTTCTATTTGAGTATAAGATGCAAAGCACTCCTAAATCGCTGGAAACGGCCATGGCTCAAGTGCAGCGCTATGCAAAAGAGTTTAGTCTTAGTCCTATGGTAATCGTGCCCTATCTTCCGGAGAAATCGATTCGGCTGTTGGAAGCAGAAGGAATCAGCGGTATCGATCTCTCCGGAAACGGAATTATCCTCGCTCCCAATTTTGCCGTCCAGCGTTCTGGGCAGCCGAACAGATTCAAAGAATCGGCAGCCATCCGCAATATTTTCTGGGGTAACAGTTCGTTGCTCGCGCGCTGTTTTCTTCTCCAGCCGGAATACAGTTCGCTCAATCAACTGCGTGAATTTGCACTGCGGCGATTTCACGGAGCAAGAGAAAACCGCGAATCGATACTTACCAAGGGAACGGTATCCAAAGTGACTCGGGCGCTGGAAGAAGAAAATATTATCACGCGAATGAAAAAGGGGCTAAAGTTAACCGATTCCAGGGCGCTGCTCGAACGACTAAAATCCAATTATCGCAAATCATCTGGAAAGAGATTAGAAGGTAAGATGTCTTTTAACAATCAGGAAGCATGGGAAAAGCTTTCCAGAGATACTTTTCGAGCTGTGGTTAACGGCGATCGTTCGGCAGCACACTACCGCGTTCTTTCCGGTCAGGACAAACTGACGCTATACGTTGATGATCTGGAAAGAGCGGGGCAGAGCTTGGAAGTCACACCGGGAGCACTATTTCCGAATGTGGAGTTGATAGAAGAAAAGAATGATATTTTTTATTTCGATGCTCGGCTGGAAGGAAAAACACTCTGGGCATCTCCTATCCAGACCTGGATAGAGCTTTCGCTGTCTGGACCGCGTGAAAGGGAAGCCGCTGAACAGTTAGAAGCAATTTTACGAATAGGGGAAGGAGCAACACTCTGATGACGGATCCGCTTCTTTCCCATTTGCTCGATATTGCCTCAGATCCCGCATCTGAAGATCTCATCCTGGGCGGGGGCTTTGGAATTCGAGTGAAGCAGATTTATGTGAGAGAAAATGGGCTAAGAACTCTTATTCCCAATATTCCGGAAGCACGTGCAACTCAGGATTTAGACTTCTTTCTGCAAATCGCGCTCTTTATTCAAAAAGAACGTGGTGAAGCTATTCGTAGACTTTTAGATCGTCTGAATTATCAAGAACATACTCCTAAATGGCAGTTCGGGAAGACTTATAATGTTGCAAACCCAGATATAAAGATCAAGGTTGATCTCTTAGCACGCACCCCTCTGGAAGCGGAAAACGTGCGAGTAAAACAACCACGTGTAGGGGTGGGGAGCGGTATTGAGATTCATGGCCGGGAGACACCGGAAGGTTTCGCGGTGGAAGACATGCCTCTTCGCGTACCGCTAACGGGAGACCGCCAGATAAACAGAGGTAACCGCCAGTATACTGGTTCCGCATCCGTATGCTTCTCTCAATATGAAAGTAAAAGCCGCATCTGACTGGCTTCAGATGGAACGAGGCACTAAGACAATAAAGCCCAATTCGGAAAGGCATGTGTTCGATGTATATATGCTGGTGGCCATGCTCACACAAGCAGAGCTCGAAGAGTCGATTGAGCTTGCCATTCGCTATCGCGAAGTTCCCGCGGCGAAAGAAATTAGAAATTGTGCAATCGAACTTTATGGAGACATCAATGCGCCTGGTATGATCGAATTGCGAAGGCAAATAAAAACAGAGATAGCGTATCCTCTCTTCCGCGAAGCATTGAACAAAATTCTAGGTGTGTAAACTAAGGGTGAGATCGCTAATTTACTGGTTCTTGATATCACCATTTGAGACGATTCGTTCGAGTTCGGAAATGGCTATCTGCTCTGCATCCTGCAAGCTGTCAGCAAGAGTGAACATCTGAAAGCCTAAAGGTACAGGCATCCCTTCTACTTCAGAAATAGATAACAGCCATCCTTCTTCATCAGAACCTACTACATCACCAAAATAGCGAACTTCATAGCGCGTTTCCGAATGCTTAATCAACCATGCTGATGCACGATGCGTGGATGATTGAACTTCGCGAACCTTCTTCCGGCGAATAGGAATAGGAAAATCGCGCTGCTCAAGCAGTTCTTCTCGGGACTTGTCTGCCACCACTTCGAGAAGTGAAAGCGCTTTGTCTGCGGCCTCCTGCGGTGTCGATGCAGTGATAGGCTCAATGGGCCATAACTGAACCCATCCATCCGGATATTCGGTACGCTCTTCGCTTTCCTTACGTTCGAAATGGGCCTCGAATATTTCAGGGTTTTCCAAACTGCGCGATATACTCTGCTTGGCTTGGTTATTTTTCGAGTATCGGGCCAGCACCCCTCGAATACGTGTTAGTTCATGCCAGTGGGCCACAAACACCTCCGAAGTCTATCCAAACTATAATCCAAAACCAAATAGGTAGTTGAATCATTCTGTTTTCGCCCTAATCGAAGCATGTAGAGCACTGTCTATCATTTCGGTTGATCGGTAAGCACTTGTTTCCATTCTAAGTTTTTAAAGGAGCAATCCCAGGTGCCCGATTCTCGGACAATTTTGCCCTGGACTGAAGTATCCATGGTGAGTGAATACCAGCCGAAATGGCCTTTTTCATATCCGAAAGAATCACCGTCATCATCGTACAATAGTCCCTTATGGGCCGTCTGGCCGTATTTTCGGATAATGAGCGGAGTATTCGGCTTCAGATCTCCTGATCTCAATTGCGGCGAGATGGTGGGGATAAGCGCGCCTTCTCTTACGTAGAGAGGCATTTTATCCAGAGCAGGTGTTATCTTGATAGACTCTCCATTGCCCGCGTATTCCCCAGTATCGTAGTCGTACCATTTCCCCTTCGGCAGACGGACGCTGCGTGACTTCTCGCCGGTGAACATTGGCGCCGCCAGAATCTCATCCCCCAGCATATACTGATCCGTTTCTTCGCCGCCATCGACAATAGACATGGCCCGAATAACCGGCGTTCCCTGATAGTGGTACTGAGCAAAGGCTGTGTAAAGGTAGGGAAGTATTTCGATGCGAAACAGCATCGCCTTCTTTGTAGCCTCTTCATAGCCGGGGAAGCTCCAGGGTTTGGTGCCGTCCGACCACGCGTTCAGCTGGCAGATATGAGAGAGCACAGAGGTCTGCATTCGACGAACCCACTCCTCGCCATTAGCGGCAGACCGGGCTTCTGCGCACCACATCACCCCTGCTAACCCTGCGCTTGTGATTCCGTTCACATACTCTCGGTGATCGTAGGTATCGCTATAGATGGCGAAAGGGAATCTGCTCGCGCCGCCGTTCGAGCCGCGTACCAGTCCAAAGGTTCTTTTATTCGATGCGTGAAACAGCTTATCCAGTTCGCGCTGCCAGAGAACTCCGTAGACCTGCCGCATCTGGTCGCCAGGAATTCCGGATGGGAAAGCAGCGTGATCCGGCCAAAGCCAGAAATCGAACCCATCGACTTCGTCGATCTTGTATCCGCTGACACCGAGATCAACACCCACTTTTTTATGATGATTACGTATAATTTCGGCTGCTTTCGGAACATTCAGATCGGCGACCGCTCCAAGCCACACCGTATGCGAAGCGAAATAGGGTTTGAGTGATTCGTACATTGGCGAGCTTTCCGCTACATACGGATTCTCCCAGAGATTGACGTGCAGATGATTTGCGCTCATCTTCTTCATGAAATCAATAGGATTCGGAAATCGTTTCTCGCTCCAAATAAAAGTGCCAGGATAAGATCGCGACTGCCAGCCCGGCTCCAGCCCCAGCACATCGAGCGGAAACCCTCGCTTGTCGAATTCGGCAGTCTCACTGATAACTTCCTCGGCCGAAGCTTCCAGAGGGACCCGATGCCAAAATCCAAGCGCCCATTTCGGTGGTAAGGCCCCGCCCCCACAGAACAGATTATATCTTCGCAGGGCATCCATCGGAGTTGGCCCAGCAAACAGATAGACCTCCATTCCAGGGCCTTGAACAGAAGCCTCAACACTATCTGAAGAAGGCTGTGCTTCCCAGGCTGGATCGGTGTTACGATCCCTTGCTATGGGATTCCGCGGGTCGCCCAGGCGATTGCCGACTCCCGCATAGATGGTGATCGGCCGCGCCGTATTGAACAGCACCGCATATCCTCGGCTGCTAATGTAGAGCGGGGTAGGCGCATGGAGCCGATCCTGCCCGGATGAGTAGTGATCGACCCGCAGATGATAGACTTTGCCGCGGCGGTTGCTGCCATGCATCTGCAGTCCGAGCCCGTACAGTTTTTCATCCGGCAGCAGCGGAATGTTAGCGCTGACATGGCCGCCAAATAGTTCGCCCGTGGAGAGATTCAGGTCAATCGGAGGCGCTGGCACCATGGGAAGATCCTGCAGTCCTGGCTTAGCTGGATGCGCCTCTGCAGCGGTAAGCAGATTGAGCGCATCATTCTTTCCAATAACAGTGCGCCAAATTCCTGGGGCAGCTGCAGTCCATTGAAGCGGTGAAGGGGGTTTGAGTGTCGAGTTTATCATAGTGAGCGCCAGCGTCCCGAACAAAAGCATTCTGAATTTCCTTAAAGGTGAATAGGCACTCACTTCGTGAATAGTTCCTTCGATTCCTGCATTTATGAACTGGAATAGACCTTTCAGAATTTTAGTAAAATTACTGTTTCTTCGGGAACGTGGAGAGTTAACATGGCGTCAATGAGAATAGTTGATTCACCAGAAATTTGATGTGCATACGCTTAAGCACTTGTGTCAGAAACGAAAGGAAGCAGCATGGATACCAAAGAAATAGCAAACAAACTGGCCGAACTTTGCAGGCAGGGCAGGAATGAAGAGGCATTAAACACTCTCTTCTCCGAGAACGCAGTCAGTGTGGAAGCGATGGCAATGCCCGGAATGGAACAGGAGACAAAAGGTATCCAGGGGATTAAAGCCAAGGGGAAATGGTTCATGGATAATCATGAAATCCATTCTGCCGTTGTAACCGGGCCATGGCCCCATGGCGATAGGTTCATTATGGGATTCGTATATGATGTGACCAATAAGCCCTCTGGCAAACGAATGCAAATGGAAGAAGCTGCTCTCTATACCGTAGCGAACGGCCAGATTGTGCGAGAAGAGTTTTTCTATGGGGATGAGTAGCAGGCTGGCTGTGCTGAAGAGTAAGCTCTGATAAATCTCCTGTTACACATAGGCTTTCTCTTCGGCTAACGAATCATTTTTTGAGATCAGAAATTACTAACTGATGTTACGCAGGCAAGCTTTTCAAAATAGTATATGTTCGATTATTTTCACCTAACCCCCCCGCCCCCTTCCCTGCCCATGCAAACGATAAAGCAGTTTGCATTAGGGAAGGGGGAGAGTCATAATTACAGATTCCCCCTTCCCTCCGAGGCACGAGGGAATCAGGGAAGGGGGTCAGGGGGTTAGGTGAAAATGCTGCATTTAGGCTTTCGCAATTTCCTCTGGAGATCGAAAAACTTTATTTGCTCTCGGCAAACTGCTTGACTGCGTAACATGAGTTACTAATTCGTGGTATTTGTGCACTGTCCTACCAGGAGGTGCTTCCAACTTCTGGCAAGCCGCGGCCATAGCGGTCTGATACCGTGAGGCTGAACTGCGAGGGTTCCTGGCTGCGCACCCACTTTACCATTACCTGGTTATCTCCTGCCTGTAACTGAACATCGAACGACCACGGACCTTTGCCAA